>DUVX01000124.1 GCA_012840855.1 Bacillota bacterium | reverse complement strand
GAGGGCTGCAAAGTTTGGAAACAGCAGCAGAGATGTACGAGATTTTTGCACAAAGGGGAATGCCACCCCCGACGTAACCGGTGGCCTTTACCCCCCCGGTGTTATGTATGGGTAAAGATCACCTTTGATAAAGGGGGGCCAGGGGGGATTTAACATCGGCGGGCGGAAACCCAACCGCCTGTGAGTAAAAGGAACCGTCCCCATTACTCACTCGCAGTGACCCCGTTTATTGTTCACGGATTACCCGCTCACCCTTGTAATCCCTGCAAGGATGAGTAAAAGTCACCGTCCCCATTACTCATAGCTCCACCCCATCGGGTAAAGTATCGATGCCCCAGGTCTCTTTGTAGGCTTCATGCGAAGCCTGCACCGCCTCGGCAGCAGCCACGATCTGTAGGACCTTGCCCCGGTATTCATCGCCCGTATCGCTGCTCAGCGTTACCGAAGAAAGCAGCGGGGCGGTTTCCGCTTCCGCCGCTAGGATAGCTTTGTAGTAATACCAGCCGTCGGCATAGACCCAGTGAGCTTCATCCCAATGCAGCTCCACATTGCTCACTGGCAAAGCAGGCTCGGCGATAAATTCATCCCCCCTCAGGTGTCCCCACACCGGTATCAGCGCCACCCGGACATAGGCGGCCTTGGTACCCGAGCTCTTCACCCAGAGCATTTTCTCGGATTTCTGGCCCGGTATCCATTCGGTAACGGGCGTGTACTCTTCATTGATCCCGATCTCCACTGTACCGGCGGTCAGGGTATTCGTTGCTTCCGCCCCGGCGCTAAACCAGGCCCAGGCGCCTGTTCCCAGCAGCGCCGTCAGCGCCAGGACAGCAAGGCCAATGAATACAGCTCGCTTCATTCAGTACACCTCCTGCCTCTCAGTAATGCTCCCCCTCTCCCTATCCCTCTCCCGCAAGGGGAGAGGGAACGCGGAGGGGATGCTCTCGATTTTACTTTCCCCCGGGTGGGATAGCCATCTCCGTAGTTCTTTACCGTTAACGGGGAAGGCTCAAAACATTCTCCCTTCCTCTTGATAAGGAAGGCTTAAAACATTCTCCCTTCCCCTTGATAAGGAAGGCTTAAAACATTCTCCCTCCCCCTTGATAAGGAAGGCTTAAAACATTCTCCCTCCCCCTTGATGGGGGAGGGCCGGGGTGGGGGTGAGCCCGCCCCAACCCGGTGTTCCCGTGCTTTATCCTCAGTTATCTCCGTTTGCCTCCACGCCTGATTCCGTCCAGTCTTCCCAGGTGGCGTTGTTGCTGGCCTGGATCGCCTGCGCTTCTACTTTGATCTGCAAAGTCTTGCCCTGGTATTCATTGCCTGTGCTGGGGCCGTCGAGGCATACTTTCTCGATCAGATTGGATGTTTTTGCATTATCGCTGCCAGCTTTCGTTCCCTCCAGGGCAGGTTCATAATAGTACCATCCGTCTTCATCGAGCGTCCAACCTTCGCCTAAATCGCCTAAATCCACGTTGTCGGTTGACAGCGCTAATTCTTCTTCTTCTCCGTCATACCAGGCCATTGTCAGCCTCACCCGCACCCGGGCTGCTTTAGAGCCGGTGTTCTCTACATAGATCACTTTGTTGGTACAGTCGCCTGGGTTCCAGTTATCGATTCCACCTTCAGCAAACTCATCATGCAGCTCAATTGCCACTGTCCCCGCGGTGAAGGTGTTGGTCACTGGATCTGCCTGCGCAGTAAACCAGGCCCAAGTACCAGCGGCCAGAAGGGCTGACAGGGTCAGCACCGCCAGGATGATCAGAACTTTCTTTTTCATTGGAATCTACCTCCTAATAATCATTGTTGGCTGTGTTCTCATCAGAACAAATTCTTAGCTCTTTTACTTAAGGATTTCAGGGGCGTTGCAGCCCTACCTGTTTCTCACCTCCCCGACGGGACGGTTATCTTTCCTTTTCTTTTTTCTTTTACTAACGGACCGGCCCAGTGGCCCCGCAAGGGCAGTGCATGACGCCAGGGCAATAAGGATCGCCAGCCCCCTCCGGGTCCTGCTGAAAGCCAGCAGGTGACCGAGATAGGGCAGCGTACAGAACACTTTTCCAACGAGCCTCTCTGCCGGCACAGGATGGGGGTCAGGGGCGCTGTTGGCGTCTCCCTTCGTGTGGAAGAGCAGGCGGTTATTTGCTGTCTCGAGGCGATCGATCCGGTGGGTGATCAGGCTGCCGCCGCCGCTGTGAAAGGTAATGATATCACCCGGCTGCACTTTTTCGGCTGCCAGGGGCTGGACTGCAACTACGCTGCCCACCTTCAGCGCCGGCGCCATGCTGCCGCTCCTGACGATACAGAGACGGTAACCGGCCAGGGAGGGCTCGACCCCGGCCAGCTGGCTCTGCAGAAGAGTGATCGCCAGCAGCAGCGCTGCCGCTGTCAGCAGGATGATGATGAAACTGTTTATCATGGTGCCCATTTTTATCCCATGCTTTGCAGCCATCCCTGTATCCCCCCTGTTGTTACCGTTTAAAATGCAGCCCTCACGGTAAAGGTGTTCACTTTTTCATCCTCATCCCAGAACCAGGGCGTTTTAACTTTTTTGTTGGTGATGGTTACAGCGCCGTTAGGTGAGTCCGGGCCGATAGTCACGCTGGGTAGAGTGATGCCTGTCAATGCATAACCCATGGGTACCACTTCCCGGACGCTATAGCTGCCCGGATCCAATCCCGTGATCAGGGCTGACTCTCCATCGGCCAGGAGCATGCTCCAGACTAGGCCTTCCCCCTGGACAATGATGGCGAATTTTTTAGTTTTGCTGCCCTTCTGCACCACCTTGTTGATAGTGATGGTCCCTTTTAGCACTGTTACCTCTATCTGATCAGATACAAAGCAGCCAAAGCTGTCCCTGACTTCAATCGTGTAGACAGCGTCTGCCTCTGGGGATATTTCCGGGTTTTGCTCTGTAGAAAACCAGCCAGGAGCGCTGTCACAGCTCCACCGGTAGGTGTATGGCCCGGTCCCGCCGCTTACCGCAAGATTATCCCCTATACCGATACTTGCTCCCAAAACAACCTCTCGATCCGGGCCGGCGTTTACTATTAACGGCGGCGGCACATCTACTGTTGGTACCGGAAAAACCTTGTTTTGTTCGGGGTTGCCGTTGATATCGGTATAGGTTAAGATAGCCTCCACGTTGGTGGGAATACCGCTACCGCCCCCAAAGTTTTCTTTCGCCCTGATCTTGTATTTCAGAACGGTCCCGGTGCCGATGGTGCCGGCATCCCAGGTGATAGTCCCTGTATCCGGGTCATATTGCGGTGCCAGGCCGATAGGGGCACCTGTAAAATTCATAAATTCAAAATGCTCCGTCGGTATTTTGTCGACAACCATGGCGTTTTTAGCTGAATAATTGATCACTTGAGAGATCTGGTCGTAAATAGCGCTCAGATCTGCGGCAGAATTGGTTTCATAGTATCCTGCATTCTGGGCCCGGGTCATTGTATCCCTGGCCACTCCCTGACATTTGCCGGGAACGCCCGTTAAAAGGTTCACGGTGAACACTTGATAGCCCAGGGCATGGCATCCCTGCCCGGCTTCATAAGCAGCTCTGGTATGGGTATTATGTACTGTTGGATCGCTGGGCCCGTAGCGCTGGCCGTTGCTTACTGTGGGCACACCATCTGTGAGAAAGACAATTGCCTTGACGACTTCGCTGCGTCCGTTACTCATCATCAAAGTTTTTGCCTGGAGAAAACCGGCTTCGCTGTTGGTGCCTCCATCAGCTTTAAGCCCGCTGATTATGTTTTTAACCTGGGTGTTGTTGCTGGAAAAATTAAGATCGGTACGCGCATCGCTTTGGGCGCCATAACCCAAAGTGGTACCGGGGTAGGCGAAACTGACCACCGCTACCCGGTTGTTACTGTTTTGCAGCACCTGCCCGGCAAAACTGCGGGCCGCTTCTTTTGCATATTCCATGGCCGATCTGGGGCTGCCGTCTTTCATGCTGCCAGAGCGGTCGATCACCAGGATCACGTCTACGGGCTTTTCCGGCGGTGGGGTTCCGGTAATCTCTAATGTGACCTCGTAAGCGCGGCAGCCGGGCGCACGCGCGGCAGTTTTCTTAACGGCGATGGTATCGGTGTAACTGGCGGCCGTGGCTGGAAAGATCGGCGGGGTGTTTTTTATCCTGGTGGGCTTCGCCCCAACGGCTGCTCCGGCCGAACTGCTTATTGGCAGCCCCGCTCCCAGCATCAGCATGATTGTCAAGCTGGTAAGGACCAGACACAGCGTCTTTCTTTTCATACTGTTCACCTCTGTTCGAAATACAGCCCCGTGGTGATGCTTCGCAGGGCAGGACGGTTACTTTGTTGCACCGGGGGTTCCTGTCGGAAGGGATCTATTTGGGCATCCTCAGTGCAGGTTTGCCAGTAATCTCCAGGGCTAGGCTGCTACGGTATAATATCCAAATCATTTCTAAAAAATACATAGAAATTCACAGGTTATAGATAAAGGGCCTCTGTGGGGGGGAGGGCGCAACCCATAGGCTTTTCTGCAGTCAGATATTTGCACAGAGAAGGAAAATTGTGAACGTTGGAGAATTGATCGATCCAGGGGAGGGTAAATAATGAAGGATCTATACCAGGATCTGCTGCGCTACTACTGTTTTGCCATCGGGGAGCTGCCCGATAAGGATAAATTTTTGCAGGCGATGAAAGAGACCGTTACGCGGGAGGAGCTACGGGTCTTTTTTTTGCTGCCCTTCAACGGCAGCATCGCGGAAAAAAAATTATTTTCTAGGGCCAGGCGGGCGGGGATCGACGAAAAAGAATTTAACAGGCGGGCGACCCGGCTTGTGGAGCAGGGGATGATCATGCGTTACACCCGGCCGGGAGGGCGTACCTATGAACGGGGCAATATCGTTCATATGTCCGAGCAGTAGGTACGGATAAAGGAGGACAGCTCCCGCCGGAAGGTCTTTGCCGGGTTGATGGATGCGGCCATTGAGGGGGAGGTGGGGCTAACCCCCAACAGAACCCCTTTCTACCGGGTCCTGCCGGTAGAAAAAACCCTTACCGGGGAGACGAAACAGGTTAACGTGGATCAAGCGGTCAGCGATCCCCGGACGGTGCTGCCGCTGGATATCGCCTCAGAGATGGTAAAAGCCGAGCCGCTCGTGGCGGTGGCGGACTGCTACTGCCGCGCCGCTCGCAAGATTGTCGGCAAAGATTGCGGCCATCCGCTGGAGACATGCCTCACCTTCAACGAACTTGCCGAGACGCTTCTCGAGGCGGGCCTGGCGCGCAGGATCGACCATGCCGAAGCGTTGCAGATATTACAGGGCTGCGAGCGGGAGGGGCTCGTCCATTTTGTGGATAACGCTGAGGGAAGGATCCGCTCGCTGTGCAACTGCTGCCCCTGCTCGTGCATTCTTTTAAGCGTGCTCAAACGGGATCAAGGAAATGCCGGTGGCCCCTCGCGATACATGATCCGCTACAGCGGCAAGAACTTCCCCGGCCTGGAGCTTTGTGCAGAGCTCTGTCCCATGGACGCTCTTTCATACAACGGCGTCCTCACCGTAGATCATAAGCGGTGCATCGGTTGCGGGCTCTGCGTCAGCCGTTGCCAGGAGCTGGGCCATGAGGGTGTGCTCAGGCTGGTTCCACGCGGAAAACACCCGCGTATTCACAAGAGCAATGAAGCTCTCTGGAAACAGATCACCCGTGAATCGGCGGTCGGTCTGATTATGAACAAGATCAAGGGAATAAAGGATTAGGGAAGGATTACCATACACGAGGTCAGTATCGCCGAAAAGATCCTTCATATTGTGGATAAGGCCGCCGCTTTAAATAATCTTAGCCGTATTGCTCGCGTGGTGCTGGAGATCGGCCAGTTCAGCGGGGTAGAACCGGATCTGCTCCGGTTCGCTTTTGCGGCGATTAAAAAAGGGACCGCTCTTGAGCAGGCGGAGATCGTGATCCTGGTACCGCCGCTGCTGCTCTACTGCGGCGAATGCGAGAATGAATACCTGGGTGAGATCGATGATCTCCGCTGCCCCACCTGCATGAAGGATCAGTTCAATGTAATCCGGGGCCGCGAGGTGTTGGTCAAATCAATAGAGGGAGAGTAAGATGAGCAAAAAGATAGAAGGTTACCGCCAACCTGCTGTGATCGGCGATCTTGATGAGGAGGCGGCGCGTAATCAGCGCGTGATCACTTTGGAGCAGAGCGTCCTCGAGGCCAATGATCTTGTTGCCGCTCAGAACCGGGCTTTGTTCAATGAAGAGGGTATCCATGTGCTCAACCTGATCAGCTCGCCCGGCGCGGGCAAGACCAGCCTGCTGGTGGAGACGCTCTGGCGGCTTCGCGGCGAACTGAGCTGCGCTGTCATCGAGGGTGATCAGCAGACGGCCCACGATGCCCAGAGAATTGCCGAAACGGGTACGCCTGTAATCCAGATTAACACCCGCGGCGGCTGTCATCTGAATGCCGCTCAGGTGCGGGAGGCGCTGGAACATCTACCGCTCAAAGGGCTCGACCTTATCTTCATAGAGAATGTGGGCAATCTGGTCTGCCCGTCATCCTTCGATCTCGGCGAAAATGAAAAAACGGTGATCATGAGCGTAACCGAAGGTGAGGATAAGCCCGTCAAATATCCGCAGGCTTTCAGCCTGGCGCGTCTGATGGTACTTACCAAGGTAGATCTTTTGCCGCATCTGCGCTTCAAAAGGGAACTGTGTAAGGAATTTGCTTATCGGACCAACCCGCAGATAGAGATAGTGGAAAGCACGGTCTTCGAGGAAAAGGGGCTTGAACCCTGGCTCGATGCCTTGCGAAGAAGAGTTGCTTTTAGTTGAGCAATGGTGCCTACCGGGGGGGAAGAGCAAAGGAGGGGCGACCGATGAAAAGAGAGAAGGAATATTTTAGAGGGTGCCTCGTGGGCGGCGCCGTGGGCGATGCTCTCGGCTGGCCTGTGGAGTTCTTGAAGATGGAGGAGATCGTGCAACGCTACGGCAGCGGGGGGATCAGCGAACCGGAATTAGGTCCTTCCGGCAAAGCGGAGATCACCGATGACACTCAGATGACCCTCTTTACAGCAGAGGGACTCCTCAGAGCCCAGAGCAGGTATTCTGAACGGGGGATCTGCAATCCGGTGATGGTTGTTTTCCATGCTTACCAGCGGTGGTTGCTGACCCAGGGTTCTCCCCGGAGAGAGCGTTATGAGTGGATCTACGATGGCCGGTTGCTCGATGTGGAAGAGCTGCACGTCCGCAGAGCCCCGGGGAACACCTGTCTTGCCGCCCTTTCCAGCGGTGAGGAGGGCAGCATGGCGAGACCGATAAACAACAGCAAGGGCTGCGGCGGGGTGATGCGAGTGGCGCCAGTGGGCCTTCTATGTCTCAAAGAAAGAGCTTTTGAGATGGGGGCGGAGATCGCCGCCCTGACCCACGGGCACCCCTCGGGCTATCTTTCAGCCGGGGCGCTAGCATACCTGGTGAGGGTGATCATCGATGGGGCTGAACTCGGGGCTGCCCTGGATGAAACTCTGACGGTGTTGGCCGGTTTTGAAGGTCATGAAGAGACTACCGCCAGCCTGAGCAAAGCGGCTACTCTCTCCCGTAGCGCACTTTCCGACAGGGAGGCCATTGCTCATCTGGGCGAGGGCTGGATCGGCGAAGAAGCCCTGGGCATAGCGATCTACTGTGCGCTGAAATACAGGGATGATTTCAGGAAGGGGCTCATCGCCGCGGTGAATCACGATGGCGACTCAGATAGCACCGGGGCGATTGCCGGCAATATCTTGGGGGCGTACCTGGGGCTGGGGGCGATTCCCGGGGCATGGATGGAGAATATTGAGCTCAAAGAGCTTCTCATTGAAGTAGCCGATGATCTCTTTATCAATTACCAGGAGAGCCCGGAATGGTGGGCCCGTTACCCCGGCTACTAGCAGCCCGGGCTTTGCCGGGATGTTGCAGTGATCTATTGTGTCAGGAGCTCATATTTTACAAGCTGATAGGAAGGCTTGCCCAGATATTCATACCGGACCAGGGTTGCCGCAGCAGCACCTACCTTTGTCACACCGGCCTTGTTTGTACTGGACCACCCGCTGCAGGGTTGGTAGACCCAGTGGGGAACCTCCCCATGAATCAACCCGTCATTCATCCGGCGTTCCAACTGGTAGATCACTATCTGCGTCTTCAAGGTACCGTCTTTCTTCTCCACCAGGCTAACAGCCTGGGAAAAATAGTTGATCTGCGCGCCATCGGCCATCTCCCACAGAAGGTGTTTCCCATCCGAAAGATATCCGCAGCTGCTGGTTTTAACCGCTGATTCGATAAAGGCGGGGGTGCTGTTTAGGTTGTAGAAGAAGCGGTTGAGCTTGGCGGAAAGTTTGTCGAGCGAAACCCCGGTATACTGAATTCCGCCTTTTCTCACCCCCACCATTTGGTCATGGAGGTTAAAATGATAATGCATATGCACAAAATTGATCAGCGGCAGGCTGTTGGAGGCGGTATATTTTTGATTAGCGTCATAGCGCTGAAAATTAGCTTCACTGAAATTGCTTAAAAAAATGTTGAGGCTTCGTATTTCCTGATCGCTCAGGGCAGCGTAGATCTCCCGGCCCTCCGGTTTTACCGGCGCCCCACCGGGGGGCTCTGCAGGCTCCTTTGGCTCGCTTTTCTTAATTTCAGCCTGCTCCTCCCTCTGGTGCTCCGCCAGCTGCTCCTCCCGGGTATCTTCCTCGTTGTATTTATATATGAGCAGCACCGCTTCCGCCGCTATGGCCGCCATAATTAGGACTATTGATAAGGTGAATATAATGCCGGTTTTTCTTTTTGGCCTAATCCTGGAAAACCCGGCTAGCTCCTGCCCGCAATTCTGGCAAAATCGTTTCCCCGGCGTAACTTTGGCACCGCAGTGGCTGCAATAAGACATATAATATCCCCGCCTTTTTATCACGGTAAAGAGGCCCAGCTGTGCACGCAGAGCAATTATAGCGAGCTGCCCGGACAGCGAGCGCGCTGCTTTTACCGTTAATACAGAATATTCTACGACATGCAGTTGTTTCCTGCCGTCTGATAAAGATCATATGAAGATGGGATTTGGAAGCAGCTCGGAGCAGCATCAGCTGCCCCGCCGGGCAGTTCTTTCCGTTCTTTACAGCTCCTCGATGATCTTGCCGTCCTTCGATATGGTCACCACGTGCCAGGGAATCAGCTTACCGCTGCGGCGCAGGGCTGTTTTCACGGCTTCCAGCAGCCCTCCGCAGCAGGGCACCTCCATCTTCAGGAGAACGATGCCTTTGATCTTATGCTGTCCCAGTATATCGGTTAGTTTGGCGGCATAATCGAAGGAGTCGAGTTTCGGGCAGGCAATTGCGGTAATTTTGCCGCGCATGAATTCATGGATACTGGCATAAGCATAAGCGGTACAGTCTGCGGCGATGAGCAGGTGTGCCTGATCCAGGTAAGGTGCGTGGGCCGGTATCAGGCGCAGCTGGCAGGGCCACTGCCGCAGCTGTGAAGCGAAGGCAGAGCCTGCCGGCGGGCCCTCCACAGGTGCTGAAGCGGCCGGTTGAATCGCTCTTACCTCCGTGCCGGGGCAGCCGCAGTCCAGGTTTACAGCTGAGCAGGTTGTCGCTCCAGCGCCGCCTTCTACAGCTTCTTTTTTCTCCAGATATCTTTTAACTGCAGCCTCGTCAAAGGGGGCTGCCTCCCTTTCTTCAATGCTGATGGCGCCGGTGGGGCATTCCGGTAGGCAGTCGCCGAGCCCGTCGCAGTAAGACTCCGAAACCAGTTTAGCTTTGCCATCGACAAGCTGTAGCGCTCCTTCGGAGCAGGCTTCGATACAGAGGCCGCAGCCGTCACATTTGTCAGGATCTATTTTAATAATCTTGCGTTTCATCTCAGGGTTCCTCCTTTTTTGCCTGGTCGTACCGGTTTCAGTATAGTATAATTGGGTCGGCAAATCGGTAGCCACAGCTACAAAATAACGGGGGTACTGTTCCTGTATAAAAAATACGGTTCTGTTCTGGCTGCATCTCTCCTTTTCGCGGGTATCGAAAGCGAAGAACTGCCCATGATGCTGGATTGCCTGCAACCGCGGGAAGTAACGTACCTTAAGGGCGAAAATATTACTACTATGGGGGAAGAGCTCTCCGGTATCGGTGTGATTGCGGCGGGTAAAGCTGCCGTGATCAAGGAGAGCGCCGCAGGTGCCCGGGTGGTGATGGCGATCCTTGAGCCCGGCGATCTTTTCGGTGAGATCGCCGCCTTTGCAGGGAAACCGCGTTGGCCAGCCACTGTACAAGCGCAGGAAAGCTCAAAAGCGCTCTTTATCACCAGGGAAAGAATTGTGGGGGGGTGCACCCGGGACTGTCTCTGGCACCGGCGACTAATCGATAATATCCTTAGGATCGTTTCAGAAAGGGCCCTGATGCTGAATCGAAAGGTAAATTACCTGATGATAAAAAGCCTGCGCAGCCGAATTTGCGCTCTTCTGCTGGAATACCACCTAAAAGAAGGGCGGGATATCTTTACGCTGCCGATGAACCGCAACGGGATGGCAGATTTTTTAAATGTTTCCCGCCCCTCCATGTCGCGCGAGTTAAGGCGGCTCCAGGAAGAAGGGGTTATTGAATACCATCTGGCTACTTTCCGTATACTTGACTCCAGCGCCCTAAAAAAGTTTGCTTTGACCATTTGAAAAGAGCCAGCTATATTGCCCAGCCCCAGGCAACGGGCAACAAGCTCTTGCATAAGGAGATGCCCGGACGGGTTTCATTGTTCCCGGCGATTATCTTCAAGAAGGCAAAGCGCTGCTTAAAGCGAAAACATATCGGCAAGGCCTCCGTAAAATCCCGGGGGTCCTTCACAACAGCAAAAGAGGGTCATTATGCGCCATATCTACTATCTCGCCTATATCATCTATCTAATTTTAATCATCTCTTTAATTTTCTTTGACCAAAGAAAACCGTTGAAGCGATTCAGCTGGATCCTAGTGCTGACCTTTTTCCCCGGTCTGGGATTGCTGCTGTACTGGTTTATCGGTAGCGATAGCGTATCAGAGTATCGTAAAAGAATAATTCGACAGCGCCACGGAAAAATTTTGAATCAACTGAATGAAATCGTGGCCGAAACGGACAGCCTTTTTAATATGCCCTCCTCCACAGGGCTAACCTTTCATAAAAAATATTGCGGCAGTATCTATACCGGCGACAACAATATCGATATTTTTACCGCCGGGGTGGATAAGTACAAGGAGCTTTTTCAAGATTTAAAGGCGGCTGGGGAGAGCATCCACGTTATCTATTTTACAATCCATAGGGACGATATGGGCATAAAGTTTATCGATCAGCTTATCGAGAAGGTTAAGCAGGGGGTGGAGGTAAGGCTGCTTTACGATGGTGTGGGCTGTCTTGCCACCTTTATATATCCCCTAGTAAGAAAACTGCGCAAAGCGGGGGGGAGCGTTCTGCCCATCAGGCCGTATACCCGCTATGTGAACTATAGAAATCATAGGAAAATTGTCATTATCGACGGGCGGATCGGCTATCTCGGGGGGATGAATATAGGCAGCCAGTACAGAGATGGTGTGAGGGATAAACATTGGCGGGACACTCATATCCGTATCACCGGCAGTGCCGTTCACGATCTGCAAAAAGTTTTCCTCTATGATTGGGTTACTTCCGTAAGAAAAGTCGGTATTAACCTTCACCATGACCTGAGGCGATACTTTCCGGCGCCTAAGGTGAAGGGGAGCAGAGGCGCTCAAATAGTCGCAAATGGGTTATTTAATAGCAATGCCGGGGTGATCAATTTAGCCTATGCCAACCTTATTTCTCAGGCTCGAAAAAGAGTGTGGCTTCAGACCCCCTATTTTCGGCCTTCCGATACAATACTGAACGCTTTAAAGATTTCAGCCGCCCTGGGCGTAGATGTACGCCTGATGGTATCGCTCTCTTTTGCCTCCGGCGGTGTTTTCAACCGCAGCTTAAATCGTTTTTTTCTGCGTCAATTGATCGGCAGCGGGGTCAAAATTTATGGGTACAAAGATATAATGCATGGTAAAACCATGCTGATCGATGATTGTGGCTTGGCTATAGGTACAGTCAATCTTAATACGCGCAGTCTGCAGATAGATGATGAGATCTACGGGTACTTTGAATCCAGATCGCTGGCGGAAGAGTACGAAGATGTTTTTAACCGTGACCTAGCCTGCTGTGTCGAACTGGACCGTTTTAAGATTGAGCACAACAACCTGGCCGTGCGGGCGATAGAATCTGCTCTCAGCTTCTTCATCCCTCTGTCTTAGGGGCGCCTTAGCTGAGCTGACCTGCCAGAGAGGGCTGTTCGTAGATTGCCCTGTCCCAAAAGCGTTTTTGGGTAATGGCAGCCATAAAATCATCCCCGAAATTGGGGTTATTCCTGGCAAAGATGATGCCGGGGGTGTTGTTATCCTGTAGCTGATCAATATACTCCTGCACGGTGGTGGCTATGCCCACAGGTTTATAATGTCTGAACGCCGTATCGTAAAATATCATGATCTGCTGGTTGAATTCAGCCTGGTTCCCGGCGTAGCCCCCTACAATATAGAGCGCATCGTAGAGGACCGGGAATTTTGTTTTAAACGTTTCATTGATCTCTACCCGGCTCCCGCTGTCTCCTGTGACGGGGCCCAGCTTTTCGCCGATAAAATCTACAAAGACGCCTTGATTTTCCAGCAGGCTCAGGACGCCGCTGACCTCGCTACCCTTGAACCCCTCCCCGATGAGGACGCCCACTTTTTGTGTAGCGGCGGTATGGGCGGTGGTGGCCATACTGATCGCCGGAGAGCTTCTGGATTCAGGAACATTGGTATTCAAAGGGCTGTCTACGCCAAGGTGTTCAGCAAAGGTAGCGCCCATCTCTTTATCGACGTTCGCCCACATCTCTACGTTCTTTTGCCTTACCTCTTTGCTTTTAACGTATTGGAGATGAAAAATAAAAGTATCGACAAGATCCTTCTTTTCAAAGGGGGCCAAACTGTTCCAGAAAAGCCGTGCCTGCGAAAAGTGATCATTGAAAGAGTCGCTGGGGTGTTCTCGCGTTACTGTTCCCTCTACCATGGTGGGGTGGTAAGTATAGCCGCCTTCAGCCGCAGTCGCTTCTGCGGGGGTGTTATTCGCCAGCAGATTGGCATGGTGGGCTGTGCTGTCGACATCGATTCGGTATTTGGAATAACCATCCCGGTGGTTGGTGTTTACATCGCAAAGCGGTCTATTGATGGGGATTTCGTTAACATTTGCTGTTCCCAGGCGATGATAATCTGTATCGCGGTAGGCGAAAGAGCGCCCCTGCAAGACAGGATCATTGGAGAATTCTATCCCGGGAACCAGGGTCGAGGGGTCGAAAGAAGACTGTTCTTCCTCGGCGAAAAAATTGTCCACCAGCCGGTTTAAAGTTAACTTCCCGATAATATCAACGGGGACAATCTCTTCGGGCCAGAACTTAGTGGGATCGAGGAGATCAAAATCGTAGCTAAATTCATCTTCTTCCGGGATAAGCTGCACGCCCAGCTTATATTCGGGGAAAGCGCCTTTTTGGACCGCCTCGATGATATCCCGCCGGTGAAAATCCGGATCCACGCCGCCGATAATGGCGGCTTCATCAAGGAGCAGCGAATGGACACCCAGCTTGGGTTTCCAGACGAACCGGACAAAGGTTGATTTACCCTGAGCATTGATAAACCGGAAAGCATTAATCGGCCAGCCCTCCATCATTCGCCAGCTGCGGGGGCGCCCCCGTAGCGACATTAACCACATCACCATATGCGCCGATTCCTGATTGCTCACCACATAGTCCCAAAAATTATCGTGGGCCACGGTCGCCTGCGGGACGTCTGTTTTGGGGTTGGGCTTTACTGAATGGACCATATCCATAAATTTCATCGCATCGGCCAAAATGAAGACAGGGAACTGAAGCGAGAGCATATCGTAATTACCCTCTTCTGTATAAAACTTGACAGCAAAGCCGCGGATATCTACGGCGGTATCTTTTGATCCCTTGCTGCCGATAAAGTTTGAAAACCGGGTAAAGACGGGGGTTACCGTACCGGGCTCCTGTAGAAAGTGGGCCACCGTGTACTTTTTCATCGATTTATGCAGCTCAAACTCACCATAAAGACCAAAGCCGCGCGCATGAACTACTTTTTCCGGGATTCTTTCGCGGTTAAATCGCGACTGTTTCCTGTAAAAATCGGTATCGCGAAAGATTAATGGACCGCGGGCCCCTGCTCTTAAACTGCGCCGGTTATCGGAGATTTTGTAACCGGAGTCGCTGGTCATGATCTGATCCGGCCCCGTGTTTGCGGCCCGGTACTGCTCCAGCTGCTCATTCTTATCCACTACTAGAGCACCGCTTTCTTTGTTAGTTATTAAAATTATGTGTCTTTGTCTTTTTTTTATCCCCTCCCGTTACTTTTTAAAGGGTTAAAACAGACCCTTTTGTGGAATATAAAGTTATCTTTGTGGCATGCTGAAAGACGGGTAGAACCATTTTTAAATTACTTGATCAGGAGGAGATGTAACCATGTCACAAAGGTACCCCCGGCTCTTTTCGCGGGCAAAAATCGGACCCGTTGAGCTTCCCAACCGGATAGTAATGGCCCCGATGGGAACAGGGCTCGGCGCAGGTGACGGCAACTATTCCTGGCAGCAGATCGAATACTACGCCAGTCGGGCACGGGGTGGGGCGGGTCTTATTCTTGTAGAGGCTACGATGGTAGAGATGGAGATCGACCCGGCGCCCTTTTTGATCAAAATTTCGCTTAACGACGGTGAGGATAAGCTGCCGAGGTTGACGGATATGGCTGAGATCATTCACTACGCCGGAGCGGTACCGGGGATCCAGCTGTCTCTGGGGATGGGGAGACAGGCAGATATCGCCGATGAGAGATGTCCACCGGTGTCAGCTTCAGCAGTCCCTGCTTTTGCCAACCCCGAGGTAACCTGTCAGGAGCTGACGGTTGAGCAAATCGAGGGTCTGGTAGCCGCCTACGGCGAAGCAGCCGGACGGGCGGCGCGGGCCGGGTTTAAACTTATTGAGATGCATGGGCACACTGGCTACCTGATCGATCAGTTCCTCACGCCGGTTTGGAACAAAAGAGATGATGCTTACGGCGGCGATGCAGAAAAACGCTTTCGGATTGTGCGCGAACTTTTAAGCGCTGTGCGCCGACAGGTAGGAAAGGACGTTGCGGTGACCTTCCGGGTCAGCACCGATCACAAAGGGGCCGGCCGCAATTTGGAAGAGGGGCTCGCCCTGATCAGGCAGCTGGATAAGGCCGGGTTTGACGCTGTTCATGTCGACGCCGGTGCCTACGACACCATGCCCTGGATCTTTCCGCCTACCTACTTTGGCATTGCTCCGATGGCGGCCCTTGCAGCCGCCGCAAAAAAAGAGGTGGCTATCCCTGTCATCGCCGTGGGCGGTATCCTCACTCCGGAGATCGCCGAAGGGATCTTGCAATCAGGGGAGGCCGATTTTATTGCTCTGGGTCGCCCCCTGCTGGCTGATCCTGCCTGGGCCAATAAGGCCAAAGCGGGGAAGCCGGAAACAATCCGCTCCTGTATTTTATGTAACGAGTTCTGCGTCGGCCGGGTGCTAACCTTTAAGACGATCTCCTGTGTTGTTAATGCCACCTGCGGCCGCGAGCACTATTTTCAGCTGGAAAAGGCTGAAAAACCGAAACGGGTTACGGTTATCGGAGGCGGTCCCGCCGGCATGGAAGCAGCCCGCGTCGCCGCATCCCGCGGTCATCGGGTAACCCTTTTGGAAAAAGCAAGCGAGCTGGGGGGGCAGTTAATTCCTGCCACCAGGCCGGCTTTTAAGCAGGGCCTGTATAACTTTTTATGTTATTTGCGCCACCAGATGGAGATTCTAAAGGTGGATGTTAAACTTAACACCGAAGCAAATGCTCAGGTTGTTAAATACACTCGGCCCGAGGTTGTTGTCCTTGCCACCGGGGCGACTCCGTATGTCCCTGATCTGCCGGGGTTACACAGCCCGGAGGTGCGAACGGCCAGGCAGGTCTTGCAAGAAGGGCTTCCCGGCAGCGGCAGCAATGTGGTGATTATCGGCGGCGGTTTGGTGGGCTGCGAGACCGCGCTGCATCTTTCAGAACAAGGCTGTCAGGTTACTATTGTCGAGGCCCTTGATGAAGCTGCCCGGGATATGAATATGATCTCCCGCCTGGCCCTTCTGGAGGAATTGCAAAGGGCTGGTGTGGAGTTAAAGACCGGCCTAGAATTTCAAGAATACAGTGCCGGAAAAGTAATTTGCCGGGATCAGTCCGGTAAAAAGGAAGAGCTTAGTGCCGATGCGGTTGTTCTTGCCTTGG
>DUVX01000123.1 GCA_012840855.1 Bacillota bacterium | reverse complement strand
TCTCACACATCCGGATCTGCCCCCTACTGTTCAGCGCTGCGCGAGTAGGCCGGCAGCGTGATCACTTTTTCGCGCTCCACCTCAAAACGCAGCCCGCGGCTGAGCTCCATATTATTCTTGATAATGTCGAGGCCGCTGATCAGCAGATCGGGGTCGCCGATAGCTTGAATGACGACGGGGTTGACCGGGATCAACCGGTCGTTAACCTTGATCAGGGAACCGCTACAGCGCACCGCCGAGGTGAGCACGATCCGCTGCCCGCCCAGGCTGATCCCCTTTGCGCCGGAGCCGAAGAGCTCGTTGAGCACATCCCGGATATCGGTGTCGTGAATGATCGAAGTGGCAGCGGTGGCGCCCAGTTCATCGTAGAGCTCCACAGTAATCCCTTCCCCCGTCATCTCCAGCAGGCCCGCCTCGGTTTTCAGCTCGTGCACCTTCAGCCGTGTTGCATCGAGCTCTTCATTGAGCGCCTTCAGCTGCTCACCGGGATCATAGGGGACCTTCTGCCTGGCCACCCCGTCAGAGACCTCGACCTCCAACAGCCAGCCCTCAGGAAAACGATCGCGGGGAATAAGTTTTTTGATCCTTTCGGCGGTGGTGGGGTGCAGTATCTCTTCCGGTGATACGGAGATATCATCATCGCTGTCGGAAAAACGCAGCGAGAAGGCGAACTGCCCCTTGCTCTCTCGCACCTGCCGGTCCGAATTGATCAGGGCCACGATCTTGTCGATGAGCATCAAATCCGCTTCGCGCAAAATGATCTCCCGCACCCGGCGGCCCTGATCAAGAATTGTGTTCGTCAGCTCGTCACCGGTGAGGATCTCGATCTCGTAATTAAAACTGGCCAGGGCCTCCTTGACGGCGCTTCGTCCCAGAACCCCCAGCTCGTCAGCAAGCCGCTGACTGTAGTCCGCCAGTTCGCGCGCCACAATCTGCTTGGAACTGTGCTTGATCGCCGCTGTGGGAAAGGCGGCGCGAAAGCCGTAGTAGAGCCCCCCCAGCAGGGCTGTATTGATGATGATCAGGGCCAGTAGCAGCCACACCAGGTAATTTTTAGATCTCTTCTGCTCTGTTGTCTTCACGGAAGACAGATACCTCCATCCACGCTTTATTATTACCTTTATTACAGGCGTGCACGAGAAAACCCTATTATAAAATGATGAAGATTGTTAAATATGAATTAATCTTAGCAAGGCTTTCCAGAGACGGGGTCCAAAGATAAGCAGGCCGACGAGTATGGCATAAATAGCGGAGAGCAGAACAGCTCCGGCGGCTACATCTTTAGCGATATGGGCCAGGACATGTCGCTCACGCGTGATTAGATCTACTGTTTTTTCCAGCGCCGTGTTGATCGTCTCGGCAATAAGGACAGCGAAAACAGCGGTTGTGATAAAGAGAAGTTCCCAGGGCTTCAGGTGCAGTAAAACTGAGACCAGGACAACTGCCCCGCCAACAAAAAGATGGATCACCATATTGCGCTGCGTAACCATGCAGTAGCGCAGGCCGGCGATAGCATCCCGGAAACTGTGGGACAGGCGTCTCATCGTTTCCTTCTCAGCGGGTGTTTTTTTCTACACGCCTGAGAATATCCACCTCCCTTTGCTCCATCGCCTCCGCTGTAGCGGCGCTGTCGTGATCATATCCGCAGAGATGCAACAGGCCGTGGATCGCCAGGATGAGAACCTCCTGTTCGAAAGGACGGCCCGCAGCGGCGGCTTGCTCACGCGCCCGGTCGAGTGAGATATAGATATCACCCACCGCTGCCGAAGGGGGCGCCTCATCCCCGCTCATCATCCCGTCGGCTGTCTCCTGCAAGTTGAATGTGAGCACATCGGTGGGGCGATCAAAGCCACGGAAACGGCGGTTCAACCCCTGCAGGTAGTTGTCGTCGGCGAGGACGATGGCCACCTCCCCGCCCGCCAGGCTTGCCTCGCTCAACAGCAGGCGGGCCGCGGTGAGCAGTCTGTGGCGCAGCTTCTGCGAAAGCGGCTCCTTCCCGCCGTAGATCTGATCCACGGTAATGCTCACCGGAGCGCACTCCTTTCGATCTCCGCCCGCAGATCCTTCTCCGGATACTCCACGCGGGTATGATAGATCCCCGCCATGATCCGGGTAAAGGTATCCCCGATCTGATCGAGCTCTTTCAGGGTTAGATCGCATTCATCCATCTGGCCGTCGTTAAGTTTGTCCCTGATGATCCGCCGGATCAAGCCCTCGACGCGGTTGCCCACAGGCTTGGACAGGGAGCGCGCTCCCGCCTCAACGGCATCGGCCAGCATGATGATCGCCGCCTCCTTAGTCTGGGGCAGCGGCCCCTCATAGCAAAACTTGTCGGTAAAAACCTGCTCCCCATCGCTGTTCTCCAGGGCTTGCTGATAGAAATAGGCAATAAGGCTTGTGCCATGATGCTGCCGGATAATATCCTCGATCACCCTGGGCAGGCGGTATTTACGGGCAAGCTCCACGCCGTCTTTGATATGCAGGCGGATGATCATAGCGCTCAAGTTGGGCGAGATCTTGTCATGCGGGTTCTGGCCCGAAAGCTGGTTTTCAGTAAAAAAGTAAGGTCGCTTGATCTTGCCGATATCGTGATAGTAAGCCCCCACCCTAGTGAGGAGGGGGTCGGCGCTCACCGCTTCAGCGGCGGCCTCGGCCAGGTTGCAGACGATCATGCTGTGATAGTAGGTCCCCGGCGCGGTGGTCTGCAGGCGCCGCAGCAGGGGGTGATTGGGATTCGAAAGCTCCAGCAGGGTAATCGCCGTGGTTAAACCGAAAGCGCTTTCAAGATAGGGGAGCAGCCCGATGGCGATAACCGAGGAGATGAGGCCGCTGCCGATGCCGGCGGCGAGGGCATAGCCCAGCTCTTTGAGAACCCCGCTCTCTAAGCTGAGGCTGCCCCAAAAAAGAAACTGCCCCATGATCATCACCGCATTTGTCCCAGCCACATAGAGACCGGCCCTGGCCAGATCCCGGCGCTGGCTGACTCGGGAAACAGCATAGATTGCGGTCAACCCTCCCGCTAGAGCGATAATCAGAAAGCTGATTTCGCTGCCGGTGATCAGGCCGACCATCAGGGCGATCATAAGGTTCATGATCACCGCGAGGCGATAACCGAACATCACTGTGATCAGGATCACGCCCACCGCTGCCGGAATCCAGTAGTTGGAGAAATAGGAAGCGAGGACCGCCAGGAGCAGGGTGATCACGATCACCAGGCCCAGCAGCAGGAGAAGGCCGGGGCTGTCATAAACATCCCTGATAAATTTGGCCAGGTATACACCCACCAGGATAAATAGGGTCAGCAAAAGCAAAAACAATCCGATAATTCCGCTGTAGTCGGCCTGTTTTCCCCGGAGCAGACCCAGGCTCTCCAGCTGGGCCATCTGTTTTTCGCTGACCAGCTCTCCCTCGCTGACGATAAGGGTATTGCGCTGCAGGATTACCGGTTCAACGGCCCGGCGGGCTGCCTCGCGATTTTCTGCCGTGGCCTCGGGGTTGGCGATCATATTCGGCTCTATCAGCGGCCCCGCCAGCTTCAGGGCCAGCTGTTTCAATGCGGTATCAAAGGGAAAAAGGGCGACGGCGGCATCGATCTGTTTCTGCGCCGTCTCCACACCGCCCACCTTGACACCCTGCTCGAACACCTCGGCCAGGGCAGCCTTGAGCCGGCTTTCCAGATCCGAAATTATCGCCCTTTCGCTGTGAAGGGCCCCGGCAGTGGAGCTGGAGAGGGCGAGCCCACCCAGCTTCCGAAAGGCCTCCGTTTTCTCCTGGCGGCTCAGATCAGGATCGCTGCGGATCTCCATCACCCGGGCAAAATACTCCTCCACCGCAGCCAGAGCTTTCTCTTCCACGGCAGGATTATAATCAAAGACCTCCGCCACCGCCTCGGCGGCATCCTTGCGCAGCAGCTCCGTGGTATACTCATCGATCGCCTCGCGCGGCGCATAGATCGTCTGCGGGCTGGGCCGGTTCAGCTCCACGTTTACCCGCTCGGGCAGGCAGACAAAGAATAGAATTAAGTAGACCGCAATAAAGACAAGCGCCGCCAGCGCCAGCCTCTGAAGGTGCAGATCCCACTGCAACGGGGAGTAGCCTTCCACAAACTTTTTTATTTTGGGGATAGCGCTCATAGATCGTTTCCCTTATTGGATTCGTAGATCTCGTAGGCTTTGATAATATTCTGAACAAGGGGATGCCGGACCACGTCTTTTTCGGTGAGATAGACCAGGGCGATCCCTTCAACCTGTCCCAGAATCCGCGGGGCCTCGGCCAGCCCCGACTCGCGCTCCCGGGGCAGATCGATCTGCGTGATATCTCCCGTCACCACCGCCTGGGAACCGAACCCCAGGCGGGTAAGAAACATTTTCATCTGCTCGGAGGTGGCGTTCTGCCCCTCGTCGAGGATAACAAAAGAGTCGTCCAGGGTGCGCCCGCGCATATAGGCCAGCGGCGCCACCTCAATTATACCTCTTTCCCGGTACTTTTGAAACAGCTCCACGCCGAGGAGCTCGTAGAGGCCGTCGTAGACCGGCCTGAGATAGGGATCAACCTTATCCTGAAAGTCCCCGGGGAGAAATCCGAGGTGCTCACCAGCCTCGACGGCGGGCCGGGCCAGGATGATACGCTGAACCTGCTTCTTCTTCAGGGCATCGATAGCCATAGCCAGGGCCAGGTAGGTTTTACCCGTCCCCGCCGGGCCGATGCAGAGAACGATATCCTGATGGCGCATCGCCTCGAGGTAGCGCTTCTGCCCCATCGTTTTCGGGCGGATCTGCTTGCCGCGGGGGGTTACCAGCAGCAGATCGCTGAAGAGTTCGCGCAGCGCCCTGGTCTTGCCCTCGCGGGTCAGCTTAAGGGCATATTCAAATTCGCGGCTGCCCAGGTAATGGCCCCGGCGGATACTGCGCAGCAGCTCCTGAAACATGCGATAAAGCGGCTCCACCTCTTCACTGGGGCCCTCAATAATTAGCTCCAGCCCCCGGGGCAGCAGATGGACATTGAAATTATCTTCGATAAGGGTGAAGTGGCGGTCGTGCTTTCCAAAAAGCTGCAGCGACTCATCGCTGCTTTCGAGCAAAACAGTGCGACTGACGGTCTCTCCCGCCAAACATATCCCAACCTTCCCCGGGCGAGGTCAAGGCCGGCGCAGCTTCACCATGCCGATATCCTCCCTGGTTTCGACAACCGCCCGGACCCACCTGGCCTTTTTTTCCTTGTATTCCTCGAAGTAGAGCTGCTCCCAGCTCTTTTTACCGGGAGCTGTTTTCAGCAACTTCTCTTCTGCTTTTTCCCGGGCCAGCCGCAGCGCCTCATCGTACGGTACCGCTTGCCGCTCAACCCGCATCTCATAAAAGGTGTTGATTCTTACTTCGACAGGGAGGTAAAGATTCCTCCAGCCCCACCGGAAATGGCGGCTCTTCTGCCGGGCGCCTTCATAGGGGTTTTCCCGGGGTCCCCACAGCAACCGCTCCCCACCCCTCAGGCAAAGAAAGTAAGCGCTGCTCGAGCGTCCCGTCAGGGCCGCCGAGATCCCGGTGAGCCTGATGGGCTCTTTGGCCTCGTACCAAACCCGCGCTTCTACCTTTCCCCGGGCGCGCACCTCCTCCGGTGGCGGCTGATCATCAGGCTCGAGGATGCCCTCCTCGAGGCTCTTGATCCCTTCGATGAGCAGATCGCCCCGGGAGACAGTATCACCCGCCTGTACCGCTGCCCTCCCCTCGATCACCACCACCCGCTCAATGAGGCCGTCCCTGGTGGCGACGAGATCGGCGGGGCGATCATCCATCTCCGTCCCGGTGAGATGTTCGACAATTTCTACCTCGAGGAGAATGCCGCGCAGCCGCATCCCCGCCCAGGCGATGGCGCTGTTGCGGCGGGGCAGCTCCTCAGCCAGCGCGGATAGATCGAGCCCCCTTTTCCAGGTGCCGCGGCGGATGCCGAGCTGCTCCACCAGCTCCAGGATCTCCCCTTCCTTCAGCTGATTGAGCCCCACCACCCGCACTTGCCAGATCATAGCGGTGGCCAGGTAAAGGACAGCGACAAAGAGCACTGCGCCCGCTGCCAGGCCCCAGCGGCGGCGCAGGCGAAGCTTGATGAAGGGAAGCCCCACCTTCTTCCGGATGCGCAGGCGGCAACGCGCCTGCCTCACCAGAGGGCGCAGCGCCCGGAAGGCGGAGACGCTGAGGCTCAGGCGAGCAATACCTTTTTCTCTTCGCAGATCCCAGAAGCCGAGCCCCCGCATCACGGCCAGATTGAGCAGCCTCTCCACACCCCGCCCCTCCAGGGTAACCACCACAAAACCGCGGAGATAGCGCCACCATCTTATTATAAACACCGCCCCGCCCCCCTATACGGCCGCTATATTTCGTAGCTCAAGCTCTCCAGCATCCCCTTGATCAGCAGCTCCTCCTCCAGTAGGTTTTCGATCTGCAGCCCCTCACCCCGGATGATCACTTCTCCTTTATTCACCGAGAGGCGGACCTCGTTCTCATCATAGGAGATGACCCCGCGGTGGTTTTCAATATAGAGCTGCATATTGCCCACAAGGGTAATGCGGGGGAGATCGAGAATGATCTCCTGGGGAAGTTCAAAAAAATCAGCGATCACTTCTTTGAAGCCGCCTTTCTTTCTTCGCCGCATCGCTCTTCAGCTATCCCCCCGTCGAGGATCTTTTATTTAGATTTATGCGCCCCCGCAGCAAAATACAACTTTCAGGCGTAAAGCCACCGCCTGGACAATAAATAGGTTTTCGCCCCTGATATTTTGTAGTATAATGAGCATCGCTATTTTTGGTGACGGGGCCCCGCCGGGCCCACGGGGAACAAGAGAGGGGTGAAGAGAGATGGAGGGAACCGCCATCGATATTCCGCTAACCTGGCTCGACGGGGCGATTATTGTGCTTTACCTGCTGGCGATGATCGCTGTAGGGTTTTTCTTTCGAAAAAAACAGAACAGCTTTGAGGATTATTTTCTCGCTTCGAAGGGGCTGACCCTGCCACTGATGATCGGCACGCTGGTCTCCACATTCTACGGGCTCGACACCCTTTTCGGCACCTCGGAGATCGGCTTCTTCGAAGGGGTCACCGGCTTTTTTGCCTACGCCCTCCCCTACACCGCGCTCTATCTTCTGATGGCCTTTCTCGCCCCCAGGTTCCGCCGGCTGGAGGGAAATACCTTCAGCGATGAGATCGGCAAAAGGTACGGCAAATTTGCCCGCGCCATCTCGGCCTGCTCCTCCTTTTTCTATGCGATCAACACGATGGAGATGATGGGGATGGGCTTTATCTTTACCATGCTCTTCAAGATCCCCTTCTGGTTAGGGGTGCTCCTGGCCGCAGCGATCGTCGTGATCTATACCTACACCGGCGGGCTCTGGGCGGTGGCGGTAACCGATATGTTTCAGTTCACGATCATGGCTTTTTCATTGGGGCTGGCCCTGATCTTTTGCTGGAGGGATCTGGGGGGCTATCATGGTATCTATGGCGGCCTCGCCGCCTACCTTGGTGACGATCCCTGGTACTATTTTTCGCCCTCCGGCGGATACCTTACCGCCGGGGTGATCGCCTCCTACGCCCTCACCTCCCTGGCCGTGCTCTGCGAACCGGCGTTTTTGCAGCGAATCTATGCCTCCCGGTCACCCCGGGTGGCCCGGCGCGCCCTCCTGATCAGCACCCCCATCTGGACCGCCTACGAGTTCGCCTGTTGCATGCTCGGCCTAGCCGCCGTCGCTGCGGTGGGGCTGGGCTTGATCGGGGAACCCCACGCCAACCAGGCGCTTATCGCCCTGGCGGCGCGCTACCTGCCGCCCGGACTTATCGGCCTCTTTCTGGCGGGAGTGCTGGCAGCGGCTATGTCCACCGCCGATTCCTACTTCCTCGTCTCCTCGGGAAACCTGGTCTATGATCTTTACCGGCCGCTCTGCAAGCCCGACCTGCCCTCAGACAGATTGGTATCATACACCAGGCGGGCGGTAGTGATCTCGGCGGCGGTGTCGCTGGCGCTATCCTTCTATTTTGAGCGGATCATGGGAGTATGGGTCTTCCAGGCCAGTATCCTGATCAACACCGTTCTGATCCCCTTCTACGCCGCTGTCTTCCTCAAAAATACTAAGCTCACCAGGCTCAGCGGCAGCCTGGCGGCGGCCACCGGTTTTTTCGGCACGATCATCTATTACCTGCTCATCACCACAGCGGGCCACTTCTCCGAGGAATGGGACACCATGATCCTGCCGATCAGCCTCTGTGGCCGCTCCGTAGAGCTCTGGCAGGAGTATGGTATCTTCCTGATACCGCCTTTTGTTCTGCTGGCCTTTCTGATCGGCCAGCTCTGCGGAAAAAACGAAACCCCGCTCCCCGGGGAGGTGCTCTAGGATGATGACGGGATGGGATCTGGGGGTCTACCTGGCGGCGGCGATCTTGATCCTCGCTCCTCTGGGTATCTTTTTCAGCTACGCCGGCGAAATCAT
>DUVX01000122.1 GCA_012840855.1 Bacillota bacterium | reverse complement strand
TCGGTGAGCTCGACGGTGGAGGTGGTCAGGGTAAGGATTGTCGTCACCAGAAAAAGCAGCAGCACCCGGATCGACATGAGGGTGCCGATATGGAACCCAGCATCAGTGGCGCTGAGGCGCCACCAGGAGAAAACTACCTCGGCGCCCGGGGGCTTCTGAAAAAATACCTGAAAAAGCCACATCATCGCTAAAAAGGGAAGCATGGGCCGTAGTCCTCGCAGGGCAAACCCCACCGGTATTTTCGCGATCAGGATGAGCCCCAGGGCGAAGGCGGCAAAAAAGGCGTAAGCGGTATAATTATTGGTGAATAAGAGCAGGCCGATCAAGCCTGTAGTGCCGACAATTTTAGTCCGCGGATCGAGGCAGTGCAACGTCGTATTCCCGGGGAAATAGATTCCCAGGGTCAGGTTTTTAGTTAGCTCCAACCTTGTTCCCTCCCGGTATCTTCAGTTCTTTAACAATCTCTGAAATAGCTTCATGGACATTTAAAACCCCGGTGGGTACGGCAAAGCCTTCTTCTCGCAGCCGCTGCATGATCTCGATCACCTGGGGCGCCTCTAGGCCGATCTGTTGCAGACGGTAGCTCTTGCCGAGCACCTCCCGGGTCGGGCCGTCTTCGACGATCCTGCCCCGATCCATGACGATGATGCGCTCAACCAGGCGGGCGACGTCATCCATGCTGTGAGAGATGAAGATAACGGTTATCTTCCTTTCCCGGTGAAGCTTTTTCACTACGTTGAGGATCTCTTTACGGCCCTGCGGATCGAGGCCAGCGGTGATTCCGTCAAGAATGAGGACCCGAGGGCGGCAGGCCAGAACGCCGGCGATGGCGGCTCTCCTTTTTTGACCGCCGCTGAGAGCAAAGATATCCCGGCGGTAGAAGGTTTCGTAATCCAGACCCACCAGGGCCATCGCTTCCCGGACCCGCTCTTCGATAACAGCGGCGGAGCATCTCTGGCGGGTGGGCCCAAAAGCGATATCTTCTCCCACGGTGGTCTTGAAGAGCTGATGCTCAGGGTTCTGAAAGACATAGCCCACATCGAACCTGATCTGCACCAGATCAGTGCTGCGAGCGGCTGTATCTTTTCCATCGATGAGCACCCGGCCGCTCCTGGGGATAAAAAGGGCGTTGAAGTACTGCCCCAGCGTCGACTTGCCCGACTGGGAAGGACCGATAAGACCGACAAATTCTCCATCATCTATCCGCAGGTTAATCTCGAAAAGAGCCTGCCGGGCAAAAGGGGTGCCCTCTTTGTAGGTATGGTTTAAATTTTCGATCTCAATTGGCATAGGCTGTTCACAAGCTCCTCTACCCGCAGTATTCCAGGATTCAGGGGAAAACCTTTTTCGGTGAGCCCGGCAGCCAGCCGGGCGGGTACAGGCATATCGAGGCCGGCGCCCCTGATCAGTTCGCTTTGGCTATAGATCTTCGTGGGGGGTCCGTCGCCGATGATCTCTCCCCGGTCCATAACAACAACGCGATCGAAGTGGACCGCTTCGCTCATAAAATGGGTGATGAAAACAACGGCGATCCCTTCCTCGCGGTTCAGTTTCTGTAAATTCTCGAGAACCTGCTTTCTACTGAAGGGGTCGAGTAGCGCCGTGGGCTCGTCGAGGACGATGCAGTCGGGTTTCATCGCCAGAACACCGGCGATGGCCACGAGCTGTTTTTGGCCCTCGGAAAGGTGGCAGATCGACTCCCGCCGGTAGCGAAATATGTTCAGGGCCGCCAACGCACGATTAACCCGCCTGCGGATCTCTTTCGGGGGGACCCCCAGGTTCTCAGGGCCGAAAGCGACATCTTCCTCCACGATGGAGCTGATCAGCTGATTATCGGGATTTTGGAAAACCATCCCCACCCTTTTGCGAATCTCTGTCATCTGCTCCGCGGTACTCTTTGAGGTGGAAAAATGATGAATGAGCACTTCACCGGCCGAGGGCAGCAAAAGCCCGTTGAAATGGCGGGCCAGGGTGGATTTGCCCGAACCGTTCGGGCCGACAATGGCGAGGAACTCGCCTTTTTCGACCTGCAGGTCGATCCCTTTGAGCGCATGCGGCGGATCTGCCACTTCGGGCTCGTAGGTAAAATAAACCTTTTTAAACTCAATCAAGTGTTTCACGATTAACCTCCGGAGAAAAAATAACAGTCCCCAAAAGGTGCCATGACGGGCTTTGCTATCCCCATCCCCGGTTAGCGCATAGCTGCTGGAAGCGTCATCTCGGGCAAGGATAGGCTCCGCCATGGCTCATAAAACTGCCGGAAGACTGCCCTTGCTGTGGTTAAATGTAGAGTAACAGGTAACAGAGTCTTCTTTCTACATCTGAGAGCAGATCCCTTCAATCATCTGAAATGTTATTATTTATACTCTTTACTTACTTGATAAAATTGTTGTAAGAGTAATAACAGTAAATCTAATCAAGGGTTGAATGAATATATTTAGAGGCAATATGAGCTATAAGTGTGATTTGTTCGAAAGTTA
>DUVX01000121.1 GCA_012840855.1 Bacillota bacterium | reverse complement strand
GGGGACGGTTCCTTTTACTCACTCAGATCCCGATCCCCATTCAGCAGCCTATCCCATTGCTTCAGCTTCACCCCGGAAAAAGGGGTTCATCTCCGCATCGATCCAGTGTTCGGTCTCCTCGAGCTGCCCGGCCAGGCGGTAGAGGATATCCTCACGGCCCTTTGCCGCGATGAACTGCACTCCCAAGGGCAATCCCAATCCGCTCAGGTGAAGCGGTAGCGACATCGCCGGCTGTCCGGTGAGGTTGGCCAACTGTGTAAAAGGAGTCCGCTTCAGGCTTCTCCTGATCAGATCGTCGACAAAACCGCTCTTTTTGATGAGCTTGATCAGATTCAGGCGAGAGACCCACTTCATCAGGCTGACTTCACCGGATTTCATGGCTAGCTCTCCGATCTTCGTGGGGGGATCGGCGGTGGTAGGAGTCATATAAAGATCGTAATCTTCAAAGAATCTCTCCATGCTGAAGGCGGCGTAATCCCATTCATGGAGGCTCAGGATCATCTCTTCGCTGGAGGTAACCCTGCCGAGAAGCCCCAGCATCCATGTGGCCGGTTCGACATCGCTGAAGCGGGCCTTTCTACCCAGAATATCCTGCAGAAAAGAAAGTTCCGCCGCTACTTCGCCGAAATAGAGGGTCATATAGCTCTGGGCAATTTTATCCCCGTCAACGGGGGCCTCCTTCTCTTCTACAAAATGGCCCAACGAATCGAGGTAAGCAGCTGTCTTGGTGACGGCCTCGACGCATTGCGGATCGACGGGCGTGCCGATGGGGGAGCGGGTGGAGAAAGCGATCTTTAGCTTGCCTTCCGGTCCCTGGGAAACACACTCGCTGTAGTCGGCATCCTGGGGGGGAGGAGGGAAAGCGGCGCCGCTCTCATAACCTTTGATCAAATCAAGAACACGGGCACTGTCTCGCACCGACCTGCTCAAAACATGCTGTACCGAAGCCCCCTGCCAGGCACGACCGAAGAGAGGCCCCACCGGTGTACGACCGCGGCTCGGCTTAAGACCGAAAAGGCCGCAAAAGGCGGCGGGGATCCGGATCGAGCCGCCACCATCATTGGCCCCGGCCAGGGGCACAATCCCCGAGGCTACCGCGGCGGCGGCCCCGCCGCTCGATCCGCCGGGGGTATAGTCGATATTCCAGGGATTACGAGTGGGACCATAGCATTCGGGCTCTGTAACCGCCATCAGAGCGAACTCGGGAACATTGGTGATCCCCATAAAAAGTACACCGGTGCGGCGCATTCTCCTGACAAATTCCGAGTCCACTTCCGCCGGGTGGTTTTGGAGCGCCCGGGCGCCTGAAGTCATCGGTTCCCCCTTTATCCCCTGGCTGATATCTTTTAGCAAAAAAGGAATACCAAAAAACGGTTCCCCGCCGCCGCCCTTTTCCGCCTCGAAGCGGGCCCGATCATACATTTTATGAATAACAGCGTTGATTTTGGGATTGATCTGCTCCAGCCGGGCAATAGCGGCAGCGACAACCTCTGCTGCGGTGACCTCTCTTTTTTTAATAAGCTCCGCCAGGCCGGTGGCATCATATTTCCAATAGGGAAACAAAGACATATAAGCTCCTCCTTTAAATTTGTAAAGAAACGCGATCTGTTCCTATTTGAATAATTATACCAATTTTCTGTTAGAGAATCAATCGGATTCGGCGGCCACCGGCTGAGGGGCGGTGATGCCGGAAATACAAGGGGATAAACGTTTTTGTTGCTTCTCCGCACCGCTTATGTTATATTACAATCGGTAAATTAAGGTTAAGGGGTGGCACTATTGAGCTCGGTGAGGGTTAGATTTGCTCCCAGCCCCACGGGGGAGTTACATATCGGCGGCGCCCGGACGGCGCTGTTTAATTATCTATTTGCCCGCGCTAAAAAGGGCACTTTTATTTTACGAATCGACGATACCGACCTGGAACGTTCACGCGCCGAATATACGGAGGCGCTACTGGATGCGATGCGCTGGTTGGGCCTGGAATGGGACGAAGGGCCTTACTACCAGTCCCGCCGCCTGGAGAGATACGAGGATGAGGCCGCCCGCCTCCTAAAAGAGGGCAAAGCATACCGCTGTTTCTGCACCCCCGAAGAGCTGACGGCCGGCCGGGAGCAGGCCCACAAGGACGGCAAAAATTATCTTTACCCGGGCACCTGCCGCGATCTGACGCCGGAAAAAATAGAAGAATACTGTGAATCCGGACGTGATTTTGTGGTGCGGCTACGGATACCCGATGAAGGCTCAACGGTGGTGCGCGATCTGATCCGCGGCGAAGTCCGTTTCAATCACCGCGACCTCGATGACTTCATTATCATGAAATCGAACGGATTGCCCACCTACAATTTCGCCAGCGTCGTCGACGATGCTGAGATGAAGATCACCGACGTGATCAGGGCGGAGGAACACCTCTCCAACACGCCGCGCCAGCAGCTGTGCCTGGAGGCGCTGGGTTACGAGCAGCCCCGCTACGCCCATGTTCCGATGATCCTCGCTCCCGACCGCAGCAAGTTGAGCAAACGGCACGGGGCTACCTCGGTGGAGGAATTCCGCTCCCGCGGGTACCTCCCCGAAGCGCTGATTAACTATATGGCTCTGCTGGGCTGGTCGCCGGGAGAGAAAGAGATCCTGCCGCTGTCGGAAATGATCCCGCTATTTTCACTGGAAAGGGTCAACAAGACTGCGGCGATATATGATACTACCAAACTTACCTGGATGAATGGTCAGTATCTGCGCGCTGTGCCGCCGGAGCGCCTGGCGGCGGAGGCACTGCCCTTTTATACGGCTGCAGGACTGGTGGAGCCGCCTCTTGGCGGTGAAGAGGAAGAATACTATGAAAAGGTAGTCAAAGCGGTATCCGACCGGGTGAAAACGCTAGCGGAGATGGCCGACGCCTCGACTTATTTTTACCGCGAGGTGGACTCCTATGACGAAAAAGGTGTGCGCAAACATTTTCGCAAAGAGGGCAGCGCCGCACTGCTCCGCCGGGCCGCCTCCCTTCTGCACACCCTGGAGCCCTTCGATCTAGACAGCGTGGAAAGCGGCTACCGCAATTTGAGCAAGGAGCTGGGCATATCTGCCGGACGGCTGATTCATCCCACCCGCCTGGCCATCTCCGGCCGGACCATGGGTCCGGGCCTCTTTGATATCATCGTCCTCCTGGGGCGCGAAAAAACCGTTTCCCGTCTGGAAAAAGCGGCTCTCTGGATCGAAAGACAATAGCCATCCTGGGTGGCCCGGGGCGTCTGCCGTTCCTTGAGTTTCCGCAAAACGTAATAGTCAGGCGGGGTAAAGGCCTATATCGCAAGCAATACACCTTTGCATAAGGTATCTGTTGCTTTAGACGGGTGGCAATATAATATTGCGATCACCAAGAAGAGCCTTCTATCTAGGCCCTTTGTAACTCCGATGTTGATTTCCCTTAGCTCAGTCTTTCTCCCTAAGCAATAAGTTTCAATTTTAACTGTTGGGGCCCGCTATGTCTCAATTTAAACCAACCCTGTATGCCCACCTTAGCATGGGCCAGGGTTGATAGAACACCTTCTGCAAGCTGGTAATAATAAAATTGGATGTCCTTTCGCAGGGCCTTAGAATTATGAATAAGGCGGCGTGATAATTTGCTGGTTTGTAGTTTCTCAGCCAGAAACCCCAACAGACCAATGGCATATGTAAGAAGGGCGTTAAGGTTATTAATGGCGATCAGGCTTCTAACTCGGAAGTTTTCAAAGCCAAAGTGTTGTTTTTTAGTAAACGTCAAATAGCTCCCACCTTACGAGGCGGGTTTTTGCTCCCCTGCTTTTCTGATGCGGCACCCAGCAGGCAAACTAGGTGACCAGGGAAGCAGCTCATCCAGGGCATCTCGATCCGTTACATCAATATTCGGCAGCCGTTCAAACAGGTGTACCAGGTATGTAAAGGGGTTCAACCCGTTCTCCTTGGCTGTTTCAACGATACTGTAGATTACGGCGCTGGCCCTTGCACCGCGTGGTGTGTTCGAGAACAGCCAGCCCTTACGACCGATCACGAAAGGTTTGATCGAGCGCTCGGCGCGGTTGTTGTCCAGTTCTAGGCGGCCGTCCGCGAGATAAGCTACAAGCTTATCCCATTGATTCAGGCAATAGCCAATGGCCTGACCGAAAGCGCTTTTCGGCAGCACCCGCGGCCTTTGATAATCAAGCCAGGCTTTGAATTCATCTATGATCGGCCGGCCACGTTTGAGCCTTTCCCTGTAGCGTTCCTCGTCGGAAACCCCTTTCAGCTCCCTTTCCAGGGCAAAAAGGCGGTTACAGAACACCAGGCCATGTCTGGCAGCCACGTCGGCATTCTGTTTATCTTTCGGCAGCGCTTTTAAAGCTTCATCAAACTGGCGCCGGGCATGGGCCCAGCAGCCGACCAGGGTAATGCCCGGCAAACCGTTGTAGCCGGCGTAGCCGTCAACATGCAAATAGCCCTTGAACCCCGAGAGGAAGCGCAAAGGATGTTTGCCGGCCCGTGTGGTCTGGTAGTCGTAGAGAACAATGGCCGGCTCTTCCCTGCCGGTGCGGTAAAGCCACATGTATGATTTACTGGTTGCCTCCCGAGCTTCTTCGTGCAGTACCTGCAGGGTTGTTTCATCACCATGCAGTACATCGCGCTTTTGCAGAAGCTCATGCAGCCGCCCATAAAGGGGCTCGAACCAGAGCTCGGAAGGTTTCATCATCCAGTTGGCCATGGTCTGGCGGGAAAGCGCAATGCCCAACCGGGAAAGGCTTTTTTCCTGGCGGTAGAGGGGCAGCCCGTCGACATATTTGCCCGTCATGATGTGGGCAATGGCCGAAGGCGAGGCCAGACTTCCCGGCAAGGGGGGCTCCGGCATGGGCGCGGTGATGATGGGAGTGCTGATTCCTTCTCGCTCGCAGCGGCGGCAGGCGTAAACATAACTGATATGATTGACCACAAGCGCCTGGGCCGGAATGATTTTAATCTCCCGCCTGGTTCTGGTGCTCATTTCATGTAGCGCCTCACCGCAGTTGGGACAGACCTGCTCTTCAGCCGCTAGGCGGTATTCAATGTTTTCCTCCGGCAGATCTTTAAGCTCCGCGTCGCGCTTGCCTTTCTGTTTCCGGCGCCGGTAGGTGATCTTTTCCAACTCCGGCTCGGGTTCCGAGGGTTTGGCCAGGGCTTCGGCTTCGTTAAAGATCTGGAGCTGGTATTGATCTGACTGTTCGCTTATGCGCCCAAAGCGCCGTTTCTGGCTGAGGCGGAATTGCTCTTCATACCATGATAACTTGGCCATGAGTTCGGCGATCTGCTGCTCCTGAAGGGCACATCTGTTTTGCAGTTCCTGGATCAATTGAGTGCTGTTTTCCATGAATTATTATTTCGCCAAAAAGGGCAGAAATCCTTTATTTTAGGGCTTTTTTCAGCGTTTTAAAGCACCGTTCTGGCCTTAACTTCAGGGTGGGCATAACTCTGTTTTAGCGCTAAACCATCCAGAAGCCAGTTTAATTCCCGCCTGCTTACCGGGGCCATTTCCTTTCCTTTTTGATCGGGCCACCGGAACTTACCTTTTTCCAGGCGCCGGTAGAAGAGCCAGAATCCATTATGGTCCCATTTTAGAATTTTTAATTTGTCCCGGTTGCGGTTGCAAAAGACAAAGAGGCAGGAAGAGAAGGGATCCAGGTTGAAGCCTTCCTTGACGAGCACGGAAAGTCCGTCGATTGATTTTCGAAGATCCGTGGGCCCGCAAGCCAGGTAGACCTGGTTATTGCTGTTTTCAAAGATCATAGAGCGCTCAGGGTTCTGACGACTGCGATGAGCAGTTGCGGGTCGAAGCCGTCTCTTACTTCGATCACCGCCGGCCCCATTTTAACGGTAAGCGCGGGCTCCGGTTCGCAGTACTCCAGGGGCATCCACTGGACAGTTGTTCGGGCCGGCGCCGGCGATCTAAGTTTTTTCAGCCAGTACCTGAGCTGGTGGTCCTTGACACCCTGGGCGGCGCACCATTTCGGCACGCTCAGCCCGGAACGGTTAAACTCGGCGACTCTCTCCACCCACTCGGCGCGGTTGGCCTCGCGATTGGTTTTGCTCATTGAAAACCCTCCTTAGCTTGCTCTATGAAAAGAGTATGGCATAAAGAGGTGCGCTCTGTAAGGTGTGGACTATTGTACGCTTACGTTTTTTAAAACGGAAATATTCCTCGATACGCCATCTTGACATATAAGTCCTTACTATACGAACCGCCTCCTTTTTACCATGAATTTTCTTGTTGGATGCCAGCATCATAGGTGTTTTCCCTAGTCCGTAAACAAGGATGAGGGTAACAGGGTTTTTGCTAGCGGTTATTTTTATATTAAGATGACTTATATAAACTGTCGCCTTTATTTCTTTTCCATCCTTTTTAAATGTAAGGCTCGTTTTGATTTTGCCCTTTCTGGAATCCCTAAGGGTAGTGGATTTAAACCATTTCCCCTTCCAAAACAGCTTTCTCTTCTCCGTCAAACGCACAATATAATCTTGTTTTCGTTTAGCCATAAAATTAAACAGGGCATTCATATCATAACCCCGATCGAAAACGAACGTGGCCTTTCCTTGCAAACTGCTAATTACGCTGTCTAGCCCTGCAAACAGAACCATGTTAGTTGATTTATAGTTCTTTTCCTTTGATGAATGAATATGGGAAAACAAACTAATGGGTTGTCTGTTGTTGGCGGTTAAGCCCACCATTTCCGTTACCAAATAACCCTTTTCAATGTTTATTTTTTTACTAGAACCATCACGGACTTCACCCAAGGCTTCAAATTTTTTACCGTAAGGTTTAATAACGTCAGTGTCATCTACTAAAATGATAGGGTTTTTACCTAAAGAATTTATCGCTTTCCGGATGTAGTTCTTTTGTATATCCGTGGAAAGTGCACGTTTTAAATTGCGGCTAAGCCGGTCTATGGTGTTTTAAATATGAACGGATTCATTTAAAGCCATGCCGATATCCTTTAGAACAACGCTTCCTGATTTTAGTATTCCATAGATAGTTTGGGTGACAAATTTTCTTTCTATTTTATTTTTCCGTGGGACCAGGCTCTTGGAAAAATTGACCGTTTCCCGTTTAGTTGTGTAAACATCTGTGGTAGAATAGAACATAGAAGCCCTCCTTTAAATTGTTTAGTACGATTTTGGTCGTAACCTAATTATACTAAACTTTGGAGGGCTTTTCTTTAATTTGCTACACAATATGCCTTCTTTGTTGCCATTTTGAGGCCTTTTAACCCCTTTTTCATACCGACCCAATAGCCACTGGATTTTATGCGGAAACTCAAGCTGCCGTTCAGGTTGACAGAATCTTGGTTTTGCGATAGACTATCGATTAATAAATAAGTAGCATGGTAGAGGAATCACTTAGCCGGAGAAGAACGGTAGAATGGTAGGAGAGCTCCGAGAAGCCCTCCCGGGCTTTTTTCTTTTCCGAAAGTGTTCCCGCCAAAAATGGAGGGACCAAATAATGAGAAAGACGGCACTGGTGTTGTTCCTGGCGGTATTTTTTGCATCTTTTATCTTGGTTGGCTGCGGCCCGCAGGAAGGAGATCCGCAAAGTTATCGCATCGGCATCGTCCAGCATGCTGTACATGACGCTTTGGATGATGCCCGTGAAGGCTTCATCGAAGCGCTGGCAGAAGAGGGTTTCGTGGAGGGCGAAAATATCGTCATCGATATCCAGAACGCTCAGGGTGAAATCACCACAGCATCGACCATAGCGGAGGGCTTTGTCGCTGACGGCGTCGATCTTATCCTCGCAATCGCCACCCCTTCGGCACAGGCCACCTACAATGTCACCAAGGAGATCCCCATCGTGATCACTGCGGTTACCGATCCCGTTGTTGCCGGCCTGGCCAACAGCCTGGAAAAACCGGGAACCAATGTCACCGGTACTCATGACATGAATCCCATCGGAGAGCAGATCGATCTTCTGCGGGAGATCTTTCCCGAGGCAACAAATGTAGGAGTGATTTTCAACTCCAGTGAAGAAAATTCGCTGGTCCAGGTGGAGCTCCTTGAGGAAAAAGCGGCCCATGAAGGGCTTAACATCGTCAAGGCCCCGATTACCGCAACAGGCGAAGTAAGCACCGCCGCCGAATCGCTGGTCGGCAAGGTCGATGTTATCTACATCCCCACAGATAATACCGTAGTCGAAGCGATCGCTTCGGTGATCGCTGTATCGGAAGAGCACCGTATTCCCGTTATCCCCGGGGAGGAAAGCTGCATCGATAAGGGTTCACTCGCCACTGTAGGAATTAATTATTTCAAGCTGGGTTACCAAACCGGGAAGATGGCGGCAAAGATCCTGCGCGGTGAGGCGGAGCCGGCAACGATGCCCATCGAGGGTCAGTCAGAATACCGGGTTGTGATCAACACCGATGCTGCTGAAAAACTCGGCGTGGAGCTGCCCCAGTCTGTAATCGAGCGTGCGGAAGATTAAAACGTAAACTGTTCGTGCAATCAGCATGAGGAGGCGGAAGGTTAAATGAGTATAACACTGATCTGGAGCACCCTGATCCTCGGTTTGCTTTACGGACTTCTGGTGTTGGGAGTATTCTTGACCTTCCGCATCCTTAACTATGCTGATCTTTCCGTTGATGGAAGCCTGCCCTTGGGAGCAGCGATCACTGCTACCCTGATTTTCAACGGGATGAACCCGTTCCTGGCCACCCTGTTGGCGATACCGCTGGGGGCTTTAGCGGGGCTGATTACTGGGATCCTTCATACCCGTTTCTCGATTACACCGCTGCTCTCAGGCATTTTGACCATGATCGGCCTTTATTCGATTAACCTGCGGATTATGAGCCGGCCCAATGTAACCCTTCTCAGGCATGACACGATTTTCGATCTGCTTGCTTCCGCCACTGGGCTTTCCCTGCGCCTCAGTCAAAGTGTTGTCGCCCTGGCGGTCATAGTTGCCGCCGTAGTAGGACTTTATCTCTTTCTCAATACCGAACTGGGCCAGGCACTTCGCGGCACCGGGGACAACGAGGTAATGCTGCGCAGCCTGGGGGTAAACACCGACCGGATGAAGATCTTGGGGCTGGCCATCTCCAACGCGCTCGTGGCCCTCTCCGGCGCCATGATCGCCCAGTACCAGGGTTTTGCCGATATCAATATGGGCATCGGAATGATCATCATCGGGCTGGCCTCGGTGATCATCGGCGAGGTTGCGCTGGGCGTTAGATCGATCTTCGGCCGCCTCTGCGCCGTCGTAGCCGGTTCAATTCTTTATCGCCTCGCTATCGCGCTGGTCCTGCGGATCAGCTTTATCGATTATACCGACTTAAAACTTTTTACCGCTTTACTTGTCACGATCGCCTTGATTTCACCTGAAATCAGCAAGAAATTTAGACCTGCTCCGAATCTGGCACTGCTGGAACACAAAACCGGAGGGGTAGAAAGGGCCGGCAATTAAGATGTTACAGATCCACAATCTCTACAAAGTATTTCATATTGGCGAGATCAATGAGAAAATGGCGCTGCAAAAGATCAACCTGCTTCTTAAACCGGGCGAATTTGTTACCGTCATCGGGGGCAATGGGGCCGGCAAGAGCACCTTGCTAAACTGTATTGCCGGGGTCCACCTGCCCGAAAAGGGAACAATCCTGCTGGACGGAAAAGAGATTACACATTTACCCGATTACCGGCGTGCCGGCTCCATCTGCCGCATCTTCCAGGATCCGATGATCGGTACAGCAGCTTCGTTGACCGTGGAAGAAAACCTGGCCCTGGCCCTGCGGCGTGGCCAACGTAGACGGCTGACCCGGGCGATCACCCGCAGCGAGAGGGAACTTTTTCGCCAGAAATTGGCCGTGCTGGAGCTGGGACTGGAGGGGCGACTGACCACTCCTGTAAAGCTCCTTTCTGGAGGGCAGCGTCAGGCCCTGGCCCTGCTGATGGCCACCCTGGTCCGTCCGAAGCTGGCCCTGCTCGATGAGCATACCGCCTCGCTGGATCCGAAAACAGCGCTACGTGTCCTGCATCTGACGAGGACCCTTTTTGAGAAAGAAAACATTACTACCCTGATGATCACTCATAATATGGAGCAGGCCCTAGAACTAGGGCGGCGGCTGATCATGCTCCATGAGGGCTCGCTTATTCTCGACGTCAACGATGGAGAAAGAGACGGTCTTACCGTGCCGAAACTCGTGGAGTTATTCCACGCTGCCAGCGGTGAACAGCTCCACAACGACCGCCTCCTGCTGCACTAGCAATTTAACCCTTGAACCCGGCCCCGTTTATTGCTATAATAATCACGCGGTGCGGGATGGTGTAATGGCAGCACGTGTGACTCTGGATCACAAAGTCTAGGTTCGAGTCCTAGTCCCGCAGCCACAAAGAAACCCCGGAAAGCCAATAGAATCAAGGCTCTGCGGGGTTTTTGATCCAAATGCAACAGGAACGTACGTCCCTGTTGTTTCATAAGGTCCGCTTTAGACAGGCAGATGGGGGATGGGGGAAAGGGGCTTTGAAGCGAGCAACCCCCCATAGCATCTCAGCATTTTCTCTGCCGATGATGCCGCCGAAAAGGCCTCGGCGTTGCGGCGGGCGCAGTGGCTCATCTTCTCATAAAGGCTGCGATCCCGGAGCAATTTTATGACAGCAGCGCTGAACTTCTCGGGGGAGTGCTCCGCCAGCAGTCCATCTTCGCCGTGCACCACCATCTCTGCCGCTCCCGAGGCTCTGATCGTCACCACCGGCAGGCCGGCTGCCTTTGCCTCGCTGATCACGAGCCCCTGCGTTTCAGTCACCGAGGGAAAGACAAAGAGATCTGCCCCAGCATAGCAATGCACCAGCTGCCGGCGCGGCAGAAGGCCGGTGAAGATAACACTGTCTCCGATCCCCAGATCGACGCAGAGGCGGCACAGCTGCTCTTTCTGGGGTCCGCCGCCGGCGATAACGAGCTTGAGCCGGGGGAAAAACCCCAGCGCCTGTTCGAAGGCGCGCAGGAGAAAGGAAATGTTCTTTTCCTTGCCCAGTCTTCCGACAAAGAGGAGGATCCTGCTGTCAGAGCCGATCCTGTAGCGACTTCGCAGCCATTTCCCATCAGCTCCCTCGAACTCCTCCAGATCAACACCGGTGGGGATAACCGCCACCTTGGTATCCACGCCGATCTCCGCGAGATAACTTTCCACATGGTGAGAGGGAGCAACCACCAGATCACAGCGGTTGCAAAAATCTCTGCCCACGGACTGGGCCAGGGCCCTGATTGCCCGCCGGGCCAGAGGCAGATAATGAGCATACTGCTCGTAAAAAGTGTGAAAGGTGAAGAGAAGCGGCAGGCCATGCTGTCGCGCCGCCACGGCACCCAGTCTACCCAGAAGAAAGGGGGAATGGACGTGGATGATCTCCAGATTGATTCGCTCGATCGTCGCTTTCAGCTGTACCGAAAGCGGTATGGGAATAGAAAAGTTGGGCATGGTCGGGGCGGGGATCGAAGCGAAGCGAAAAACATGTTCCTCCCTGGGGCAATGCGCCAACGGATAATCGGGTCCGAAGATATAGATTTCGTGACCGCGCTTTTTTAATTCCCTGACGAAAATGTCGATGGAACGAACAACACCGCTGGTATAGGGCAGGTAACTGTCGGTAAAATAGCCGATACGCACATGATTGCCTCCAGTTAACAGTTAAACCCCATCCGGACTGCTCAACCACCGTAGGGCTTCGTAAAGCCAATTCCATTGGGCGTCGCCGCCACCCTCTGTATCGAGCCGATCATCTGCAGGTGCGTAACCAAGTTCAGGATGAGGACCGGAGAGCAGCACCCGCCCCTGCCCCAAGGCGAAAGCGATTACAGCTGCTTCGCCGTTGGTGCGATAACGAGCCAGAACCTCGACAGCGGACCCTTCCAGTCCGGTAAAGCAAGGCCCATCAAAATACCGCATCCCGATAGCCTCATCAAAGTTTTGATTGAAAGGAATATCCCGGTTTAAATCGATAGTTGCAAGGGATCCGTAGCCGATATTTAAAGGACCCACCGCCTCACCGGGAAATAGTTTCAGCGGATAGTCGTGGAGCTGCCCTCCCCAGACCATCGTGGCGGAGGCATAGTACGCACCGGCGCAAAAGCCAACAAAGCTGCCCCCATTTTTGACAAAGGTGCGGATATTGCCATGGTTGCCCACATAGTGAAGATATTCAGAGCTGTATCCGCCGACAAAAACAAGGATGTCACAAAGATCGTTCAGATCGGCGCTGTTTAGGGTCTCCTGATCGATATCAATCGAAGAAAGCTCATATTCCTCGAGAAAATTACGCATCGCTTCTAGGTCCGGATCCCAGCTGCCCCGGCCGGTGTAAAGTCCCACAGCGGGCGCGAAGGGCTCTTCCCTTATCGGCTCACCGATAACCGGTTCACCGGGATCTTCCTCCTCTTCCATCAAAGGAGGGACCGCTGCAAAATAGGCGGTAACACCATGATACGCGGCAATCGAGAGCGCGATCAGGGCTATGGCAAGCAAAATTACCGAAAGCAAACGTAAACGGGACATCGATCAACCACCAGATGATCTATATGATATAGTTCCTTGATTGCCGGCAGGGCGCCGCCGAGACCCGAATCGCCCGTCCCGATCAATTATATCAGCACCCTGCCGGCAAATAAAGACGGGGCATATTTTAACAGGCGTAAGACGCTTCGCCAATCTTAGTGTTTACCGGCGACACTGTTTTTATGTCACGATCAGCCGGGAGAGCCGCTTCCGTAGCCCCGTAGCCGGTCCGGTTCTAAAAGATATCTTGCGGCATACTGTTAAGTGATCTCTTTTACGGAGTGGGGGAGAGGGATGGATCAGTTGACTGCATACGGAGTGGCCCTGATTCCGATAATCGTCGGCCTATCGGAGCTGTTAAAACGGTTTGGGCTGCCCAACAGGTTTGTACCCATCGCCGCGCTGGTCATGGGCCTATTTTTTTCCTTTTTTTATCTTGCACCAGGAGAGCCCAAAAGAGCGATCCTTTTTGGCGCAGTATTGGGTCTTTCTGCCATCGGCCTTTTTTCCGGGACGAAGAATACGATCATGAGCCGGAAGCAGTAAAACCGTCCAAATAGCTCTTCTTTTATTCCGCCTTCGGGCGGATTTTGTTTTTCGCAAAATAGGTCATTTAATCGATTTAAAGCGTCACCTCCCCTTTAGTTGACATAAGATACATTATCGGAAGTTAAATTTTCAGCACCGCCTGCGAGCTTCCGCTGCCGCTGTGGTATAATTGAACAGTAATCGAATGGAGGCGCGGCCATGAAGCCGTTGACACCGCAGCAACGAAGGGTACTCGATCTCATCCGACGCCAGGTAGCCGAGCAGGGCTATCCCCCCTCTGTGCGCGATATCTGCCGGGAACTAGGCTTTCGCTCCACCTCTACGGCCCATCACTACCTGGAGAAACTGGAAGAGGGAGGCTATATCGAGCGAGCTGCCACCCGCCCGCGGGCAATCAGAGTCCTCGAGCCGGGCGGTGCGCTGCGGCAGTGCCGCTATGCTCCCATAATCGGCCGCATCCGTGCCGGTCAACCTCTCTTTGCTGAAGAAAATTTCGAGGGATTTTTCCCTCTGCCCGAAGAATTTGCCGCAGGCGGGGAGAATTTTGTTTTGCGAGTAGAGGGTGAAAGCATGATCGATGCTGGGATCGGAGATGGCGATCTGGTGATCGTCCGTCGGCAGAGCACCCTGGAAAACGGCGAGATCGGTGCTTTCCTGCTGGGCGACGAGGCCACCATAAAACGCTTTTACCGTGAAACAGAGCAGATCCGTCTGCAGCCGGCCAATGATCGCTTTGATCCTATCCTAACGCGCGAGGTGGCCGTTCTGGGCAAGGTCACCGGCCTTTTTCGCCGCCTCCGGTAGCATATCCCCGCATCGCAAACTCTTTTCTGCAGGCCCCCCCAGCTTCTCCCGTCAAACTAGGTTTCGCTCAGGGCTTTAGCTGCGGCGCAGGTGGCGTAGAGCGCATGCTCCAGGGTCAGGGCCCCCTGTAAAAAAACGGCGTAGGGATCGCGCATCGGGCCATCGGCGGTGAGCTCGCTCGTCGCCCCCTGGAAAAATGTCCCAGCGGCCATAACGACGGGATCTTCATAACCCGGTAGCGGGCCCGGCTCGGGAGTAAGGTACGATTCCACAGGTGATGCTCCCTGGACAGCGCGGCAGAAACGAAGCAGCTTCTCCGGGCTTTTCAGGATAATGGCCTGAACGATATCAGTGCGCTTTTCCCGTAACTGCGGCTTCACCTCATAGCCAAGCTCTTCGAAGAGCGCCGCCGCGAAAAGTGCGTTTTTCTGTGCCTGCCCCACCAGTCCAGGGGCCATGAAAAGGCCCTGGAAAAAACTGCGTTTATCGATAAACGAACCGAGGCTGTCATAGAGGCCCGGCGCTGTAAGCCTTCCGGCAACGCGCCGCACCAGGTCGTTCCGCCCCACAACGTAGCCGCCGCTGCGGGCCAGTCCCCCGCCGGGATTTTTGATCAGCGAGCCGGCAATGATATCAGCGCCAGCCTCGAGGGGCTCGCTGTTTTCGGCGAATTCGCCGTAGCAATTGTCTACAACCACCCAGGCCCGGGGATAGAGCGAGCGCACCTCTTCTATAAGTCGCCCAATCTCACCGACGGTAAGGCCTCGGCGCTGCAGGTCATAGCCAGCTGAGCGCTGGATATAGGCTACCCGCGGCTGCCAATCCGGTTCTAGGGCCTCCAGATCGGGATAGCCGTCTTCACAAAAAGGCAGGTAGCAGTGGTAGATCCCCCACTCGCTCAGGGTGCCGCTCTCCTCTCCCCCATTACCGATCACCGCCTGGAGGGTATCGTAGGGCGGACCCGTCAGACAGAGCAGCAGATCTCCGGGCCGGAGCAGCCCAAAAAGGGTAACCGCCAGGGCATGCGTCCCCGAGACAATCTGCGGACGAACCAGCGCCCGCTCTCCCTTGAAGATCTCCGCAAAGGCCAGCTCCAGCTTCTCCCGGCCGCGGTCGGAGTAACCGTAACCGCTGCTGTCCAAAAAATCGCTCTCGTTAAGCCGCTGTCTTTGAAACGCTTCCAGAACCCGCCGCTGGTTAGAGAATTGAAGACGATCGATCGATTCCCACTGTTCTTTGATCTGCCGCAGCGTCCGGTCAACGGCCTGCCGGAGCGCTCCCGGCAGCTCCAGATCAGGGTAAAGAACCTCACTCATCTCCCGTCTCCACCTCCCCAGTGAGCCCGGCGGCTCTTGTTTCGCCGGGCGGCTCAAGATAGGGGGATAAACGCCGGGAAAGAGCCGGCTCAACCTGCGCCTCCACTTCGATATAACCGGCGCGGTAGAGCAGCTTGGTAATACTGCCGTGACGCCGGATCTGATCTAGAAGCTCTCCCTTCCGGTAGGGCAGATAGGCCCGCACCCTCTCACCGGAGCGATCGATCACCCGCACCAGGGCTCCCTTGAGGCTTTCGAGGCCGTTGCCCCGCAAAGCCGAAACAAAAGAGGCTTCTGGGTGCTCCCGCCTGAAAAAGGGCTCCTCTTCAGTGAAACTTTCCAGCAGATCAATCTTGTTGAAGACCAGCAGCTCTTTCCGATAAAATCCCTCATCGAGGCGGGAAAGGTGCTGCCTGACGATCTCGATATGGGAAAGATACTGCGGGTGGCTAATATCGACAACGTGAAGCAGTATATCGGCGGCGATGATCTCTTCCAGCGTTGCCTGGAAGGCGGCGAGCAGCTGCCGCGGAAGATGCTCGATAAAGCCGACGGTGTCGGTGAAAAGGATAGTCCGTCCGTCATCCAGGCGGCCGCGTCTTACCGAGGGATCGAGGGTGGCAAACAATTTATCCTCGGTATAAAGATCGGCTCCGGTCAAAGCATTGAGCAGGGTGGACTTCCCAGCATTGGTATAGCCCACCAGCCCCACCACTGGATGACGATTTCGCCGGCGCTGCTGCCGGTGAAGAGCCCGGTGGCGACGCAGGCCGCTGATCTCTCTTTTAAGATCGCGAATGCGCTTTCGGATGGTCCGCCGATCTACCTCGAGTTGGGTTTCACCGGGTCCGCGTGTACCGATACCGCCGCCCAGCCGGGATAGTTGGGGCCCCAAACCCGTGAGCCGGGGCAGAATATACTGTAGCTGGGCCAGCTCTACTTGCAGTTTTCCCTCTCGAGAGCGGGCCCGCCGGGCAAATATATCTAGAATCAGGGCGGTTCGATCGACTATCCGTGTGCCGATAATCTGGTCCAGATTGCGCAGCTGCGACGGTGAGAGCTCGTCGTTGAAAATGACCAGCCCTGCGCCTCGCTTCGATACCAGCGCGGCCAGCTCCTGCGCCTTACCCTTGCCGATGTAACAGGCGGGATCCGGTGCCGCCCGCCGCTGTACCACCATCTCCAGGACTTCCGCTCCGGCGGTCTCCGCCAGCAGCGTCAGCTCCTCAAGGGAAGCCCCAGTTATCTCCGGCTCCTCCCCCGCCCTCTCCAAAGCAACCAGGATTGTTTTTTCCAGTGCCAGTTTAAACAATCATCCTTTCAAAGTAACTCTACCGATATTTTACCATAGTACCATGCTCATTCAAAAGGAGTTCCCCCTCTCTCTAACCCTCTCCCGCCAGGGGAGAGGGAACATGGAGGAAAACCTCTCCCGCCGGGAAAAAGGGAACGTAATGGAGACATTGTGAATTCCGCTCCCCCACAGGTGAACGCTGCTTCAGGCCACATGGAGATTGCGCCAGAGCGGCTTGAAAGGGCCGGCAAAGCAAGGCCTGAAGCTGGACCGGCCTGCCGGAGGCAGGACGCCGAGACTAAGC
>DUVX01000120.1 GCA_012840855.1 Bacillota bacterium | reverse complement strand
TTGTTATTGCTGGGATTCATCCGCCTTTGCTCCACAAGACCGCGCTTTAGCTCTCGCTCAATCGTTCGCCGGTCACGCCTGGGATTCAACGCATATCCTATTTCAGCAGGAGTAAGACCCTGCTCATACAACACCTCAATTTTGTAGCGATCTTTCTCGGAAAGTTGTTTCCACTTCTTCTTCCCTGTGGTATGATTTCTTCGATCCATTCCGATTCCCTCCAGTCGCTTTTTTCAACAGCATTAAGCATAACTGGTTTGAACTCGGAATGGATCCTTTTATATTCCATCCGGGCAATTCATTTTACAACTTGCGTCCCCGATGTTGCATGCGGCGTGCGAGTTGTTTTTGGGGTGGCGGTATGCTATAATGCACCTGAATATTTGAACAAGGCGATGACGGAGAGCAGTAGGCGGGGGAGGGGCCGTCCAGGGAGACAGGGCCGTGATTGAGAGCCCGGTCCGGCGCCGCCCGCTGAAAATTCACTTCCGAGCTTCCCGTTGAACGGCTCCCGGCAGCCCAGTAGGCGGTGACGGTCTATCCCGTTATCGATAAGAGCGGAGCCGCCGCCTGGCGGCTAAGATGGGTGGTACCGCGGAAGGAAGCTTTCGTCCCAGGACGGAGGCTTTTCTATTTTAAGAGTGAAGAAGGGAGCGGCGGTGATGTTACATAAATTGGCCGAGCTGGAGGAGAGCGCTGCCCGGGCCATCGAGGGAGCAAAAAACAGCAAAGAGCTCGGGGAGCTGCGGGTGCGCTATCTCGGGAAGAAAGGGGCCTTGACAGCGCTGCTGCGCCGGATGGGAGAGTTGCCTCCGGAGCAGCGGCCGCGGGCCGGTAAAAGGGCGAACGCCCTGCGGAGCAAACTGGAGCGGCTGCTCGAGCAGGGGGAGGAAAGACTGCGGGAAGCGGCGGCGGCCTCGAGGGTGGAGGAGGAACGGATCGATGTGACCCTCCCCGGCGCTCCCTTCAACCCGGGGCAGAAACATCCGCTGACCCTGGTTCTCGAAGAGATCACCGCCATCTTCACCGGTCTCGGTTTTCAGGTGGCCCGGGGGCCGGAGATCGAGAGCGATTACTATAATTTCGAAGCTCTGAATCTGCCTCCCGATCACCCGGCGCGGGATATGCACGATTCTTTTTATTTTACAGATCAGATCCTGCTGCGCACACATACCTCGCCGGTGCAGATTCGGACCATGGAATTGAAGGCTCCGGCACTGCCGGTGCGGATTATCGCGCCGGGCAAGGTCTACCGTCGTGACGATGATGCCACTCATTCACCCATGTTTCATCAGGTCGAGGGGCTGGCGGTGGACCGCGGCGTCACTTTTGCCGATCTTAAGGGGACGCTGCTCGCTTTCGTCCAGGAGATGTTTGACCGCGGGCAGAGCATTCGCCTGCGGCCCAGCTTCTTCCCCTTCACCGAACCCAGCGCTGAGGTCGATATCGCCTGCATCATCTGTCGTGGCAAGGGCTGCCGGGTCTGCGGCCATTCTGGATGGTTGGAGATTCTCGGCTGCGGCATGGTTCATCCCCGGGTGCTCGAGGTCAGCGGATACGACCCCGAGGATGTCACCGGCTTCGCTTTCGGAATGGGAGTTGAGCGCATCGCCATGCTGAAGTACGGGATCGATGATCTGCGCCTACTATTTTCCAATGATCTGCGTTTCTTGAGGCAATTTCGTTAAAGCAATGTCCGGTAAATCGATCTGGCAGAGGGAGGAGTACAGAAAATGCGTGTTGCCTACAGCTGGCTGAAAGAATATATCGATATAGAGCTGTCGCCGGAGGAGCTTGCCGAGAGGCTGACCCTGGCCGGCGTCGAGGTGGAGACGGTGGAGCGCTTTGCGACAAGTCCTGAAAGGGCAGTGGTGGGCGAGATCATCTCGTTGGAGCCGCATCCCCACAGGGACGGGCTCTGTATTGCCGAGGTGGATCCCGGCGGAGGGGCTTTGCTGCAAGTCGTCTGCGGTGCTTCCAATATTGCCGTGGGGCAAAAAGTGCCTCTGGCGCTGTCCGGAGCGATTCTGCCCGGGAAAGGCCCTCTAAAGTCCCTGGAGATCGAGGGGGTTCTCTCGGAAGGGATGCTCTGCTCGGGCGCGGAGCTGGGGCTGGAGCTGGGCTCGCCCGAGGGCATCCTGATTCTGGACCCCTCCGCCCGGCGGGGCGCCTCGCTGGGCGAAGCCCTGGAGCTGGACGATCGGATCTTGTTGCTTGATCTGACTCCGAATCGGGCTGATTGCCTGGGGCTGCTGGGGATCGCTTACGAGGTGGCCGCCCTCACCGGCGCTGCGGTGAAGCATCCCCCGGCGCAGCCGGCGGCGATATCCCGGGAGGCCGCTGGGCTGCTGCGCGTGGCGGTGGAGGAGCGGGCACTCTGTCCGCGCTATACCGCCCGGCTAGTGGAAGATATTACCGTGGGGCCGTCACCTCTCTGGATGCAGCTGCGCCTGCTGAAGGCGGGGATGCGCCCGATCAACAACATTGTCGATATCACTAACTACGTGATGTGGGAGTACGGCCAGCCGCTCCATGCTTTTGATTTCAACCTTACCCGGGGCGGGCAGATCTTTGTCCGCCGAGGCCTGCCGGGAGAGCGGCTCGTCACCCTCGACGGCAACGAGAGGGAGCTCGATGAGGAGATCGCCGTCATCGCCGACGGCGCCGGTGCGGTGGCTCTGGCAGGCGTTATGGGCGGCGAGAGTACGGAGATCAACCCCTCCACGCGGACAGTTTTGCTGGAGGCGGCGCTTTTTGATCCCCTGAGCACTCGCCGTACCGCCCAACGCCTCAATATTCCCTCGGAGGCCTCGAAGCGTTTTGAAAAAGGGGTGAACCCCGCCTGGGTCGCCGAAGCCTCGGGAAGGGCGGCGCTGCTTTTCGCGGAGCTGGCTGGCGGAAGAGTATTGCAGGGCCTGCTCGACAGCAACCCCGTTCTACCGCCGCCCCGCCGGGTGACGGTGCGGCCGCACCGGATCAACGAGATCCTGGGGGTAATGATTCCGCCCGAAGAAGTGGGCTCTCTTCTAGAGCGTCTCGGCTTCTCCGTCACCCCCCAGGGGCGTCGCCTGGCGGTGGAGGTCCCTTTCCGGCGCAGCGATATCTCTCTGGAAGAAGATATCGTGGAGGAAGTGGCCCGCCTCTATGGTTACGAGAAAATACCGTCAACCCTGCCGCGCGGCGAGCTTCTGGAAAGCCGGGAAGAGCTACCGGAGAGGCTGCAGGGCCTGGCTCGGGAGGTTTTAACAGCCTGCGGCTTCAACGAGATCATCACCTACTCCTTTATCAGCCCCGGAGCGTTGCGCACCCTGCAGCTGCCTGAAGGGGATCGGCGCCTGCAAGCGATCCCGCTACGCAATCCTCTTTCCGAGGAGCAGAGCATTATGCGCACCTCACTCATACCGGGCCTGCTGAAAACGATGCAGGAAAATTTTTATCACCGCGAGATGGATCAGCTCCTTTTCGAGATAGGCGCCGTCTACCTGTCGCGGCAGCTGCCGCTGAAGGAGCTGCCCGATGA
>DUVX01000119.1 GCA_012840855.1 Bacillota bacterium | reverse complement strand
GCAGCCGGTCTGCATCACAGCTTGGGCGAAGAAGAGCGCCGCCTGCTGTTCAGGCGGGGCCTGCTGGGGCGGATGATCAGCCGGGCGCGCAACTCCGGTATCCCCCTACGTGAGGTCTTCCGGGAGGAGTATCCTTTTAGCTTTGATCACTATCCGGTTGTCAAGAAACTGGCATCGCTTTACGAGCAGAGAAAAGAAGAGGGCAACTCCCTCGATTTCGATGACCTGCTCCTGCGCTGGCTGGAGCTCTTTGAGCACCATCCCGAAGTGAGGGAGCAGTACCGGAAACGCTTCGACCACCTTCTCGTCGATGAATTTCAGGATACCAATATTGTTCAGGGGCGGCTGGTAGATCAGTTTGCCGGCACCGCCTCGCTCTGTGCTGTGGGGGACGATGCCCAGTCGATCTACGCCTTTCGCTTTGCTCACGTGGGGAATATCCTCTCATTTCCAGAGAAATACCCCCAGGCGCTGGTGGTGCGGATGGAACAAAATTATCGCAGCACCCCTGAGATCGTTGCCCTAGCCAACGCTTCGATCTCTTTTAACCGGGTGCAGCTTCCGAAAAAACTTTTTTCAAAGAACCCTTCCGTGGGAAAGCCGCTGGTGGTGGGCTTGCGCAATGCCCGGAAAGAGGCCTCCTTTGTGCTCGACCGGATCCGGGCTCTGCGCCGCGGCGGCCTTCCCTTAAGGGAGATAGCGGTGCTCTACCGCAGCGCCTTTCTCTCCACGGAACTGGAATTCGCCTTGCTGAGAGATGGTTTACCCTACTCAACCTTTGGCGGGCTAAAATTTTTGCAAAAGGGCCACATCAAGGATGTCCTGGCCTACCTGAAGGTGCTGCACAATCCCGCCGATGGGGAATCGTGGCGACGCCTGGCGCTGCTACAGCCGGGGCTGGGGCAGGCCACGTTTAATCGCCTCTGGAGCGATCTGCAGGGGAGCGGTGACCCCCTGGAAGCTGCTCTCTCCGGGAGGGTCGGCCCCGCCCGGGGGAAAGAGGGCTGGGGCTTGCTCTGCCGGACCCTGGAGGTGATCCGGGATCGGCTCTTTGCCCCAGGCGGGGATAACAAAAAAGGCGATGATCTTGCCGGGCTGATCACTCTGATTATGAAACATAACTACGAGCAAATATTGTACAAAAATTATCCCGATCAGTTTGAGGAGAGGCTCAGGGGCATCGAGCACCTGGCGGGCAACGCCGCGCGCTATAGCTCGCTCGGCGCCTTTTTGGAATCGCTGGCTCTCGATGAATCGCTCTTTACCGGTGGAGACAGCGCGGGAGCAGGCAGCGATTTCCTTACCCTTTCCACGGTACACAGCGCCAAAGGGAAAGAATGGGAGGCGGTCTTTGTCATCGGGCTCAACGAGGGAAGCTTCCCCAGCCGCCGCGTCATCGACGAGGAGCTGCCTGAAGAGCGCCGCCTCTTTTATGTGGCGGTGACGCGGGCGCGGCGCCACCTTTACCTGAGCACTTACTGGGAAGACTACCGCGATTGGGGGCCCGTCACTGGAGCGCCCTCCCTCTTTCTGAAGGAGTTGCCCCGGGATTGCTTCGAGGCGGTTCAGGCGGGGGAAATGGGATTCGACGAATTTTAATTAAAGCTCGGATCAGCCGGGCCTCCTCTATCGCAGCGAGGCGGGGGTAGGGTAACGGTGGGGCATAAAAATTTAAGGAAGAAGGTGGGCTAGATGTCAGGTGCTGCAGCAGCAGCCGCTGCTATCGCCCAGGCGATCAAGGCCAGCGGAGCGATCGTCAGGGTCTCGGCGGAAGATTTTACCACCATCGTTGATCGCGTTGAGCGGCCTCTCGTGGTCGTCTCTGTGGGGAAGGTGCTGGTGAAAAGGTATCATTACTTGACCAGTTATAAGGGCTTGATCTTCTACACGAAAAGCCCTCGCGAGCTCATGTTCAAGGGGACTACGGAGTATATTACGGCCGGGAGCATCTATGTTCCCAATTAGTGGCCTCTGAAATCGCGCCTGCTTTGCAGGGCCGCTTTAATGCCACTGCGCAGTATCGCGGGCGAGACTTTATTGTAAGGATTGCGGAAAGAATAAGGTAAGGGAGTTGACCTGATGAATGAAGCAGAGATCAAAGATCTGATCATGGAGCTGTCGTCCACCGTGGGCGTCTCCGGGAGTGAGGAGAGAGCGGCGGCGGCAGTCTCCCGCCATCTGGAGCGCCATGTTACCCGGATCTGGCGGGATCGCCTCGGTAATCTCGTCGCCTTCAAGGAGGGCGACAGCACCGAAGGAAAGCCTTTTTCGCTGGCTCTTGTCGCCCATCTCGATGAGATCGGGCTGATGGTCACGAAGATCGAGGAAGGGGGGGCGCTGCGTTTTGCTGCGGTGGGGGGGATCGATCCGCGGATTCTTCCCGGACAGCCCGTGGTGGTGCACGGCAGGGCTCCCCTGAAAGGTGTCATCGGCGCCAAGGCGCCCCATCTTCTCACGACCAAAGAACGCGGCGAAGCGCCAAAATTTGAGAATCTGTATATCGATCTGGCATTAACCGGGGAGCAGGCCCGGTCAAAGGTGCGTGTGGGCGACCGGGTCTCCTTTGATGCCCCTCCGCTGGAGATGGTGGCGGGTAAGAGCCTTGCCGGAAAATCGCTTGACGACCGTGCGGGCGTGGCCTCCCTGATCATCTGCGCCGCCGCGCTTGCCGGCGTGAGGCACCAGGCTTCTATCTATTTCGTCGCCAGCGTGCAGGAAGAGGTGGGGTTGCGCGGCGCCACCGCCGCCGCATACAATCTCGTGCCGGATCTGGCGGTAGCCATCGATGTTACCCATGGAAAAGCGCCCGGCCTCGCCGCCGGCGATGCCTTCGAGTTGGGCGGGGGGCCCGTCATCGCGCTGGGACCGAACCACCATCCCGCCCTGACGGAGCGCCTGGAGGAGGTGGCGCGCAGCGATCGCTTCACCGTGCAGCGCGAGGCGGATCCGGCCGTTCCCGGTACCGATGCCTGGGCGATTCAGGTCTCGCGGGAGGGGATCCCCTGCGCGCTTCTTTCGATCCCGCTGCGCTATATGCATACTACCGTGGAGATGCTTCACCTGAATGATCTGGTCAATACGGGACGGCTGCTGGCTTCCTTTGCCCGCAGCATCGACGGCCCTTTTGTGGAGGGATTGGCGTGCTTTTAACAAAACTGGCGGATCTTCCCGGCGTTTCCGGCGATGAAGGAGCGGTCCGTAAAGCGATAATCGAGGAAATTGCCGGGCTGCCGCTACGCTGGCGGACCGACAGCATGGGTAATCTGCTGGTGCGCAAGGAGGGGAAAGTACCCTCTTCCCGTGCGGTCATGCTGGCCGCTCATATGGACGAGGTGGGCCTGATGGTGGTATCTATTGAAGAGAGCGGGCATCTCCGCTTTAAACCGCTGGGCGGTATTGACAGCCGAGTCCTCGTTTCAAAGAGGGTGCGCGTAGGTCCGGAAGGGATCCCCGGCGTCATCGGCGCCAAGGCGATCCACTTACAGAAAGCAGCGGAGAGGAAAAAACCCTTTGAAAGCGATCAACTGTATATCGATATCGGCGCAAAAGATAGGGAGGAAGCGGAGAAACATATCTCCATCGGCGCCTACGTCTCTTTCGACACCAGGTGCGTCTCTATCGGTGAGGGTTTCTTTCGCGGCAAGGCTTTCGACGATCGGGCCGGCTGCGCCGCTCTCCTGGAGCTGCTCCGGGAGAATAACGGCCTGTCGTTTGACGCCGCCTTCACCGTTCAGGAAGAGGTTGGGCTACGGGGGGCGCGGGTAGCCGCTTACACCCTTCAACCGCAGCTGGCGCTGGCGCTGGAGGCAACGGCGGCGGCGGATACACCCGATACGAAGGAGGAGTTTAACGCTACTACGCTGGGGAAAGGGCCGGCGCTCACATTCATGGATCGGACCCTTATCGCTGATCGGGAGATCCTGCAGGGCCTCATCAGGGCCGCCGAGAAGGCGGCGATCCCCTTTCAGCTGCGCCGCGGCGCCGCCGGGGGTACCGATGCCGGGGCCATCGCTCTCAGCAGGGAAGGTGTCCGGGCCGGCGTGGTGGCGGTACCCTGCCGCTACATTCACTCGCCCTGCGGTGTGCTTAAAAAAAGTGATCTGCAGCATACCATCTCGCTGGTGCGCGCCTGGCTTGAAGAGACAGCTTAAAAATATAGAATGGGGTGATTTGAAATGGAAGCACTGATACAGGAGCTCGTCGAGACCTACGGCCCCTCAGGGGAGGAGGCCGCCGTGCGAGAGCTGATCAAGGATAAGATAAAGGAGAGCGTCGATCGCACCTTCACCGACAACATGGGCAACCTTTTTGCCCTCCGCGAGGGGCCTGCTCCCCTGCTGATGTTCTCCGCGCATATGGACGAGATCGGGGTGATCGTCACCCATATCGATAAAGAGGGATTCATGCGCATCGCCCCCGTGGGCGGCGTGAACGCGCAGATGCTGCCGGGCCAGCGGGTTATCTTTAAAAACGGCACCGTGGCCACCATTTATCATGAGAAGATTAAAGACCGCAAGGAGCTGGACTGGTCTAAACTCTATCTTGACGGCGGCGCTGCGAGCCTCGAGCAGGCCGGCGAGCGCGTCCGCGTCGGAGATGTAGCCACCCTGCACCAGCCCTTTGTCAACCTGGGCAAACGCTACATGGCCAAGGCGATGGATGACCGGATCGGCTGTGCCGTTCTCGTGGAGGCGGCGCGGCGGCTGCCCCGTTCGCTGCCGCAGGGGGTCTGCTTTGTCTTCTCGGTGCAGGAAGAGGTGGGGCTGCGCGGCGCTACCACCGCGGCCTACCGGCTCAAGCCCGGCTACGGTTTTGCTGTCGACGTGACCGCGGTGGGCGATACACCCGAGGCGCCGCTGATGGCGGTGAGCCTGGGGAAAGGGCCGGCGATCAAGGTGATGGATCGCTCCGTGCTGAGCCACCCGGTGGTGCGCGATCTGATGATTGAGACCGCTGAAAAGGAAAAGATCCCTTACCAGCTCGAGGTTCTCGAGTATGGCGGTACCGATGCCGGGGCCATTCACCTTTCCCGCGGGGGGGTTCCCTCGGGGGCTCTTTCGATCCCCTGCCGCTATGTGCATGCCCCTTCGGAGATGGTCGATGCTGCCGATGTCCGCCACGCCGTTACCCTGATCGAGAAACTGTCCGCTCTCCAGTGGCCCTCGACGGGAACCGGTGATGAAGGTTAGCCTGTTTTGACGGCGGGTGGGGAGAAACTGCCCGCCGCAATTAAGCAAATTTTGATTTGCCATAACCCTGTGATATACTTTTAAAAGATTCTTAAACAAAGAGTGGGAGAGGAGTAATCGTGATTGAGGATAGAAACAAAGCCCTGG
>DUVX01000118.1 GCA_012840855.1 Bacillota bacterium | reverse complement strand
GTTTGGTTCCCTCTCCCCTCGAGGGAGAGGGACAGGGTGAGGGGGTACCGGGGTCTCGTTTTGCGGTGAAGTCCGGGTTTTCCTGATGGGGTGTTGCGTTTGGTTCCCTCTCCCCTCGAGGGAGAGGGACAGGGTGAGGGGGGACTGGGGTCTCGTTTTGCGGTGAAGTCCGGGTTTTACTGGTAGGGTTTCACCCCCACCCCGGCCCTTCCCCATCAAGGGGGAGGGGGAATACCTGAGTAACGAGCTTGCTCCTGCACCCCGGAGAATTCCCCCTGTCTGTCTAGGGGGCATAAAAAATGAAACAAGAACGTACGTCCCCCTTGTTTCATTTTTGTCATCCTCACTTGACCGTGCTAAAATGATGGCAATAGCGATTAGCCAGGCAGGGAGTGTTGTCAGTGGAGCGGATCGGAACAGTTAAAGAGGTCAAGGGTGAAACCGCGGTAGTGCATCTGCGGCGCCATCTTTCCTGCGAAAATTGCGGCCGTTGTGGCGGTATTCTCGGGGCAGAGGACAGCCGGGATCATTACGTCGAGGTCTTGAACCCCATCGGGGCGGAAAAGGGAGAGAGCGTTTTAATCGAGATCGGCGACCGGCAGGCCCTGTTCATCGCCTTTTTGCTCTACCTGGTGCCCCTGGGAGGACTGGTGGCGGGGATATTTTTGGGGTTCAAACTGACTGCTGCTCTCGGTTGGGAAAGCTATCGCGAGCTTGTAGCGGCCGGGGTCGGTTTTCTACTGATGGGTCTGATTTTTGCACTGATCAGCCTCTGGGATCGGCGTATCAAACAGAGCGGACGCTATCGTCCGGTGATCATCGCTCAGCTGCAGGGAGAGGAACTCGAATCCCTGGAGTAGAGCGGGCTGGCTTGATTTATCCGCCGGGAAAAAGGGCAACCTATAATGGCAGATAGGTCAAAAGGCAGGTGCAATGGGCGATAGACGGGGGCAAGGTTGACTATCGTGCCCGGAGGGAGAGGTTGTTCTACCTGCTTCGTCCTTCCGGCGGGGGGATGCGCAAGCATCTTCAGCAGCTGTTGCACTACTTCAGCAGGGATTACGGCGTCTACCTGGGAGCACCACGCGATCATAAGCCGGCGGGAATAGCGTCTATTCCAGAGGGTTCTTTTTTTGAGCTGCCTCTCACCGGGGGGATCAGCCCCCTGGCAGATCTTTTTACCTTCCGGCGGCTGCGGACGCTACTGCTCACGATCCGCCCCTCTCTTCTGCATATCCACGGGTTTAAGGCGGCGTTGATCGGCCTCCCTGCCGCTCACCTGGCCCGGATCCCCGTTTTGATCACGGTGCATAATTACCCCGCCCACCGTGTCGGATCGCATCTGTCCGCTGCCCTTCATTGGACTGGCGCACGACGGGTTCACTATATCGCTGTCTCCTCCTCCCTGGCCGGGGAGCTGGCCGCCTGGGGGATCCCTCCGGGTAAAATCAGCGTAATCCACAACGGAATTGATCCGGCCGCCTTCGAGTCCACCGCAGATCGGTTTGCACAGCGGCGGAATGGCGGCCGCGTCGTTGTCGGTACAGCAGCACGCCTGGCTCCTCAGAAAGGCCTTCTCTATTTTGTGAAAGCCGCCGCTGTTCTGGCCCCGCTATTTCCGCAGGTTCGCTTTATGATATTCGGCGAGGGACCGGGACGCCCGTCTCTGGAGCGGTTGGCCCGGCGGCTGGGGTTGGGCGGGCGGCTTTTGTTCTGCGGCCATAGTTATGATCTGCCCCGCCGGCTGGCCGGTATAGATATCTTTGTGCTCCCCTCCCTCACAGAAGGATTTCCGCTTATTCTCCTCGAAGCCGCCGCTACGGGATGCGCCATGGTTGCTTCGCAGGTTGGCGGGATCCCCGAGCTCATCGAGAACGGCGTGCAGGGGATTCTGGTCCCCCCCGCCGATGTTACCGCCCTGGCGCGGGCGATCGCTTCTCTGATCCGCGACCCGGTAAAAGCCGGCAGGCTGGCCCGGGCCTGCCGCGACAGGGTCAGGTCGCGTTACAGCCTAGAGCAGATGCTCTTCAGAACGGCCTCCCTTTATCGGCAGCTGGCCGGCAAACCGCGGGGCCCGCTGCCCGGTGCTGCTTCTCCAGCGGGGGGCGACGGGTGGTGAACCGGGGGAAAAGAAGGCCACCGCTCCGCTTACGCAGGATGGGGCTGCGCAAAGATCTGGCTGCCCTCCTGGCTGTCGCAACGGTACTCCTGTTAGCTCTTTTTGCGGCGCAGCAATGGATCTACCGGACGATGACAGAGCCGCAGCAATTTTACCCCGCCGTCGGCGATGAGGCCGGGGATAAACGGGTCATCCTGTTGCTGGCAGATCGCCTCACCTACCCTGACTTGCTCGGCGGGGCGGGGCCGCACCTTTCCCGTCTTTTAAAGCAGGGAGCGGTGGCCCTGATGAATGTGCGCAGCGGGAGGGCGGGCAGCGAAAGCGGTTATCTCAGCCTCGGCACCGCCGCCCGGGCGGCGGCCGGGCCCGAAGGGGGGAGCGCTTTTGAACGGGGCGAACTGGTCGAGGGCGAAAAGGCTGAGGTTGTTTTCAAGCGCTGCACCGGAAAGGAACCTGCCGGGGCGCTTTTTCATCTGCAGACGGCGGCGCTACGGGAAAGAAACAGCGCT
>DUVX01000117.1 GCA_012840855.1 Bacillota bacterium | reverse complement strand
TTACTGTCAAGAGCACCGATGCCGAACATATTATAGACAGTAACGTAATCCTTGCCGGGGACGCGGTTATCCTTATCTTCCACTTCGATCCCCCGGGCCAGTATGCTTGTACCATTGCCCGATTCGTGCAGCGCCAGGGAAACGAGGAAAAACTCATTGATCTTGTGCGTCCGTGCGGCCTGCCGGAAGGCGCTGCCGGTTCCGTTAAGGATCCCCTTTCCTGAGAGGAGCTTGTTCAGATCGGCAGTTTTAGCGCCGGCGCATTCCGAGAGCAGCAGGAACTGGAACATCGATGTGGCGGAAAAAGATTTGCCCACAGCCTCGCAGTAGTTACCGCTGACCCAGCCCTCCTTGCCGCTCACCCTGATCTTGTACCAGGTACCTTTGCTGGCGGCGCTGGTGCCCGCTTCCGCCTGAGCCTCACCTAGGATGGCGTAGATCTCATTCTTCCAGACGCTGACGAGATTACCCCCGCTGTCCTTCACCTGGGGGCTTTCCGTGGTGGGCCTCTGCCGCACCCTCAGATTGGGATCGGCCAGTATCCGAATTGAATCCACCCGGGAGCCGTCATATTGCAGATCGATGAAATTGTAGGGATCGAGGTAATATTGCACGTCGGCCTCTTTGGCGCTCTTCCAGCCACCGCCGTAGAGATCAGTCTGAGGGTTAACTCTCATCTGCTTGCTCAGCATCGTTTTTAGGGTGTAGCTGTAGGGGATATGCTCAATCGTAAAGCCGGAGCGGATCGAAATCACCACCGTATGCAGGATCACCTGCAGCTCTTTCGCAGACCCGAAAGGCTTGAATCCCAGCAAACGCGAGGCGAGGCTGTTCTGCTCCGCCGTCTTCAGGCTGTACCGCTGTAGATCGAGACCGAGAACGAGATCATATTCCAAAAGCGCCTCTTTCATCTTTGCCCCGGTAGAGGCGGCGTTGACCGCCTGCAGCGCCTTATCCTTCGCCGGCGCCGCTGCATTCGTCACCGCCTTGTTGAAAGCGTTCTTGAATGCGCTCAACGAAGCATAGCCTTTTTGCGGTTTTTTGGCGAGCACCTCGCTCAAGGCGGCGCTTTCCTCGGCGCTGCTGAGTTTTTTGAACAGGGTCAGATCCAGCCCGATCTCCTTTGCCCGCTTCTCCACTACTTTTTTAAGTTTGGCCGCCGTGTCAGCCCCGTTCAGCTCGGCCAGGATACCCTTTTCCAGTATCTTCGCCGTATATTTAACCTTGGTTTTGCCATCCTTTGTCACGACATAGATCTCCGCCGGCATGTCCGCTTTTTTCGCCTTCTTGCCGGCGGTATATTGATCGGCATTGAAGCTTTTTTTGCTCAAGATAGCGTCCACATAGGCATCGAGGACATCCTCGTAATCGATATAGCCATTCTTGCTGTCGACAAAGGCGTGCATCGCTTTCTTGCTGTAATCTAGATAAATTGGCGCAGCGGCGCCTAGAATATGATCAACGTAGGAATCGAGCAGCAGTTCGTACTCGTATTCGTAATATTTGTTATTTTTATCGCCGGTGACAAACCCGGTGATGGCAGCGGAGACAGTGGTTGCGGAGAAAAGGATCGCCAATAACGCTACCGCCGATAACAGCACCGGCATCTTTATGTAGTTTCTCTTTCTCATCCGCTATCGCCCCCTTTTGCCAGGCAGCTCCGGCTAATTTCTTGTCACCCGGACATTGCTCTGTTTTGCATTGCTCTCGGGAACCTCACCTTGAAAAACTTTTTGATCTGAGCGGTATTTAAGCGTTGTCTTCCCCACTGTTACAGTATAATTTTGCGGATCAGGTTTGTCTAGCTTAATTATTACGGTCTTATTCCCAGGGGTAAGCCCGTTCTGTAACGTAAAACTGAAGGTAGGTCCTGCCGGCGCTTTCGGCGTAGAACTCGGAGATGATGTTGCCGGAGCCGGCACCGGAGGCGGCTCGGGCTTTTTCTCTACCTTTTTCAGCGTCTCTCCAGCCACTTCCGCTGTGATCCCCAGCGCCAGCTCCACACTGCCCGGCTTCTGCTCAATACTGCTGCCGGTCTTATTGATCTTGACGTTCCCGATAGTGCCGCCGCCGGTAATCCCGGCAGTGCCGTCGAGCACAATATTTTTAATTGACGCCCCACCTGCCAGGCGCACCATCACTTTCCCCGGCGACTCCTTGACCAGCAGTTTAGCGATGTCGCTGGCATCAAACTCGAGAAAGATACCGCGCCCGCAGGAGGAAAGCTCGTCTATGTTGGCGGAAAACTTAAACAGACCCGATGCCTCCACTATTACCTTTTTAACCCGCCCTTCTCCCGCCAGGGTCAGCGGCGCCCCAGCCTCGAGCAGCGCGATAAGGGCATCCTTACCCGGGCTAATCACAGCTTCCTCAGCCTCTGGTCCCACAGCAAGCTTTTTTACCCTACCCTTATCCAGAGCGATGCGGACCCCTTTGGCGACAATACTCACCAGGTCGTAGGAGCCTTCCAGCTCCGCCTGCGCCCCTGATTCCAGGCAAATCTCCCCCACCGCCCCTTTTTTGGAAAGGCCGGCGGTGGAAAGGGCGGCCTCGCCCTCTATTGTCACTTTTTCGATGACGGTATCACCCCTAAGAAGAACGCGCACAAGGCCCTCTTTTCTCTCGATAACGAGGTGGTTGATCGTTGCATCTTCGATGATCACACTTTCCTCACCGCCGCCCTCGATCCGGGCGGTACCCTTCACAGAAACCCCGCGCAGCGCTGCGCTGCCTTCCCCGATGGCCTCTGTTAAAAATAGATCGCCCTTGATCAGAGCATTCTGCAGGGTAATACCCGGCGCACAGATATAGAGGGATCCTTCCACGACCTCAATACCTTCGGGGCCATATATCCCCGGCTCTTTCAGCTCCTGCATCTCCTGCAGGCTCAATTTCTCTCCGACTGCAGCAAATAGATCGGGGGTCACAAGAAAATAGATATTAAGACAGAGTGAAAAAAGCAGAAGTAGGAGCAATGGTATCAATTGCGGAATACTGGATGAACGTTTTCTTCTTCTTCTCATGTTAGCCTCTCCTCGGCGGGGTGCTCTGTTAATTACTTCTTAGATTGGACAGGGATAAACAAAATTCCTGCCCGATAGACAATAATTTGCGGGATGCCCGCTGAAAAGGTGAGGGAGCCAACCGACTTTCAGCGCTCCGGCGGTGGTGATTGCCCGGAGTTATCCTTTTTCAGACCCGATAGGAAGGCCCTAGCCAGCCCTTCCAATATATTTTTGCAATCCGGCCCGGCCGGTTCACCGGGGATCAACAGGGCGGTGCGGTGCCTTTCCAGAGCGATGGCACCATCGCGCAGGCGCTTTTGTACTGTTCCCGGCCGGTAGAGGCAGGGGAGCAGGTGATCACCCGGCAGGAGAATGCTGGAGCGACTTTTTCCGTTTCCCGAAGCGGCGAAGCTTACTACCGCTGAAGGATTAAAATAACCGTGGCAGCCGTCATTCTTCCCCACCGCCGTCCTTGTTTTCAAGGGTACCAGAACCAGGCTCGGGGAAAGGGGCAGCGGCAGGCCCTGTGAATAGTGCAAAAATCCTGCCATCTCCTGACGGGCTGATTCCAGATCGACGCAAAAGAGGCGGGCCAGGCGGCGCAGATTCCATTTGACGGTGCGGTGATCGGTAAATACCTCCCCGTGGATGGTGAAAATCAGGGTGGCATTGCTTCCATGATCATCGTAATAGGGAACCAGGGCGGCCAGGCAATCTTTGAAACGCTTCACGAAAAACACCCCGCAGTGCGGCCCGCCCGGAGTCATAAGGGGGCCGTCGTTATGTACCGGCGCCCCCGTTGATCCGGAAAACTGCCACCTTTCCCCTTGCGGTGTCCGCCACGATATTGCCCCTGGTAGTATGAAATATCATATTCAAACGGAGAGGAAAATGTTATTTTACGGTGCGGTGTCTTGCCCCGGGGCGATCTCTTCGATGATCGCCGCCGCCGCTGCCCGCGGATCGGCGGCCCTGATGATCGGCTGGCCGATAACCAGGTAGTCGGCTCCTGCCTGAAGCGCCCGGGCCGGCGTAGCCGCCCGCTTATGTGTCCCCAGATCGCTGCCCGCCGGGCGGATTCCCGGCGTTACTAGCAGCAATTCAGAGCCCAATTTTTCCCGCAGAAGCGCCGCTTCCCGGGGCGAGGCGACAACCCCTGCACAACCCGCCTCCAGCGCCCACTGCGCCCGCTGCAAAACCAGCTCCTCCAGGCTGCAGGGGAATCCCATCGCCGCGATGTCATCCCCATCGAGGCTGGTCAGCACGGTAACGCCGAGCACCTTCAGATCTGTCCCCGCTGCGGCCTCTCCCGCCCGCTGCAGGATCTCTTTATTCCCATGCACCGTCAAAAAGCTAACCCCCATCAAAGCCGCCTGCCGCACCGCCGCAGCAATTGTATCGGGGACATCATAGAATTTTAGATCCAAAAATACCCGGTAGCCCTGCGCAATGCACTTTTGCACCAGCTCGCTGCCTCCGGCCAGGTAGAGGAGCATCCCCACTTTATAGAAGCTAACCAGGCCCTTCAGCCTCTCTGTCATCTGCCAGGCTTCCTCCCGATCCGCCAGATCGAGAGCACAGATAACTTTTTTACCGTACTCCATAGCTCTACTCCCTCACCTTCCCAGTTCGTTTTATATCGGAACAGCCGACAGTTTCCGCCACCGCGCCGCCGGGACATTCATTCCCATAGCAGTCCATCCATAGAAAAAGGGGGTAAAATACCCCCTGCTTTGACTCCATTAATTTCCTTCTCACGCTCCGCTCTGAACGGTATTTACTCTTCGGGATCCTCCACGGGAGCAGGATCGTCCTCGGGGTCGGCGGGCTCTTCGGGATCGCCGGAGGGATCCGGTTCCACCACTTCAGGGGGCTCTATTTCCGGCGCGGGCTCTTCTGCGGGCGGCGGCGGTTCAGACGACTCCGGCGGAGCGGCTGGAGGTTCAGAGGGCAGCGGTTCCGTAGCGGGCTCCGGCTTATGTTGAACCGGCCCGGGCAAAGTTATCTGCGGCCTTTCCGACACCTTTACGCCAAAAACAGCCTCGATAAGCTCAACCCTTTTCTTTTCATCGATGACCACATAGGAAATATTGAGCCCATTTTTGGGAGCAGTCTGGCAGCTGCCCTCAAAGAGATGGGTCGTTATCTCTCCGGTATTCAGCTTCAGGCCGAACAGGGCCAGCTGGGCGATCTGGGCTGCGCTCAGATCTGTCTCCAGGTTATCCTGGATGGAACGATAAAGTGCAGGGATATCGCGCAACTTGCCTCGCTCCTTAATCTGGTGAAGGGCCTCGATCAAGATCCCCTGCTGGCGGGAAGCGCGTCCAAAATCGCCGCCAACACTGCGGTCTCGAACATAATGCAAAAATTTCTTGCCGTTCAGAAGCTGGTACCCCTTATCCACCAGCAGCCGTCCCCGCCCATAATTGGTCCGGATCTCATAGGGCACATCGAAATAGACCCCACCGACCTGGTCCACCACCTCGGCAACCCCGTCCATATCGATGGCAACGTAGTAATGAATCGGAACACCGCCCAAAAAATCTTCGACGGTGCGCACAGCGGCATCGATGCCGCTCCGGTGCTTCTCTTCCCCTTCCCCGGCATTGTAACCATAGACATAGGCGGCATTGATCTTGTCGTAAACATCGGTGCCGGCAATTTTAACATAGCTATCCCGGGGGATGCTCACCAGGGAGGCTTTCTTCGCTTTCAGATCCAAAGAAGCCACCATGATGGTGTCGGTACGGAAAACAGAGCTGCTCGCTTTTCTGCTCTTGTTCCCATCAAAACCAAAAAGGGCGATATTCAGCCTGTCGGAGGCAAACAGTTCCGCTGCTGCTGCGCCCCCCTTGTTGTTACCCAGCGTGAGAAACAACGCCGGGGAGATCAAATAAACGGCGGCAAAAAGAGCAACAACTGCCGCCAATGTGATTATCGTAATCTTCGCCAGCGCTTTACGCCTGACTATTCTCATAATTGCCAACACCCTCTTTATTTAGCCTTTGTTCCCCTTTCACTGACTAATTATATACTTGTCCTACAGGAAGTCAATCGAATAAAAGCGCGAAAAAGCACATTGCAGGCAGACGGGGGAATGCACCCCCGCGGAAAGAGTTTTATCCAAGATCAAGAGCCGGCCCAGCTTTTTTTCAACTGGGGCGGCGTTATCCGGCAATCTTCGACACTGTTGGGAAAACCGGGCAGTAGAGTTCCGATCAGAGCGATCACCTCATCGCGAGAAGGGTTCCACCGGGGCTCACTTACAGTCTCAAGGAGCCGTTGCAGTCTCAGTTGGCTCTCGCCGTGGTCGTGGTTGGGCCTGGTCACGAAGATGCTCTGGTGACGCGTAGTCTCCATCCCCTCTTCACCGGTAAAAAGCTCTTCGGAAAGTTTCTCCCCCGGGCGAATCCCGGTAAAGTCGATGCGGATCTCCCCACCCGGCTGGTAGCCGGCCAGACGGATCATCCGCTGAGCCAGGGATAGTATCTTTACCGGCTCCCCCATATCGAGGATGAAGATCTCTCCCCCCCGGGCCAAGGCACCGGCCTGGATCACCAGTTGAACAGCCTCCGGAATGGTCATAAAATAGCGGACCATCTCGGGATGGGTCACTGTAACGGGCCCTCCGGCGGCGATCTGCTTCTTAAACAGCGGGACCACGCTGCCCCGGCTGTCGAGAACATTGCCGAACCGAACGGCCGCAAAACGGGTTTCGCTGCGGCGGGCCCACTGTTGGATCACCATCTCGGCAATACGCTTCGAAGCCCCCATAATACTGCTGGGGTGTACTGCTTTATCCGTGGAGATGAAGATAAAAACCCCCGTGGAGCAATCGTGAGCCGCCCGGGCCACATTGGCTGTCCCGAGAATATTATTTTTTACCGCCTCTACGGGATACCTTTCCATCAGGGGGACATGTTTGTGCGCGGCGGCGTGAAAGACAACTTCGGGCCGGTATATTTGGAATATTTCCTTTAAAGGCGCCGCTTCCTTGACGTCGAGGATCACCGGGACTGCCTCCAGATCGCGAAACTCCATGCTCAGCTCCTGGTAGATTTCATAGATGCTGTTCTCTCCGCGACCCAGCAGCAGCAATTGACGCGGTTGAAAAGCAGCGACCTGCCGACAGAGCTCGGCGCCGATAGAGCCACCCGCTCCCGTCACCAGAACAACCTTACCGGTGAGGCAGCCGGCAATAGATTCTAAGTCCACCGCTACCGGCTCACGCCCGAGAATATCCTCCACCCTGACTTCGCGGATCTGGCTCACGGAGACGCGACCGTTGACCAGTTCGTAGATCCCCGGCAAAAGCTTTAACGAAGCCGGGGTAGTCTGGCAAATGTCGATGAGCTGACCGATAACCCGGGGGGAGGCAGAAGGGATGGCGATGATGATCTCATCGACAGCGTATTTTCGAACCAGCTCGGGTATATCCTCGCGCCGGCCCAGAACCGGCAGGCCGAACATTCCCATTTTCTGCTTGGAGGGGTCGTCGTCGACAAAGCCTACGGGCAGAAGGTTGTCCTGATAACGGCGCTGCTTAAGCTCGCGGACGAGGGTAGCACCGGCATCACCGGCACCCACGATCAGTATATGGCGGGCATCGCCAGGCTTTCGGCTGCGGAAAAAGAAATCCTTAAGAAAACGCCAGGAAAAACGGGATATCCCGATCATGAGGATGGTGATCATCCATTGCAAAACGGGAATGCTGCGGGGAATCAGGTAGATACCTTCTCTGGCACTGGCCAGAAGTATTAAAAAATTTACAATAGAACCCGCTGAGATAAGAGCTGTGATCAACAGCAATTCACCGGTACTGGCGTATTGCCACAGCCGGTTATAGAAGCCGAAGATATAGAAGATCATCAGCTGTATAGCCACAAAGATAGCGACTAGCTGCCGGTAGGCCAGCATATACCGGTGCGGAATCGTCCCGTCAAAGCGCAGGTACAGGGCGAGGTAGAAGGCGACGGCGATCAAAACAGCGTCGATAATTAACGGCACTAAATTCCTGTGGGCTCTATTCATGGAACCCTCTTCCCTGTCATATACTTGGTAAACTAATTCGACATCTGCGCTTCTTCTTCCTGCCGGGGCAATCCCCCACCCCCCGGGTAGCTGCCAGCTCAATTTACCGCCTGGCGCAGCGTCAGGACTGCGTACATTTTTTGTCAGCTTCTTTATAGACTTTGCAGGGCTAGGGCGGGCGCCTGCCTAAGGCTTCAATCTAATCAGCGAACCCTTTGCCGATGGTCCGAGGGCAACGGTTTCTGTGGAGGGCTGCTCTTTTTCGGCGGCGTGCTTCCTCTAGGGGTTTTGCTAGGTTCGGCTTTTTTTCGCGGACCCGGGAGCGCCTGTTGCGGTAACAGCGCCACCCTTTTCCCAAACACTTCCCGGATCAACCTCACCCGGTCTTTCTCGTCGATCACCCAGTAGTTCAGTGCATCGATCTTTCCCCGCGGTGCATACTGCATCTCTCCGGAAAAGGCGTAGCTTTTGATCTCCTCCGGATCGATCTGCGCCCCCAGCAGGGCCAGAGCGGCGATCTGCCTCAGCGACAGATCTGTCTCCACGTTCTCTCTCACAGTACGGTAAAGAGAAGGCAGCTCACTTAAACGTCCCTGTCGGCGCAGCTGCCGGAAAGCCTCGATCAGGATCTTCTGCTGCCTTTGCGTGCGGCCCAGATCCCCTCCGGTGCCGCGGTAGCGCACATAGCGAAGGAAGTCTTTTCCGTTCAGATGCTGGTATCCCTTTTTTAGTAACAGGCGACCGCGTCCCATATCAGCCCTGACAACGAGATCGACATTGTAGTAAAATCCACCCAGATGGTCGACTATCCCGGCCGCGCCGTCCATATCCACGCTGACATAATAATGGACCGGGACACCGCCCAGGAAATCTTCGATCGTTTTAAGAACGCTGTCCATCCCACTGCGGTGGCGATCTTCTGCTCCCGGTTGATCGTAGCCGTACATATAGGAGTGATTGATCTTGTCGTAGCCCCCGGTGACGTGAATCTTGACATAGCTATCCCGGGGAATGTTGACCAGGGACACCGAAGGGGAGCCGCGCAAATTGATGGCAGCGATCATGATCGTATCGGGCCGAAATATCCGGTAACGCTTCTCCCTGGCCTCGTTACGATCGAATCCCAGCAGAGCAATATTGACGGTATCACCTTCAAAGCAAATTCGCCAGTCCTCATCGGAAAGAAGGGCGTGTAGCGGATCCTGGGCGTACTTCCACAACCCCGCCCCTCCTACGATCAGAACTGCAAGCAACACAATGGGGAGTAAGATATACCTGAACAGTACTTTCTTGTCGGCTATCAAAACACACACACACCTTTTTTAAGATAGACCTATTATGTACCTTAACTAAACTTAATTTTCAAATTCTTGGAACCTGGCTCAGGACGCTCGCGTTACCGAATCAAGCCTGGCGCGAACAATAAGGCGGTGAGTGCCCCGGACATTTTTAGGATGGCAGGTTTGCAGGGTCAAAGCAGGGTAGTCTGTTGAATCGATGACGCTCCAATCAAGGGGATCAACTATTCTGATCCACTCCATCTCGTAAATAAAACGATAGCCCTCTACATCAAGAAATATTTTATCACCGGGGTTTAGCTGATCGAGATCGGTAAAGAAACCCCAGTAGGAGCCGCGGTGCGCCGCGATGGCGACATTGCCGCCCCCGGTATCGGGCAGATCGCTATTTTCAAAATGAACCGGCCCCTTGTCGAGAAGGCCCTGATCGTAGACATCGCCAACCTGGACGATCAGATCTACATTGATCCGGGGAATTATGAGGCGCATCAGCTGGCGCTCCGTTATGGCAACATGATCAAAAGTTTCAGGCTCCCCGGGCAGTTCAAAATCGAGATCTTCGTAATTTTTATGCAGCTGCCGCTGGTAACCGCTGACCTGCATTTTTTCATAAAGATAATAGCCCAGCAGTCCCAAACCGCAAATGATCAGCAGGATGCCGAACCACTGTAAATATTTTTGTATACCGCTTTTCTTCCGCAAGCGAGAGGGCTCCCTCCGTAAACAACTTCTTGCCCTTTACATATTTAACCTGCACCCATTTTACGGCCCCACAGCTGTGAAAGTCAAGTCATTTATCACACGCACGCCCCGCCATTTCCAGAATCTCGCCGAACTTTTGAAAAAGGACCCCGGGAGTAAGATCATCTGGAAGGAGATGGACTGTTTTACCGGAAGGGGCAAGCTCCCGGGCCGCCTGCGCCGCTTCGGGGCTCGTGGCAATTATCGATTCGGCCCGTAGAAAAGCTTTGTGAGCTGCACGCTGAAGCGGAGAGACCAGCAATTTATTCAGCATATTGCCCTCCACCCGTCCGGGTACGCCTGCAGCTTCCCGAAGCTCCATGACCAGGGGGGCCTTGTAAAAACAGCTGAGGAAGTGGGCCGGCCCGTTAATCGCCAGAGGCGGCGTCGAAGCGAGCACCAGATCGGGAGCGGGCAACCTTCGGCCCTGACGAGCAGCCCGGCGGGCAAATTTAAGGGAATCACGGCGCCCTTCCCCCGCTATGTGGCGCGGATACCCCATATTGAAGACGATCAGGGCCATCCCCTCTTTTTGTAGCAGGCCGATCTTTTTTTGATCCAGCGATAGCCCCAAAGAGGAGTTGCCGGTAATAACCGTAACCTGGTGCCCCCGTTTTACTAAACGGCGGCCGATCTCGAAAAACCGCTGTCCCGGCCTGTCGCCGTTTATGGCAAAATACTGATCTATTATCAGAATACGCAGTTATCTGACCCCCTCAGGCAGACATGGGAGATATCGCTGCGGCCCTCAACCGCCAGCCAACTTGTGAGCCAGCGAGGTGATATCTCCGGCGCCCATGACGACGATCATATCGCCGGGACAGGCCCATTCCAGAGCCTTGCGACCCAGTGCGGCCATCTCTTCGCCAAAATAGACGCCCTCCCCTTTTATCTCCCCGATCCGGCGGGCCAGGGAGGCCGAGGTCACACCCTTGATAGGCTCTTCACCGGCGGGATAGATTCTGTGCAGCAGGATCAGATCAGCCGCGCTGAAGGAGCGGGCGAACTCTTCGAAAAAGTATGCCGTCCTGGAGTAGCGATGGGGCTGAAAGATACAGCAGACCCGCTCAGCAGCAGCCCGGGCCGCCTCCAGAGTCACCCTTATTTCGGTGGGATGATGGGCATAATCATCGACAATAGTGACCCCATTGATCCGGCCCACAATTTCAAACCGGCGCCTGGTCCCGCGAAAATCTTGCAGAACGCCTGAGCACTGTTCCAAGTCCAAGCCGAGCTCGGCAGCCACGGTAAGCGCGGCTACGGCGTTGCTGACATTATGCCTGCCGGGCACCTGCAGGGTTACGGCATTGGCGAGCGCCCTGTCACCATGGAAAAAAGCAAAATCCGATCCCAAACCCTTCAAAACAATCCGGCGACCGCTGTAGGCGGCCCCGCTCCCGGAAAGGCCGTACGTGACCACCCGGTGATCCAGCTGTCCGGCCAAATCCCGCAGGAAGGGGTCGTCAAAATTGAGCACCGCTACATCGCCGCCGCGCAGATTTCCTAAAAAAGCACGGTAAGCTTTCTGCATCAGGGCAAAATCATTCTGATAATGCTCCAGATGATCGGCCTCCACATTGCTGATCACAGCCATGCGGGGACGGTAACGCAAAAAGGAATGATCGCTCTCGCAAGCCTCGGCGACAAGATATTCGCTGCGCCCATAGCGGGCGTTGCTCTGAAAGGAAGCCACCTCTCCCCCGATAAGAGCAGTGGGATCAAGACCGCCGGCCTCCAGTAGCAGGGCGATCATCGTAGAGATAGTAGTTTTGCCGTGTGTTCCCGCCACGGCAATGCCGTAGCGGCTGTTGATCAGGGCGGCGAGGAGCTCGGAGCGATGCCAGAGGGTGATACCGCGGCGGCGGGCTTCCTCCAGTTCGCAGTTATCCTTAGGGATCGCGGTAGAATGAACAACAAGGTCACTGGAACCGATATGGTCCCGATGATGAAAAAGCCTGATTTCGGCCCCCTGGGCTGCGAGCCCTTGGATAAGCGCTGAATCATGAATATCAGATCCGGTAACCCGATAGCCCATCTCCAGCAGCACCCGGGCCAGCGCGCTCATTCCGTAGCCGCCTATTCCGATAAAATGTACCTGCTTCACCTGGGAAAGGATCACTGGCCTTTCTCCCTCATTTCAGCTCACCGGCTCACCCGGTCTGCAAACTTTATTTAACTGCAGTGATTATACTAAAACCAGCATGGAGACACAAATGACCCCCGGGAGTGCCGAAAGGGGACCGCTACCGGCCCATCTCTTTTCTCCACCGCTCCAGATTGATTGAGCTCCGTCCCAGTCTCCGAAGGTCGGTCTCCATAAGCGCATCGGCCAGATCAATTACCAGCCCGCTCAAAGACATCGGCATCCCCAGGCAGCGCCCCACCGCTTCCAGGGGCACCAGGCCGCAGCTGACGTCTTCGTGGATATAGCGGTGCTGCAGGCTCGCTGGTGCATCGATAGTATGGTATGCCCTGTTGCCCTGAATACATTCGTAAAGATTGCGGCCCTTTACCGCATAGCTCCGGCGCAGCCAATCAGCCGTGCTTTCCACGGGATGGCCAAGACCCTCAGCTACGAGAAGGCGCTCCCGGTCAAGCCTTTCCAGTAAACGAGCGATGCTGGGGGTAATCCCCTCGGAATAGTACTTGAACTGGCCGCGGGTGCTTTCGATCCGGCCGCTGTTCAGCAAAATAGGCGCGCAGTGCAGGATCATCCCCACATTCCCCACCGAAGTTTCGATCATCGACTCCGCCGGAGACAGGTAGGGCCTCAGCGGCGCGGGGAACCTCTCTATCAGCTCCCTGTTGCCCCGGTGGTCGATGGCGGAGTAAAGCACATCATGCTTCATCGCCATGATCGCCACCCTGCCGGGGGCCGTTTTACGGCAGGTGTAGATCGTGGTCTGGGTCTCTACGATCAGAGGCCGGCAGAGACAGCCGCTTTCCTGAAGCCTTGCCGCAAATTC
>DUVX01000116.1 GCA_012840855.1 Bacillota bacterium | reverse complement strand
GGAGCATGGAACACTCCGGTAGGGCACAGCTGACCCGGAGAAACTAGTAAATGGCAGGAGGGCACAGGTAAAATTGCAAATCCAGGGTCTGGGGCAGCTAATACAATATCTCATGCGTCAGCCCTGCCAGGAAGCCGCCCATGTTGACAATGCCATCTTTTTTGCCGCTCATGGTACAACCATCGGCGTAACTGAAGGTCTCTTTAACTATTTCAGCGATGCTCGTATCCCGGTAACCAGCCTCGCGTTTTTTAATAAAGTAGGCGTTCTCCACACAACGGGTGGCATCGATGATCACCCTGATCCCGTACTTTTCCGAGAGTCGCTTCACTTCGCGCATATTCTCCATGCTCACGGGCTGACCTCCAGCCATATTTACGGTCACCGCCAGTGAAATATAAGGGATCTTCCCGGCGCCGACGCGTTTGATCAGCGCCTCATATTTTTGGAGATCAACGTTCCCCTTGAAGGGGATCTCTTCCCGGTATGGATCGTGGGCTTCATCGATGATCACATCGACAAAGGTCCCCCCGCTCATCTCCTGGTGCGTGCGGGTGGTGGTGAAATACATGTTGCCCGGGATATAGGTTCCCGGCTTGATCAATATTCTGGAGATAAGGTTTTCCGCACCCCGGCCCTGGTGCGTGGGGATCACATAGTTGAAGCCGAAGAGTTCACGGACCGTCTCTTCCAGATGGAGCCAGTTATCGCTGCCCGCATAAGCCTCGTCACCCAGCATCAGCCCTGCCCACTGGCTATCGCTCATCGCATTGGTCCCGCTGTCGGTAAGAAGATCGATATAGACATCCCGCGATCTCAGCAGAAAAGTATTGTAGCCAGCCTCCTTAATAGACTGCGATCGCTCTGCCGCCGGTAACAGATTGATCGGTTCAACCGCTTTAATCTTGTACGGCTCCGGTAGAATGTTGGTCATCCCAAAGCGCCCCCTTAACGTTTTTTACTCTTCCCCGGATTAATCCTTCCCCATCTGCTTAAAATAGAAGGCGGGCTAACCCAGGCCGTATGCAGGGTCGTGCCCTTATGATGCCGTAGGTTGCCCGCCAGATTATTCTAATCTATTTTAACCCGTCGGAATGCTTTTGTCTATTTACAAAAGATATCCTCGGTTGCAAAAAGTGTGCTTACCGCGGTTTTAGCGTGGGAAAAAGAATAACGTCGCGGATGGAGGGACTGTCCGTTAGGATCATCACCACCCGATCGATGCCGATACCGAGCCCCCCTGCCGGGGGCATCCCGTACTCCAGAGCGGCAACAAAATCATCATCCATCATATGGGCCTCTTCATCGCCGGCCTCGCGTCGCGCGATCTGCCGCTCAAACCTGTCCCGCTGATCCAGGGGATCGTTCAACTCCGTAAAAGCGTTGGCCACCTCCCGGCCGGCAATAAAGGCTTCAAAACGGTAGGTCAAACGGGGATCGCGGTCGATCTTCTTCGCCAGCGGCGAGATATCGAGGGGATAATCCTTGATGAAGACCGGGCTGCGCAGCTTCTCCTCACAGTAGCTTTCAAAGAAAAGGTTAAGGATTTCGCCCCAACGCCGTTCATCTTTAAGCTCCAATCCGGCCCGGCTCGCCGCCCTCCGGGCTCCGGCATCATCGCTTATTTCGGAAAAATCCACACCGGCATATTTGCGCACCGCATCGATCATCGTCATCCGGGGCCAGGGCGGAGCCAGATCGATGCTCTCCCCCTGGAAGCTCACCTCGCTCTTCCCGAGCACCCGCCTGGCCATTTCATGGATTAGATTTTCCGTTAGCACCATCATATCTTCGTAGTCGGCATAGCTCTGATAGAGCTCCACCGTGGTAAATTCGGGGTTGTGGTAGGGCGAGATCCCCTCATTGCGAAAGATTCGGCCGATCTCGTAGACCCTGTCCAATCCGCCGACAAGAAGACGCTTCAGGTGAAGCTCGGTAGCAATGCGCAGGTAGAGTTTGATGTCGAGAGCGTTGTGATGAGTGATAAAAGGACGGGCCAGGGCCCCGCCGGCGATGGTCTGCATGACCGGCGTCTCTACCTCGAGGAAGCCCCGCTCGTTTAAATAATCGCGCATCGCCTGGATAAATTTGCTGCGATAGATAAATGTTTGCCTCACCTCGTCATTAACGATGAGGTCGACATAGCGCTGCCGGTAACGCAGCTCCACATCTTTCAACCCATGCCACTTTTCTGGAAGAGGGCGGAGTGCTTTCGTCAAAAAGCAAAAATCTTGCACCGAAACGGTAACCTCGCCTTTTCGTGTCTTGAAGACGGCACCCTCAACAGCGATAAAATCGCCGATATCGAAGAGTTCGATGAGCCCGTATCTATCTTCTCCAAGCTCATCAAGGCGAAAATATAGCTGGATCTTCCCCCTGTAATCTTTCAGGTCGGCAAAAGTAGCCTTGCCATGAGTGCGGATAGCAGTCAATCGGCCGGCAAGAGAAACTTCTTTCTTTTCCAGGGAATCGTATTGTTCGATCACATCTGCCGAGTAATGACTGGGGGAGTAACTGCTTCCAAAGGGGGCGACACCCCTCTCTTTCAGCTGAACCATCTTCTGGCGCCGGGCCTTCATCAGTTCGTTTAGCTGATCTTGCTCCATTTAAAAACCTCCAAAACTTTAACTGATCTCGAGAATCCTGTATTTCAGCGATCCGGCAGGCACCTTCACCTCGACTTCGTCTCCAATCGAAAGCCCCAAAATGGCCTTCCCCACGGGAGATTCATTGGAGATCTTGTTGTCCCCGGGATCGGCCTCAGCAGTGCCTACGATTGTATAGATATAATCACGATCCATCTCCATATCTTTAAGCTTCACTGTTGAGCCGATGGTCACAAAGCTGTTGCTATCGCCCTTTTCGAGAATTCGCGCCCGCCGTAAAATCTTCTCCAGGGTGATAATCCTGCCCTCAACGAAAGCCTGCTCGTTTTTAGCGGATTCATACTCGGAGTTTTCGGTAATATCTCCATAGGTTATCGCCTCTTTGATCCGGGCGGCGATCTCCTTGCGTTTGATCGATTTAAGAAACGAGAGTTCTTTCTCTATTTTTTCCAAACCGTTCCTGGTCAGCAGGACTTCTTCTTCAGCCATGTAATGGTCCTCCCTCACAAATGAATTTAACCTGAAAGAACATTACAATACTATGAGTATGCTTTAAGGCTTATGCGCTTACTCAGCGAAATAAAAAAGGGAACTACCGGAGAACTGAACAGCCCGCTGAAAGGGCCTGTTCTCCTCGACATTTCCCGCATAGCCCTGGATCCGTTCCTCGAGGTAACCATAAATTGTAGAAGTATTATAAATGCCAAAATGACAAATGTCAAGGAAAGGAGCGGCAGTGGGGATCTTTCTGTGCAAGCGCAGCAGCCTTGCCGATTGCCCTTACCTCTTCAAAACCAAAGCGCCGGTTCAGAGCGGCAAAACCGGACAGGATAAACCCGTGTTTCGAAGCAAGGGCCCTCATATCCAGCACTTTTTCTAGCCGCAGCACCGGGCCGAGGAAGCAGCGATCGAATCTCCCCTCCAGAGCCAGTAGAATCGCTTCAGCCATGGGAGCATAGATATCGGCGCCGGGAAGGCCAAAATCATAATTTAGTGAAGCATCACCGGGCAGCCGAAGAATAGCCTGGTCGAAAATCATGACATCCGGTCGCTCATTCAACATACGCTGCGTAAACTCATCATCAGCGCTTAAGTTGCAGACCAGAGCGCCCGGCCTTATCTCCGTCAGATGAATCTCAGGCGCACTCCCCCCTTCACCAGCCGCGATGATCAGATCGGCTCGGGCCACCGCCCGATGTATATTCACGCTTATTTTACAGGCAACCCCATAATCATAAAGCACCCGGCGGGCCAGATGATCCAGCCGGGCGCGATCACAACCGATCAAGGTTAAGTAGTTTACGCCGTCACGGGCCAGGATATGCGCGCAAAGATATCCCAGTGGTTCGGCTGCCCCCACAATCACCGTTGAAGCCTCCGCCGGGTTAATCCCCATCAGGCTGGCCGCTTTCGCCACACCTTCGATGGCGGCGGCAGCGGCGCAACCGGCGCCGCTGGTTACAGTGGGTGCCAGACTGCGGGCAACAGAGAGCAACGAGGCACCCAGCGCCCTCGAAAGAGGCTGACCAAGGCCGATAATGCGGGCACCCCACCGCGCGGCCTTCCTGCCCGCTCTCACTGTTCTTTTTAGCAGGCTACGGGTAGGGAGCCGCAGCAGCCTGGAAGCGCTGCAATTTAATATTGCCAACCGGCCCTCCACACGCCCAAAAGGTGAATTGACCACAGCTGGTGCCGGCGCCCCCGGAAAGGCAATCCCGCTCCACCACGCAGGATCAAATAGAACGGGCCGGGCCTCGCGGCCCGGCACAGTTGCAGTATAAGAGGGAATGATTATGGCAAAACGGCTTTGCATCGGCTTCACAGCTGCCTCCGCCGGTTAGTTCTATTGCAGTTCAACGATGCGCGGCGTAAAGTTTAGGTCTGCAAGCATCTGATCGTATTGCTCTCGAGATAGCTCCCCTTTGCCCCCTGCCAAAGCGATCAGGAGCGCCTCCAAAATATTGGTCCCAAAAGAACGGCCCTCCATCTCGGGGGTTGTCGTGATCAGTGTTTTCACCCCGCGCTCCTTTAAAAACCCGATATCATCCTTGGTGACGGTATTGGTAATGATGATCTTGCCGGGGAGCTCCAGCGGCATATACTGCCGTATAAAATGGAAGTCACCGGCTATAATATCATTTTCCAGGAAATATTTTACCTGCCGCGGTTTGTTTTCCCCCTGCCTCTCCCCGGTGGGGTAGAGCATGGAGAAGGGCAACCTTACTATGATCGGCCCTATCATCCGCGCAGCCAAAGCGAGGCTTTTCAAAGTTTTTAGCGGCAGCGGCCAGTTGAGCACAAAGAGAAAATCGCCGAGAGTGACATCGCAACCGGCCTTGTACAGCGCCTGGGCCATCCCAAGCCGATCCATGGCGCTTGTCAGCAGCACCTTGCGGCGCTCCTTGAAAATATCGGTATGGGCTTGAAGATACTCGATCACCCGCCGCTCCAGCACATGCTTGACCCCGGATCCATCTACGATCGGTGTCTTTTTGGCCCTCTGGACAATCTTCCGGGCGTCGCGAAACTCGTAGCGCCGATCGACTGCGTAGATATATAGATCGATCCCCCCCAGGCCCAGGGCGTCTACCTTTCCATCGTATTCCTCAATCAGAGAGATTATTCTTTTTACATCTCCATCAGTTCCAAACCGCTCGATCCTGCACTCCGTACCGCCCAGATTCATGGTGACTGCATGATCCCTTTGGGATGAACCCAGACTGACGCCGACGATATGTTTCATCACTTTCGCGTCCCTTCTTCAAAATTATCTACTACCTGCTCGAGCAGCGACTGAAAGCGGACCGGATCCACCCGGCAATCCTGCTCGATGGGCGTCGCCCCAAGATCAAGATGGAATATCTGGCAATCGAGCAGCGCCTCGGCAAGAAGATACCATTTTCCCGAGGTGGCCATCACTAGAATCTCGTAATCCCTCAGGCGAGTGATCAGCTCCAGGACCTCGTTGAAAAAATCGAGCGCCTGTTTATCGCTGAGCATCGCCCAACGTTCCCGATTGCTCATCAACAGGGTAAATTCCAGCCCCAGCCCGCGGCAGATCCCTTCCAGCTCACCCTTATTGGCGATAGGAAACCCGATCACCGCCACCCTTTTTCCTCTGCGGACCTCCCCGATCGTCTCTAGGCGGGAGATAAAGCTGCGATCGATAGCAAATCTTCGGGCCACCTCCTGTTGCGAAAGACCCTCCGCCCGCTGCTGCAGGATCCGCTCGAGCAGGCGCTTGGCCCGATCCACGCTGACCAGCTTTTCGCCGATGCGGACGATCTTTTCAAAGCGCACCCCTTCGCCTCCTTGTGCACAAATATGTTCACACCTATTTTACCACTTTTAATTTTAAATAACAAGAGCCTGCAATTGGGGTGTTTGCAAAAACCTTGATAGGAGATCGGGCACTATATCGCGAAATTAATCCGCAACATAACCAATTTGAAGGTCTTCTCTTACTTTTGGTATGAAGATCGGGGCGATTGCCTCAGTGCAGGCTCCAGTGTATCTAAGAAGGTGATCAGCGGTGGCTTTATTTGGACAGTCCCCGAAAAAATCGGCCGGTCGCAAGAAAGGCGGTATCGGCAGGAGCATCATTAACCTGTTTTTTGCCGGGAACGAAATTCCTCCGATAGAGGGAGCCGATCGCTATACCTACCGCAACTTCGAATTGAGGCGCCGCCACAGGACCAGCCTTTACTTCAAGCGATTGCGACCGCTCTACTTTTTCTATTGCCTTCCCTTCTTTCTCGCCCTCCATCCCTATCTGCAATATTCCTCAAGGATTGTGATTGTGCTGGTAACGGTGACCATCGGCTACACCATCTTCCGCCTTTTCCTGGGTTCGGAGCAGGAAAGAAACCGGGAGCGCTCTTTTTACCTCGACTTATTTGATTACCTTCTGATCGGTATTGTCATCTATTTAACGGGAGGGGTTAAAAGCTTTTTTGTCGGCGCCTTCATCCTACCGCTACTGGCAACAACACTTCGTTTCGGCGTCAAGACCGGTTTATACGGTTTCGGCACAGCTGTTTTCCTCACCGGGATAAGCGCCCTCTTGCCCGGCCCTACACCCAAGGGCGGCTACTACCCGCCGCAGCTCTACCTCCTGTTTGCCCTGGGTACCATGCTCTTCGCTGTCTTTTCAATCGCCAGGCTCTCCCGCGATGAGCTGAACCTAAGCGCAATGATCTACCAGTATTCAGTAGTCGACCCTTTGACGGGCCTTTTCCACAGCGGGTATATCCGTGAGCGCATTAAGGAGGAGATCGCCCACAGCGAAAGGACGGGTAAACGTTTCTCCATCATCTTTATCGACCTGAACCGCTTCAAGGAGGTCAATGATCGTTACGGCCACTTGGCGGGGGATAAGATGCTGCAGGAGATAGCAACAAGATTGCTAAACACTATCCGCAAGGGGGAGACCCTTTCCCGCTACGCCGGCGACGAATTTTTGCTGCTCCTGCCGGATACGGACGCCGGCGAAGCCGGAATAACACTGGAGCGGCTCCTGCGTAAGATCGAATCAAAACCTTTTTACCTTACCTCTGAGAACAAACTGCGGATCAGCGCCAGCGGGGGGATCGCCGAATATCCCCGTGATGGGGCAACCCTGGAGCTACTGCTGCAGACTGCTGACGAGAATATGTACCGCAACAAGTAAAAATCCTGGCCGCCCCCAGTTAAAAAAAAGAGCCGCCCCATGGGAGCAGCTCACCCTTTTACCACCGCAACAAAAATTCTATTCTTCCAAAAGAATACGGTGGTCCATCAACTGAAGTTCTTTGATCTTCGCCTTAATCTGTTTTGTTTCACCCAACATGCCCACCAAAAGCAGCTCCTCGCCCTGCGGCTTGACTACACTGACATCCTCCATAACTACCTCTTCACGGCCATCCTTAACCAGGTACACAGTCGATTGGCACATCCCTGCCCACCTCCTCAATCAATACTGGCACCGCCCGGCAATTCCCGGATCACTTCACGCATCCTATCTACTGAGGTGGCCCCGATAATACTGTCCCGCGCCCGCGCCGCTCCGGGAAATCCCCGCAGATAGCGCCCCGCCTGGCACCTCATCTCGCGTAGCGCCTCCGCCTCGCCCCTAAAGTTTAGGGAAAGCTCGAGATGGCGCAGCAGCACCCGGAGCCGTTCCTGTAGAGCCGGCGGCGGCCCCGGCCTCTCCCCTACCAGGAGCTCCCGGGCCTGCGTAAAGATCCAGGGATTGCCCAGGGCCGCCCGCCCGATCATCACCCCGTCACAACCGCAGCGTTCCAACATCGCTACAGCGTCTCCGGCAGTAGCGACATCGCCATTGCCAATAACTGGTATGCCCACCGCTCTCTTCACCAGCCCGATACCCTCCCAATCAGCCCTACCGCCGAAGCCCTGGGAAACGGTGCGGCCGTGGACTGTTACGCCCGCAAGCCCTGCTTCCTCTGCCCTCCGGGCTATCTCCACCGCGTTAACCCGATCTTCATCCCAGCCCAGGCGCAGCTTCACCGTCACCGGGCAGCCTACCGCCCGCGCTACCGCTTCGAATATTTCACTGCACCGCCCGGGTTCCTTCAGCAACGCCCCTCCCTCACCATTGCGTACAATACGCGGTGCAGGGCATCCGAAATTCAGATCGATCAGATCTACGCCCATCTTTTCCGCCTTTTGAGCCGCCGCCGCCATCAAAGCGGGGTCAGCTCCAAAAAGCTGCAGGCCCATCGGCCTCTCCGCCTCACTAAAATGGGTTAAAAAAAAACATATTCGCCGCCGTGCAGCAAGGCCCGGGCATGAATCATCTCTGTGAAGACCAGGCCGCAACCGTACTGCCGGGCCAGGGTTCTAAAAGGATGCCCGGTAAAGCCAGCCATCGGGGCCAGAGCCAAGGCCGGATCGATCCTTAGCGCACCGATCTTAACAACCGGTGGCCCGGCCGGATAAACGTGAGACATCAGCGCTCTCCTTCATGATGAACAGTTCCTCTTTCGCCACATTCAGTTCCTCCGCAATCCTCTCAAGTAGCTGTGGAGTTGGTTTCCTCAAGCCTCGTTCGATATAGCTGAGCAGAGTTGCAGAAAAACCGAGCCTCGTTGCCAGCTCCTGCTGGGTCATCCTTTTGAGACGACGCAAAGCCCTGATCCTGCGCCCCAGGGCAATAAGCATATAGACCGCCTCCTTCAAAGGATAGATTCGACAAGAAAGCAGCCTATCCTGCAAATTGTGGCAAAGGGTATCCTATTGTGAATAATTTGCCCGCATGCTCGGTTATTATACGCTATATCCCGGTTCGCGGCCCGCTGTTCAAGTGACCGAAAACTTCTTCCCCGATAAACTGAAGACGGCACCGGAACCAGGATAAGCCTGCACCGACACCGTCTTCTTTATACCGTATTCCACGCAACCCGGCAAGAATAATCATTCCCGGGCATCCGATTCGCCGATCTCTTTTAATCTTTCCTCGATAGCGCTGATCTGCTCACGCATGAACTCGGCCCGGCGCTGCAGGGCTGCCCTTTCATCAGCCTCTCCACCCCAGAAATAGCGGGAACCCGGGAAACCGTAGTTTTCTCTCCTGAAACGGCGCCCGGGAAACGGGTTGGCATATCCAGGACGATGGTAACCCGAACAGTAACCGGCGCCCCTACCGCTACGCGGACCCCGGCCCAGAGGGCCGGTGCCATCTCCACCCGGCATCTGGCTCCACCTCCCTCCCCTATCGATCAAGAGTAAATGTTACCACCATCTGCGACGGCGACCGCGGCCCCTTCCAAAGCCCAGTCCAAAACGCGGCCGGCCGAAGCGCCGTAGCCCTCGCCGCCCCGTCGACTGCGGAATTCCCTCCCTCTCGGACAGAGGCAACACACAGTAGCCGCGCCCCCGACCGCTCATCGGCCCGCCACCTACAGGACCCGATCCATCAAAACCTGGCATGATCAAACCCCCCTTACCAGACATTTGTTAGGCATGCCTAACATTCGCTACTCTTACTTTATCGCAAATGAGAGCGGGTGTCAAATCATAGATGGCAAAAGTTCGCTGTCTGGTGTAATTTTCTTAAACATCGGGTTTCTCGATGCGAAAAGGTCTTTTCTGAGCGCTTGCATAGAACAATATTAAATGATATATTCTCTAGGCAAGCGGGGCGTGGCGCAGTTTGGTAGCGCGCTTGGTTCGGGACCAAGAGGTCGCGAGTTCAAATCTCGCCGCTCCGACCAAAAACCCTTTAAGGGAGACCTAGTCTCCCCTTAAAGGGTTTTTCTGATCACCAGTAAGGATTGTTTTAGCTTACTCGGCGATAAGCCCGGGAAAAATCTTGTTCGCTCCAGATCCTTTCTCGAAAACGGCAGAGCACCCCCGGCTCCCGCATAAGGAAATGCAGAGGAGTTATTGCCAATAGAAAAAGCGGCAGGCCATGATAAAGGTAGGACTCAAAAAACTGGTGCACGAGAAGGCCCAGGCAGAGGGAGTAAAGGCCGCTTAAAATAATATACCGCGCGCTGCCTGCTGCCGCCCCCAGCATCATCTTGCGAAGATCCTTCATGAACAGGGCAATATAGATCAGGTAGAGCGCCAACCCCACCAGGCCCAACTCCACGGCCACATGGAGATAGGTGTTGTGCGGGGACAGATAGTGGCCGCTAAGTGCCGCCCAGCCACCCAGCCCCGTTCCAAAAAGGGGGTAGAGCCTGAAAATTTTTAAACCCTCGGCCCATAATTGGATCCGCCCGTTGGCCAGGGCAGTGATTACTTCAACGATACCGCTCTTTTCAAAAGCCTGCTTGCTGACAAACGCTGCTGCACTGAGCAGCACCAGCGAGGTATAGCAATAGCGCCGGCTGTTGTACCAGATAAAACCCAGCACAAATACAGCCAGGGCCACGAAGGCCGCCCGGGAAAAGGTAAGGGCCAGTGCCGCCAGCTGTACCGCCAGGATGACATAAAACAGCAGTGCAGCAGGCCTCTTTCTTTCCTTAAGGCGCCGCCACAGGGCAAGAAGAATAACTGCCGCAGCGATGCTGAAAACCAGAAAAAACCCGTGGCCATTGGGATTGCCAAAAAAGGATTGGACTTCAGGCAAGCCGTACATATAGTCGGGGCGGGTAATGGTAAAGGCCAGAAAGTCAATATTCCGGTGCAGACAGAGTACCCCGGCCAGCGCCAAAGCGCCGGCGAAAGTTCCCGCCAGGGTAAGGCACAAACAGAGGCGCGTTAGCGTTTCCAGGGTACAGGGGAGCAAAACGCTCAGTCCGCAGGCCACCAACAACACAAAAAGCGATCGCAGCGAAACCGAAACAACTGTTGTCTGCGCTGGTGAAAATAGCGTCGCTAGTGCAATGGTTAGCGCAAACAATGCGATCAGTACATAGCCGTACTCTGGGAAAGATTTTCCCCTAAGCACTTCTTGTTGCCCCCTCTTTTTTATCTTTATCTTTCTCTCTATCTCTATCTCTATATTACTATTATTCGGCAAACCTTTCCTTTAGATGTCGATCATATAATAATAAACATCTTTTGTCCATCATTTTTCCCGCAAAGCCATGGCGATCGGCCCTACCGCGGGCCCACCGGCATGAGCAGAAGCGGCGTTCCCTCAAGAGCTGTTAATTTTTTTACACCGCCGTCATCAAAAGCGCCTACTGCCACCGTGGCCAGCCCTAACGCTTCCGCCTGCAGGTAGATATTTTCCGAAACGTAGCCAGCCTCCATGTAAACGTAACGATAACCCCTTTTGCCATAGCGACGTGTGGTCCTTTCAAAATGGGCAGCAATAATGATGGTGGCCGCCGCCCGGGCGATCATCGCCTGGCCCAGGGAAGCCCGGGCCAACCCGGCTCTTAGATCATCCCGTCCGATCACCTCAAGAGCATGATCCCTGTATTCGTAGCGATAGAGCCCTTTACCGAGCCCCTTCACCTCCCCTGCTGCCAGGTAGAGCTCCAGCGGGTAAGTCGCCCCGGCAGAAGGGGCGGCACGCGACACCCCGGCAGCTCCCGTAATGCCCAGCCCGCCGGCAGACCAGAGCAGCTGCCCTGCCTGGAACAGCTCCAGACTCTTCTCCTGAAATTCACGCCGCGAAGTCCGGCGGTAAATCGCTTCTTCCAATGAGACCGACCCGCTGGTAACCGGCGGGGGCAACGAAATCATTTCCACGTTCATCCCCCTCTATGATCGCTTTTTTTAGCAAAACTCACAAACTCCTCCGCCGTCAAAAAAGTGTGACTGCAGCCGAGTTTGGCGCCCAGCCGGGTCACGTGGGGCCTCTCCAGGCCGGCCTTTTTTAGCAGCTCCTCTTGGGTAAAGACCTCCCGGGTGCTCCCGTCCAGCGCAACCTGCCCTTGACTGAATACGATAGTGCGTTCAAAGGTTTCCGCTACAAAGTCCATATCGTGCATGATCGTCAACACCAGCTTGCCCATCCCCACCAGCTCTCTGATGATGCCCTTGATCATCTCTTTGCCCCGGTGATCCTGGGCGATGGTGGGCTCATCAAAAATTACAATCTCCGTGTCCATGGCCAGGACCGATGCTATGGCAATGAGCTTGCGTTGGGACAGGGTCAGGTCATAAGGGTTTTGTTCCAGCTCATTTACCAGGCCTACTTTCTCCAGGGCGCCCAGCGCAAGGTCTCTGGCCCGCTTTTCCTCTTTCATGATATTGAGCGGCCCGAACATCACTTCATCGAGAACATTGCTCTTGAATATCTGATCATTCGGGTTTTGGAAGATCAGACCGATATGGCGGGAAAGCCCCGCCGCCGTGGTGTTTTTAGTATCGATCCCCTTGATCGAGATACTCCCGCTATCCGGTTTTAGCAGCCCCTTCAGCAATTTGGCAAAGGTAGTTTTGCCCGCACCATTTTGCCCGATAATCGCCGTTGAACGCCTGTCAAAAACAAGGCTGATCCCCTTTAATACCTCTTCCCCTTTGTTGTAGGCAAAGTGCAGATCCTCCACTACGATGCTGCTATTCAAGGCTTCCCACCGCCGCGACAGCCCCTTCAAGCGTGATGGGATAGAGCCCGGTTTTTTCATCTTTGATCTTCAGGTCCCGGCAGATCCTGGTATAGACCGGGGCAGCAACGCCGAAGCGCTCCAGATCGGGCCGGGAAAACACCCTGATGGGTCTGTCAAAATCCACCAGCTCTCCCCCGCTGAGAAGTGCTACTTTGTCGGCGTACTCCGCTATTTTTTCGATTTTATGCTCCACCATCACCAGCGTCATCCCTTCGCTTTTCAACTTATCGACGGCTCTGAATACCTCCTCCGAACCCTGCGGATCCAGCTGCGAAGTAGGCTCATCGAGCACAATTATCTGCGGTTTCATAGCAATTATGCTGGCGATGGCCAGCCTCTGCATCTGCCCGCCCGACAGATCAAAAGGATTCCTATCCTTATATCTGTAGATATCGAGAAGGGTTAAAGCGCGATCGATCCTCTCGATCATCTCCGCACGGTCAAGGCCCATGTTCTCAAGGCCAAAGGCAACTTCATCGTAGACTGTGAGTTTTGCCCCCGTTACCTGAGTGAAGGGGTTCTGAAAAACCAGCCCCACCTTCAGCGCCAGGGCGCTTATTTCGCTCTTCAAAACCTCCAGCCCGCCAACGACCACGCTGCCGCCATAGGCACCGTGATAAAAATGGGGCACAAGTCCAACCAGGGCCTGGCATAATGTAGACTTTCCGGCGCCGTTCGGACCGATGACACCGATAAACTGACCCTTCTCGATCTCCAGAGAGATACCCTTCAGGGCCAGTTCTTGCGCTGAAGGGTATCTGTATTTTAAATTGTCCACTATGATTTTCTTCATGCCGCCACTCTCCATACCAGCGCCAAAATAATTGAAAGCAGCAGACCCCAGCGGATAAATCTATGGTAGGGCTCCTGGATCTCTTCATTGAGAAAACTTTTTTTGCCCTTTGCACTGAAACCCCGCACTTCTAACGCGATCGACCTTTCCCGGGTCTGGGTCAGCGAGCTCATCACCACGGGCCCGATGAGCGGGATAAATGCTCTTAACCTCACTGCCAGACTGCCCTCAGTCTCCATACCGCGGGATCTTTGAGCATCGGTGATCGTGCCCACAGTATTTTGCATCTGCGGAATGATCTGTAGAACCGAGCTGAGCACGTAGCCAATCCGGGGAGAAAGCCCCTTCCTAACCAGGGTCTCGAAAAGATCCGAAGGCTTTGTAGTCAATATCAAAATAGCAAAAGCAAGCATGATGTTAATTACCCTCAGGCTGATCCGCACAGCGTAGAGAAGACCTTCTCTGTAGAAAATCAACGATCCCAGCTGAAACAAAGGCGTTACATTACCGGCCCTGAAAAGGCCCTGGATAATTAGAATGGTTAAAAGAACAAAAACAATGACGCTGATCAGCGGTATTACCCTCCTGAAAGTCCTGCCCAGCAGAAGCAGGGCCACACTGATCGCTAAAACAACTGCCGCCGTAAGCAATGAAGGTAGAATGATGGGGATGGCGGTCGCTGCCAGAATATACAGGAGTTTACTGATCGGATCAACCCGGTGTACCGGAGAATCGCGATCGACGTAAAGACTTAAAGTTTCCAACCGGTTTAACTCCTAAAAGGGGAGGCACGCTCCAGCCTCCCCTTCATCGTGTTCTACAGCTTTTCGATCTCTTTTCCACCGCCGAACAAGCTGATCAAACCCTTGGGCAGCCCTTTAAATATTGCAAAGGCAACAACAATGGTGGCCACTTTGTCGGGTATGTCTACCACTATTTCATCGAGAAAAGAGGCCAGCCAAACGGGGTAATTGTGGGCCAGCAGAAAAGCATATAAAGCATCGCCCCATACATTGCCGGTTTGTCCGCCCCAAAACCCGATATTGATCGGCGTCGATACAACCGCAGCCACAAGGCCCACCACCAAGCCCATGACAATGGCCTTCCACAGATTCGAGATCCAACCCTTATAGGCCATAATACCCACTGTTAAACCTATAGCCACACTGGTGATGGCGTAGACAAAAGATATTGGCGATACCGTTAACCCATAAATGATATTATTGATTGCACCTGATAATGCACCCACAATCGGGCCGGCCAACATACTTGCCAACGCTGTCCCGATGGAATCAAGCCACAGCGGTAAACGCAATAGTTCGGCAAAAAATTTTCCGATGTAGTTGATGCCGATAGCTACAGGAATTAGGACCAGTGCAGCCGTAGATAACTTTAAAGACCACATGCCTTCCCTTTTCATCGCCTTTTCTCCTTTCGCAGATATTTACCCGATCCGCCCCAGATCATGTTTACCCGCCCGCTCACCCCCTTGCAAATTTATAGTTGCCCGGGTGCCCCGCTAGTACTTAATTCCACAATCGCTTCCAGAGCTGCCCGGATCCCCGCCCTTTCTCCTTCCATCAGCCGATCACTTTCCGAAGCATAATCCCCGACTCCCGCCTCTGTTCCCTCACCCGGGCCCACCACTACATTCAGAATGGAGCCTGTCTTAATCTTTCTCAAGCCGCCTACCACAAAAAGGGTCGCTGTTTCCATATCCGATCCGAGGATCCCTTTACCGGCCCAGTAATCACTCAGCTCTTTCTCTTCATCGGTGTAGAAGCTGTCATGGCTTCTGACGATACCGCAGTGGTGCTTACGGTTTAACCGGCCAGCCGCTTTTTTGAGAGCACCAAATACCCTGGCGTCGGGAACAGCAGGGTAACTCTGTTTAACGTAGGCCGCTGATGCGCCCTCATCTCTCACCGCGGCGGCGGCGATGATGAGCTCTCCGGTCTTGATCCCCTTCTGTAGCGCCCCGCAACTGCCTGTTCTGATCAGATGCCTGACACCGATTCTTCCGAGCTCCTCGACAGCTATAGCCGTGGAGGCGCCGCCGATGCCGGTGGAGGTCACCAGTACCCTTACACCCTTGTAGTAACCACACAATGTTCTGTACTCCCTGCAACAGGCGATCTCCCGGGCATGATCGAGAAAGTCTTTTACCCGGCCAACCCTCCCGGGATCACCGGGTAAAAGGGCATAGTCTGCCTTCTCTTTTTCTCCCAATCTCAGGTGAGGCTGGATCTGCAAGGTCAAGGTTGGCCCCTGCTTTCTAAAGATCTTCTTGCCGTAACCCTCTTTACGACATGCGAGTTATGTTAATATTACCACAACTTATCGAAACTGCCAATTCCCGGCCGGCCCTGCTTATTCTTCCGCGCAGCTGGAGACCAAAAGACACCGCTCACGGCGATGCAGCTTAAATGGGTCACCCCTTGCCCTGGAAACCGATCGCTTTGACTGTGCCCTTCTCCACCAGCACGGGGACCTTGTCAGCACCGTATCTTACTTTGGCCTCCCGCAGTGCCGCGTCTTCGCGAACATTGTGCAACCGGTACGAAAGGCCCTCGCGCTCCAGCGCCTCGATCTGCTTCCGGCAGTGAGGGCAGCCTTCCTTTATGTAAAGATCCAGCATCAGCGACACCCCCTTCCCCGGAACACCATACACCCCGCCACGTAGCTTCGATACTTTTCAGCCGACCTTTTCGCCCCATCTCTACTACATTTATACCACCTTTACCCCTCAAGTCAATAAATTCTATTTTGCTAACACCGCTGTCCTACCCGGCTCAATCCGGATCGTAGCGCTTCAAAAAGAGGGAATTGGTCACCACCGAGACCGAGCTCAGGGCCATCGCCACGCCACCCATAACCGGTGTGAAGATCCCGAAGATGGCCAGCGGTACAGTGATCATATTATAGAAAAAGGCCCAGAAAAGGTTTTGCCGGATCTTGCGCAACGTCTGACGAGAAAGGCGGATCGCAGCGGCGATCTTCTTCAGATCGCCCCGCATCAGGGTGATGGCAGCGCTCTCCATCGCCACATCGGTTCCCGTCCCGATGGCCATCCCGATATCGGCTGTGGCCAGGGCCGGTGCGTCGTTGATCCCGTCGCCCACCATGGCCACCACGCGGCCGCCATCCCTCAACTTCTGCACCTCTTCAGCCTTATGCTGGGGCAGGACCCCGGCGATAACGTGGTCGATCCCGACCTGCCCCGCAATAGCCTGCGCCGTCTTCTCCTGATCGCCGGTGAGCATATACAGATCCAGGCCCATCTGCCGCAGCTCCGCCAGCGCCGCGCCGGCGCCCGCTTTAACTGTATCAGCCAGCGCCATTAACCCCGCCGCGCTTTTACCCTTCGCGATGATCATCACCGTCTTGCCCTCTTCTTCCCAGCGGTTCTTCTGCGGAAGCAGCGCTGACAGATCGGCTCCTGCTTCACCGATGAGCCTCTCGTTGCCGATAAACCAGGTCCCCCCCGCCGCATCGAAGCGGATGCCCCGACCGGGCAGCGCTTCAAAATCAGCGACATCGGCTGTGGCCAGCCCCCTCGCTGCAGCCTCATCGACAACAGCCCGGCCCAGAGGGTGCTCCGATCCCCTCTCTCCAGCAGCGGCGATGGCCAGCAATTCGTTCTCTTCAAAGGGAGGAAGGGCCAGGATATCGGTCACCGTCGGAGCGCCGCGCGTAATTGTGCCCGTCTTGTCAAGAACTACAGCATCGATCTTCTCCGCCCGCTCCAGATATTCCCCACCCTTGATCAGGATGCCCTTCCCCGCCCCCACCCCTGTCCCTACCATGATCGCCGTCGGGGTCGCCAGCCCCAGAGCACAGGGGCAGGCTACCACCAGAACTGTGACCATATGCATGAGGGAATCTTCGAAACCGGCCCCGCTGATAAACCAGCCGGTAAAAGTGAGCAGGGCGATGGCAATGATCGTGGGTACAAAGATGTTGGAAACCCGATCCGCCAGGCGCTGGATCGGGGCCTTGGAGCCCTGCGCCTCCTCCACCAGGCGGATGATCTGGGCCAGCACCGTATCCTGACCCACCTTCGTCGCCTGAAAGGTAAAGCTGCCGTACTTGTTAATCGAAGCCCCGACGACATGATCACCGGTGCTTTTCTCCACCGGCATGCTTTCCCCGGTAAGATGCGATTCATCGATGCTGGTACTGCCCTCACGGACCACCCCGTCGACTGGGATCCGCTCCCCTGGGCGCACCACAACAAGATCGCCCACCGCAACCTGCTCCACGGGGATATCTTGCTCCACACCTCCCCGAAGGACACGGGCGGTCTTTACCTGAAGCTCCATCAGTTTCTCGATCGCCTCCGAAGTCCGCCCCTTGGCCACTGTCTCCAGCAGCTTGCCCAGCAGAATTATCGTCATCAGCACAGCGGCAGATTCAAAATAAAGGTGTCCCCAGCGCGCCAGGAGGGAGGCAAGGCTGTAGAAGTAGGCTACCGAGGTCCCCAGTGAGACCAACACATCCATATTGGCGCTTCCCGATTTCAGAGAATGGTAAGCCCCCCGGTAGAAAGACCATCCGGCGAAAAATTGCACCGGCGTGGCCAGAGCCAGCTGCATCCAGGGGTTAAGCTCAAAATGTAGCCCCGTGTGCGAGGCGATCATCAGCACGGCCAGGGGCAGGGTAAAGATTACGGCGATGACGAAACGGGCCAGCTGCCAGTTCTTCTCCCTCCGGCCGGCCCGAGACGCTTCCTCTAAGGAGAGATCGCGGGCTCGCTGCAGATCGTAGCCCAGATCTCGCACCGCCTTTTCAATTTCCAGGAGCGTGACCATGCCAGGGAGATATTTGACCCTTGCCCTGCTCGTCGCCAGATTAACGGCGGCGCTCTCCACCCCCGGCAGCTCGCTCAGCCTCTCCTCAATCCGTGCCGAGCAGGCTGCACAGGAGATCCCCGAGATCAAATATTCCTGTTGCTCCAGCGGAACGCCAAAACCTATTTTTTCGATATGCTCGATCATCTGCCCGGGCCCGATCTGATCGGGATCGTAACTGACGACCCCTTTGCCCATCATCAGGTTGACGCTGGCTGAAGAGACGCCGGCCAGCGCATCGAGCTCTTTTTCTACCCTGGCGGAGCAGGCCGCGCAGCTCATCCCGGTAACCGGGATTGTAATCGTCGCTTTTTTACCCTCTTTGCTCTCACTTGCGGACATGATATTTGCCACCCCCTGAAGTTTAGCGGATCAATTTAGCAATTGTCCCCAGCAGCTCCTCGAGCACCTGCTCATCACCCTCTAAAAGCTGTTCCCTAATACAGTGTTTCATATGTTTTTCCAGCAGCAGGGCCGCCGCACCGCCAAGGGCGGCCCGGACAGCGGAGATCTGATTGAGGATATCGTCACAGTAGACGCCTTCCTCGATCATCCTTTTAATTCCCCGCACCTGCCCCTCGATGCGGTTCAGCCGGGCTATGAGCTGCCTAACTGCTTTATCATCTTGCCATAGTCTTTTTCTGGAGACGATCTCACCTTCGCCCAATATACCCTACCCCCCTACCCTATTATATACGAGCTGCAGCGTGGTGGCAATCTTCGCTGCACCGCCTCATCTCAGCATACCCGACAACTGGAACCGGTAAAAGTGCCCTGCCCCCGGATTCAGCCACCGGTGGGCAGGGCGCCGATCTCTTTGAGCAGAGTTACATAGAGGACGATTTCCTCGCGGGAGGTGATCAGCTCCATGTAGATAGTTTGCAGGGCAGAGCTGACGCATGTCCTTAAGAATCCATACCTGGAGGAGCTTTCGTAGGGTCAAGCAAAAACTTTTTCGGAAAAGGGCTGGACAGCGCAATATCTCTATGAGACAATCAGTGTGGGACACTATG
>DUVX01000115.1 GCA_012840855.1 Bacillota bacterium | reverse complement strand
TTGTCAAGCGCGCCCTGGAAGAACCGTTGCGCATTATCGCAGAGAATGCCGGCGTTGAAGGTTCCGTTGTCGTCGAGAAAGTGAAGGGGATGGAAAAGGGCTTCGGTTACAATGCCGTCAGCAATGACTTCGAGAAAATGATCAAGTCGGGCATTGTTGATCCTACCAAAGTGGCACGCTCGGCGATCCAGAACGCGGCCAGCGTTGCCGGGATGCTCCTCACCACCGAAAGCATTATCACCGATCTACCGGAGAAAAACGGCGGGCCGCCCATGCCCGGTCCAGATATGCCGATGATGTAAGCAGCATTAAATTAACGATAAGAACCGGTACGCCCATGGGGGTGTGCCGGTTTTTTTAGGTGCGTTTTTTCTAAACGGCCTATCTGCTAGATGAATAACGGAGTGCTCTGTCGAATTAGAAATAGGAAGCGGTAAGCGATAAAAGGAGCGTGTTAAAAATGGATGAGTCTATGAAAAAGAAACTCACAGAGCGTATTCTTGCAGAGGCCACGGAGGAAGGGCTCTCCTGCCCGCAAGCCCTCGCCATTGCTGCCGAGCTCGCCTGCGACCCCGCTCATATGGGCCGCCTCTGTGACGAGCTGAAGGTGAAGCTTTACGGCTGCCAGCTGGGCTGCTTCTAGCTACACTGATTTCCCCCTCTCCTTGACGGTACCACCACTGACTTCTCCCTCCCCCTGATGGTACCACCACTGACTTCTCCCTCCCCCTTTTCGGGGGAGGGTCGGGGTGGGGGTGCCCGAAGCTCCCCCCTCTCCCTGTCCCTCTCCCCCGAGTGGAGAGGGGACGTACAGCGGTGTCTTTCCGATTTCTCCCTCTCCTTGACGGTACTACCACTGACTTCTCCCTCTCCCTGATGGTACCACCACTGACTTCTCCCTCCCCCTTTTCGGGGGAGGGCTAGGGTGGGGGTGAGCCCGGGCAGGATTTTGTTTCTCAGGGGAGAGGGAAGGCACAGCGCTGGATGGAGCTCTCAGCGGTCGTAGTAGATGCTTTTTCCGGTGATGGAGAGGGGTACGCCGATGACATGCTCGCCTTTGATCAGGCCCAATTTACGCGCCACTACGCCGAGGCGGTACATAATCCGGTTGTCGACATTGAACAGCGAAGCTGTTTTTACCGCCGAGCCCAGGGCGATCCCCAGATCAATAATGCGCCAGGCGCAAAGAGGGCCGGCGAACTCATCACCCTCACTGAAGTGCTCTTTCATTTCGTTGCAGGTGGCAAATCCACAGGCGCCGCAGTCCTGAAAGATCGGTTCAGAGTCGGAGAGGGCCAGCAGCAAAACAGCGCCGGAGCGGCGGACATTATCGCCGTCGCGGTCATAATTGTACTTGCCTTGCTCCTTACCGTATTTGATCATCTCATTGCCCAGAAGTTTCACATCGGCACCGGTGATGACCTTGATCTCGATAAAGTCGGCGCCGGCGGCCTTCGGTGCGGTCCGGGCGGCCACAGCCATCATTTCAGCGACAGTCTCCAGGGTTTTGTTCAAAACGATCTCCTCCTCCACAATTATCCTGAATTGATCTTACAATCAGCGGATCGCGAATACAAGTGCAGTGCTGGGTAAAAGGATGGTATTTCTTTGTTCTACAAAAAGTAGCCAGATCACCAAAATATCTAGAGGTATTTCACCGCTGATGGCGAAACTATTATCGACTCTGAAATAATATAACATAACTCTCGATGCTTTGTTTATCTAATCGCATTGACGAGGGAAAGTGTACCTAGGGTTCCGCTGGGCGGTGGTATGAGCAAGATGCCTCTCCAGGCTGGTCCAAGTGGTACAGGCGCCGGAAACAGCAAGCGTATTTGCTTGCAGCCGCTGGCGCTACACCGGAGGGATAAAAGCCCAGGCGGGTAGGTTTCGCTCGCAGCCTACCCCGCATGGGCTTTTAAATTAGGGGGTGAGTCGCTAATAAAGAGTAGACCGGAGCCTTCTTTGGTAATCTAAAGATAATTATGTCAGGAGGTTTTCATCCGATGGACAAATTTTTCAGACTCAAGGAAAACAAGACCGATGTGCGGACGGAGATCATCGCCGGGATCACCACTTTTATGACCATGGCCTACATAATTTTTGTCAATCCTGATATTCTGTCCACCACGGGGATGGATAAGGGGGCGGTGATGACAGCAACGATTGTTGCTGCCGGCCTGACCACCATCCTGATGGGCCTGATGACCAACTATCCCTTCGCGCTGGCCAGCGGGATGGGGTTGAACGCTTTCTTTGCATTTGTCGTTGCCGCACAATACGGATGGCAGGCGGCTCTGGGGGCGGTCTTTATTTCGGGGGTAGTCTTTACTATCCTCGCTCTAACCAGAGCGATCGATTATATCGATGCAGCCATGCCGACTACGCTAAAGCGAGCCGTAGCCGCCGGAATCGGCCTCTTTATTGCCTATATCGGGTTGCAGAATGGGGGGATCATCATCGCCGATGAAGCCACCCAGCTTACCCTGGGCAATCTCAGGGAACCCGGACCGATGCTGACACTTATCGGTATCCTGATCATCGCTGTGCTGATGGCCCGAAAAGTGCGCGGCGCTATTTTGATCGGTATTCTGCTGACCACGGTGGTGAGCTTCTTTATGGGGATCCAGGAGCTGCCTACCGGGATCGGTGATATCTTCGGGTTGCCCGCTTCGCTGGCACCCATTGCTTTGAAGCTCGATCTTAAGGCTGCGTTTTCTATCCCCCTGTTTGTGATTTTTTCTTTTCTCTTTGTTGATATCTTCGATACCGCCGGGACCCTTCTGGGAACGGGAGCGCGGGCGGGCTTTCTCGATGAGCAGGGGCGGCTGCCCCGGGTTAACCGGGCTATGCTTGCCGATGCCATCGGTACCATGGGCGGTTCCCTGCTCGGCACCAGCACGGTAACCACTTATGTGGAGAGTACCGCCGGGGTTTCCGAGGGGGGGCGCACCGGGCTGACCTCCATCGTCACCGGTTTGCTTTTCTTCCTTGCGCTATTTATTGCGCCGCTGGCGGGCCTGATCCCGCCCCAGGCAACAGCGCCGGCGCTGGTTATCGTCGGTGTGCTCATGGTCGGCGGGGTAATGAAAATCAACTTCGACGACTTTACCGAGGCGCTGCCCGCTTTTCTAACGATCATCTTTATGCCGCTGGCCTACAGTATCGCCGACGGGATCGCCTTCGGCTTTGTCGCTTATCCCGTTGTGAAGCTCGTCGCTGGCAGGGGTAAAGAGGTACATTGGCTCGTCTATCTGCTGGCTGTGGTGGCGCTGATCCATTTCTTCTGGGCTTAGCAGGCGGCTTTGGCTGTCATTGTAAGGAGAGAGGGGTGGAGAGATGTCCTTTACAGAAGTTGGGATCGTTATGGGCAGCGACTCCGATCTGCCGGTAATGGGCGGGGCGGGAGAGGCGTTGGACAGGTTCGGTGTCTGTTACAGGATGACCATCGCCAGCGCACACCGTCATCCTGAAAAAGTGGCCCGTTATGCCCGCGATGCCGCCGCAGACGGTCTGAAGGTGATCATCGCCGGAGCGGGTGGCGCTGCGCACCTGCCCGGCGTCATCGCATCGCTGACCACACTGCCGGTGATCGGGGTGCCCATCTCCACACCCCACCTGGGCGGTCTCGATTCCCTCTACGCCATCGTCCAGATGCCTCGTGGTGTCCCCGTAGCGACAGTGTCGATTAACGGTGCCTTCAACGCCGCTTTGCTGGCGGTGCAGATCCTGGCTCTGGAGAACCGGACCCTGCGGGAGCAGCTGAGCTGCTACCGCAGGGAGCTGGCTGCACAGGTAGAGGAGCGGGATCGCTGCCTGCAGCGGGGATGTCGTGACGGGGAGGGTCCTCCCTGGGGATAGCTGGTGGGGGGGCGGCTTTTAAATTTCCAGCAGTAATCTTTGCCATAATTATGGGGGGGTGTCTTACCGGTGACAGCAACCAAGAAGCAACCCTGGCACCGGCTTGGGTTAACCGACGAAGAATATGCGTTGATTGAAGCCGCCCTGGGCCGCAAGCCGAACCCGGTGGAGTTAAATATCTATAGCGTGATGTGGTCGGAGCACTGCAGCTACAAGCATTCTCGTGATCTGCTGCGCCTGCTGCCATCGGAAGGGCCCGCAGTTCTCCAGGGGCCGGGTGAGAATGCCGGAGTGGTAGATTTGGGAGAGGGATGGGCGGCGGCATTCAAGATTGAAAGCCATAATCACCCCAGTGCAGTAGAGCCGTTCATGGGGGCGGCCACCGGAGCCGGGGGGATCATCCGCGATATTATCGCTATGGGCGCCCGCCCTGTGGCCATGCTGGCTTCACTTCGCTTCGGCCCGCCTGGGGAGCAGCGCAGCCGCTATCTATACGAAAAAGCGTCTGCCGGGCTCGATTGGTATTGCCGGGAGACGGAGGTGCCGGTTGCGGGCCGTATGATCTACTTCGAGGAGAGCTACCGGGGAAATCCCCTGGTCAATGTCATGTGCGCCGGTCTGCTGCCCGCTCACCGGATGATGCGGGGCCGTGCCGGGGGGAAGGGCAACCTGGTTCTTCTGGCCGGTGCGCCCACCGGCCGCGACGGTATTCATGGGGTCACCTTTGCCTCCGACGAGCTTACCGCTGAAGCTGAAAAAAGGGAACGCTCTCCAGTGCCGCTGGGCGATGGTGCACGGGGCAAAGCGCTTCTCGAGGCTACCCTGGAGGTTATTGAAAAGGATCTTGTCGAAGGAGCGCAGGATCTGGGCGGTGCCGGACTGAGCTGCGCTCTCACCGAGACTGCAGCCCGGGCCGGCAGCGGGATCGATGTCGATCTGGGGGAAGTGGCCCTGGGCGAAAAGGAGATGGCCGCCCGGGAGATCCTTATTTCAGAGTCGCAGGAGCGGATGCTCCTGATAACTGCGCCGTCCCATGAGCAGGAGGTAGTAGATGCTTTCAAAAAACGCGGCCTCTCCTGCAGGGTGATCGGGCGGGTTACCGGAGGAGATAAGGTCACCGTTTACGATCGGGGGGAGGAAGTAGCCCGGGTACCCGCCGGCAGTGTGGCCGATGGCGCACCGCTGCTGCGTCCCGCCTCCCGTGAACCGGCCTATTATCGGGAGCTGGCGGGGTTCGATCCGTCGACCCTGCCGCCGCCGGAAGATCCCGGCGAGGCTTTCCTCAAGGTTTTTGCTTCGCCTGATCTGGCGGGCCGGATCGATCTGTCGGGCGGAGATGAGGGCGCTCCGGGGCGCC
>DUVX01000114.1 GCA_012840855.1 Bacillota bacterium | reverse complement strand
GCCTGCTCTCTGAGCAGCGTGGTGAGCTTGTAGATCTCATTTTTGAGGATGCTCAGATCGCCTTCGCGGTTATCGCGGATGTCGAGAGAGTAATCGCCCCGGCCGATCTTTTCCGCATAGCGGGCAATTCCCCTGATCTCGCGGCGCTGCTTCCGGAAGAAAAGCAGGGCGACGACAGCGAAGGCGGCGCCGGCCAGAAGGGGTAGCTGCAAAAGGGTAGCGGTATTGTAGCGAAAAAGATCTTGCATCCAGGGGGTCTCCAGCTCGAGGTCTTCGACGGTGATGCCGTACCGGGCCAGGATCTCTTTTCCCCGGAAGCCGGCTTCACTGTCGCGATGCATGATTGCTTGAAGAAGGTCCTTCTCGGCTTCAGGATATTCTTTCACAATTGCACCGATAAGCGAGGCCTGGCTGTCAACCATCGCCCGCTTCAGATGATGGCGGCCGGACAGGGCGAATAGAAGCGCGGCGGCAAGGAGCCCGGCAAGAATAAGGGAAAATGCGAGCAGCAGCTTCTTTGTTTCCGGATCTCGGAAGAGCCTGATCTCAATCACCCGCCCTGTAACCGAGGCCGCGCACGGTATGGATCAGCTGCGGCTCCCGGGGGTTATCCTCGATCTTTTCGCGCAGCCGCTTGATATAGACGGTGAGGGTATTGTCGCTGACAAAATCGCCGGCCAGGTCCCAGATCTCCCGCAGGATCTGGTTTCGGGTGAGGACCTGACCCCGGTGGCGGGCCAGGGTGAGCAGAAGCTTGTACTCCAGGGCGGTGAGCCAGAGGGCCTCGTCCTTTTTGTAGACTCTCGCCTCGGCGGGGTTGATCCGGATATCGCCGAGGGCGATCTCCTCCCGCTGCTCCGGCCGGCGGTTGTAACGGCGCAGCACGCTGTTGATCCGCGAGATCAGCTCGCGCACCCGGAATGGCTTGGCGATATAGTCATCGGCGCCCAGGTCCAGCCCCATGATCGTGTTGACCTCATCGTCGCAGACAGTGAGAAAGATCACGGGGGTGTCCCCTTTTGACCGGATCAGCCTGCATAGGTCGAAGCCGTTACCGTCGGGAAGGTTCACATCGAGGATGATCAGCAGATATTCTTCGCCAAGGATATCCTTTTTGGCGCTGCTGAAGCTGTGACAGGTGCGGGTGGAAAAACCTTCGCGGTTCAGGGCATACTCGATCCCCATGGCGATGGTTTTGTCATCCTCGACGATGAGGATATTCTCCAATGGTATCCTCCCCCATTTTTTGTTTGAGGGTCAGCTATAGTTTACCGCAAAAAGAGGGCTGCTGCCAGGGGGGGGCTGCACTCCAGCTTGCTCTATTTCGCCAGGGTATGAAAAAGGGCCTCCGTTTGGGAGCGCTCTTTGTAATTGATGATGGTGTAGCTCTCTGCTGTTTTAATGAAGATAAAGGGCCCTTTGCTTGACTCCAGATAGAGGCGCCCCCGGCCCATCCCCTCGAGGGTAAAGTTGCCTTTGCGCACCTCACCGCTACTAAAGCCGTTGTTTCGTGAAAGGATCTTCGGCATCTCGCTTTCCAGGCTTATGCCGGTGATCTCTTCGTGGGGGATGGTGGCGCCGTAAACACCGCTGATCATGATCCCTTCGGGCCCTGTCTCTACCCGGGGGCTGAGGTGCCCGTAGACGAGCAGGCCCACAGCGGCGAGCAGAACGATGGCAGTGAAAGAGAGCACTGCGATTAGGACAGCTCTTTCATGCCCGCTTTTTCTGTTGCGATCGTACTTTTGCGCGCCCAGCACGATCAGGACGGTGCCGGCGGAGCAGAGGATGATCACGTAGGAGAACAGATTGGGGTACCAGCGTGAGGTGATCAGCGATCCGATCAGGGCGAAAGCGCCCAGTCCCAAAAGGCTGTTTCCCATGAAATTGGCCAATCCGGCCAGATCCACATTTTTCTGCTTCTCCGCGGGCATGGTATTGTAGCCGGCGATGAGCCAGTGCTGTTTGCCGTACTTGATGGCGGCGCCGCCGG
>DUVX01000113.1 GCA_012840855.1 Bacillota bacterium | reverse complement strand
CATGCCCGCACAGCAAACCCAGCTTGCTTTAGCTGCTCACTTCAGCTTCTTTGCGCACAGGGATCACCTTGATGCTCTCACGGCGACAGCGATCGACACAGCTGCCGCAGCGGTTGCAGATCGCCGGATCGATAACATGAAGCTCCTTGCGCTCGCCAGTGATAGCGCCGACGGGACAGATCCGGGCACAGCGGGTGCAGCCGTCGCAGGTCTCAGGATCGATATAGTACTCGAAAAGCGTCTTACAGACTCCGGCCCGGCAGAACTTATCCTTGATATGCTCTTCATACTCCTCGGGGAAATAGCGCAGGGTGCTCAATACGGGGTTGGGGCAGGTCTGGCCCAAACCACACAGCGCACTGTCCTTGATCACTAGAGCGAGGTCGTGGAGCCGGTCTAGATCTTCCATCTCGCCACGGCCCTCGCAGATCCTCTCGAGAATCTCCAGCATCCGCTTGGTCCCTTCACGGCAGGGGGTGCATTTTCCGCAGGACTCTTTCTGAGTAAAGCTCAAGAAGTAGCGAGCCAGGTCGACCATGCAGGTGCGTTCGTCCATTACGACGAGCCCACCCGAGCCCATGATCGCGCCGGCCTGGGTCAGCGAATCGTAGTCCACAGGCAGGTCGAGCTGCCCGGCAGGGATACAGCCGCCGGAGGGGCCGCCTGCCTGGACCGCCTTGAATTCGCGGTTATCTTTGATGCCGCCGCCGATATCAAAGATGATCTCACGCAGAGTGATCCCCATGGGCACCTCGCAGAGCCCGGTGTTGCGGATCTTACCGGCCAAGGCGAAGACCTTCGTCCCCTTGCTGCCCTCGGTGCCGATCTGCATATACTCCTCCACCCCGCCCTCGCGGAGGATCAGGGGGATATTGGCAAAACTCTCCACATTGTTGATACAGGTGGGTCTGTTCCACAGCCCCGAGTTGGCCGGGAAAGGCGGCCGCGGCCGCGGCATCCCCCGCTTGCCTTCGATGGAAGCTAAAAGCGCCGTCTCTTCACCGCAGACAAAAGCGCCCGCCCCCTCTTTGATCTTAAATCTAAAATTAAAACCGTAGCCGAGGATATTATCGCCCACCAGCCCGTACTCGGTAGCCTGCTCGATCGCTTTTTTTAGCCGGCTGATCGCCAGCGGGTACTCGGCCCGGCAATAGATATAGCCCTCGTCGCTGCCCACGGCCCGGGCGGCGATAAGCATCCCTTCCAGCACGGCATGGGGATCACCCTCGAGAATACTGCGGTCCATAAACGCCCCGGGGTCGCCCTCATCGGCGTTGCAGACCACATATTTTTTCTCACCCTCAGCCCGGTGGGTGAATTCCCACTTCAAGCCCGTGGGGAAGCCGGCACCGCCGCGGCCGCGCAGCCCTGACCTTTTCACCTCGTTGATAATCTCCATCGGCCCCATCTTCAGAGCCCGTGAAAAGGCGCGGTAACCACCCCGCATAATATATTCATCAATATTGTCTGGATCGATGATCCCGGAATTATGCAGGACATTGAGTTTCTGCTTCTGGTAAAAGGGAATCGTATCATAAAAACGGGCCGGCGCCTCCACATCGGAACCCTGGTAGAGCAGACGCTCCACAACCTCGCCGCCGAGAAGATGTTTCTCGATCACCTCGGTAATATCTCGGGGGGTGAGATGGCAGTAAAATACTTCATCGGGGTAGACCACCATGATCGGCCCCACTTCACAAAAGCCGGGGCAGCCGGCCATCACCAGGCGAAATCTATTTTCCAGGCCGCGATTCGCCAGCTCTTCCTCGAGAGCCTGCTGCACCTTTGCCGAGCCCGAGGAGAGGCACCCGGTGGCCCCGCAAATCATCAGGTGTTTTTCATACAATATCCTCCAACCTCCCTCTTTCCGAAAATTGCTCGTTAAATAATAGCAAAATGTTCGTTTAAGGATGCTTTTTGAATGATCGCCTTCCTTTTCGCCGCGCAGGCTTCGCTCTCATGGCAGATCGGTCCCCTGGTGCAGCATTCGATAAAATCCTGACACGGTGTCTCTTTGCTGTGGGTACATTTTTCACAACAGGGATCAATAAACCGCTTCACTCTACCACCTCCTGCTGGCTATTCGTAGCTATCAAGAATTTTTTTAATCCGGTCCGGAGTAAGGCGACCGTGGGGCTGATCATTGATCGTCATCACTGGGGCCAGAGCGCAGGCACCGATACAGGCTACCTCTTCAAGAGTAAATCTCAGATCAGGCGTAGTATCGCCCCCGGAGATACCGAGGATCTCTTCAATCCTTTCTGCAATCTTCGAGCTGCCCTGGATATGACAGGCTGTTCCTTTGCAGACGCGGATGATATTTCTGCCACGCGGCTTCATTTTGAACTGGGCATAAAAAGTAGCCACCCCGTATAGCCTGCTCAATGGAACCCTGATCCGCCGGGCAGTATACTCCACGGCGGGGCGGGGCAGATAGCCATAATGGTTCTGCAGGCTCTGCAAGACCGGGATAACGGTGCCCTTTTCACCCAGATATGGTTCTATCAAAGCATCGATCCCGCTCAAGTCAACCTCCGGCGGCTGGACCACAGCATCGGATGTGTTTTTGCTGCTCAAACTGCCAAACCCCCTTACCCAAAATTTTAGAACAGAGTACTAAACAATAACGAACTATTCTCTTTCCGGTAAAGATAATCCTGCTATAGCAAAGGCGAAAAAGAAAAGTAATAGATTGTTGTGAAATAGAAAAAGAACAGCGGTTGAAAGCCCACCGCAGAGACGCCCCTCAAATTAAAAGGGTGGATGCTTTCGGGAGAGGGCTCTCTGGGGTATAATATGATCAGGGAGGAAGATATAACAGATGATTCCCCTTCGCGATACTGCACCGCGCAACCGCTTTCCCATCATCAACATCGGCCTGATCCTACTGAATGTGCTCGTCTTCCTACACCAGTCAGCTCTTCCGCCGGAACAGCTCTACCGCTTCATCTTCAAATACGGCTCCATCCCCGCTAACCTTACGCTCAACCTGAGCGGTATCCTGGGGCCGGACTTTAGCTTTTCCGCTCTTCTCGCCGCCGCCCTGCCGCTCGTTACCGCTAACTTTTTGCACGGCGGCTGGCTTCACCTCATCGGCAATATGCTCTACCTCTGGATTTTCGGCGACAATATCGAGGGGAAGGTGGGCCACCTGCAGTACCTGCTGCTCTACCTGTTCATGGGCGCATCGAGCCAGCTTTTTCACCTGCTTAGCGATCCCCACTCCACCGTTCCCCTCGTCGGTGCCAGCGGCGCTATCGCCGGCGTCCTCGGCGCTTACTTTATTCTCTACCCCCGGGCCCGCATCCTCACCCTGCTGCCGCTAGGGTTTTTCATCACCTTTGTGCACCTGCCGGCAATGCTTTTTCTGGGGTTCTGGTTCCTTTTACAGCTGCTGAATGCCTCGCTCCAGGGCGCCGCCATCGGCGTACAATCGGTGGCCTGGTGGGCCCATGTGGGCGGTTTTATCGTCGGGCTGATCATCGGCATTGCCGCCAAAAAGAAAACGAGAGCCGAGTACCGCTACTGATCCAATCCGCCAAAAACAACTGCCTCGAACGGGACACCCTCCGTTGACCCAACCCGCGATCATCCCTGATCCTTTACCACCCGCACAGGGGTAAAATCAACACCGTCGCAGGCCACAAAGCGGTAGGTGACGCCGCCGCGCTCACCCTGGAAGATCCTTTCCCGCCCCCCGTCGTGGATATGACCGAAGACACAGTGGCTTACCATATAGTCTTCCAGAAGCCCGGTAAAACCGCTGGGGCTGTTTTGCCGGTTGAAGGGGGGATAGTGCAGCGCAACGATGATGCGAGACCGCCCCGCCCGGCGGGCGCTATCCAGAGAGAGCTGCAGCCGCCCGATCTCGCGGCGGTAGATCTTCTCATCATGCGCCTCGTCAAAACCCTCTTCCCCTGGGCAGAGCCACCCCCTAGTACCACAGATCGCCCAATCCCCAAAAACGTAATGATCGTTTTGCAGTGCCGCCAACCTCGGGGGCAGCGCTGCCCGCACCTTACTGATGGAAGACCACCAGTAATCGTGATTGCCGCGAACAAGCAGCTTCTGCCCCGGCAAAGCGGCGATCCAGTCAAGATCGGGCTGGGCCCCCGACAGCTCCATCGCCCAGGAGATATCACCGGGTACGATTACCAGATCATTCTCGCCGACAACACAGCGCCAGTTTGCTGCGATCTTTTCCACATGATTTTCCCAGGCCTCTCCAAAGATATCCATTGGCTTCGGCTGATCATGAGACAGATGCAGATCAGCGAGCGCCCAAATAGCCATCTTTTTTTCACCTCGCCAGCTGATTAACACTACCATCTTACTATGAATCTACATATTTGACAAAAGTTAAATTGCTTTTTTTAAAACTTTCAGTTTGCAATTTTGAAATAAAATGATATGATGTCAGTATATATGTAAGAAGATGATAATTTAAAACTTTTAGCGGGAGGGTTAGTTGTGAGCAAATCGGCTG
>DUVX01000112.1 GCA_012840855.1 Bacillota bacterium | reverse complement strand
AGATCCCTTATATCCGCCAGAGGGTTCAGCCGCTCCCCTGCTGCCTTAACTCTTTCAGATGCACGGCGGTAGTAGTCCGGGTCGCTTAGCTTTTCCAATTCCCCCACCCAACTTTTCACCTGCATATCGCAGTAGATCCCCTCGTCGCCAAGCGCTTCTTTGATCCCCGGTGTAGGATACGCCACCACCGGGATCCCCGACAGGGCCGCTTCGACGCCAACCCTGCCGTAGCTCTCCGCGGAAAGGCTTCCATCATCCCACCGGTGCTGGGCGCCGTAACCCTGCGAGGGCATCAGTAAAACACCGGTCTGCTCATAGACAGAGCGCACATCCCTGGTATATTCGATTATACGCACATTTCGCGGGGGCCTTTTGGGGACAACCTGATCCTTCTCTTTGCCCAGAACAGCCAAGAATTTCGTCTCCGGCATGGCGGCAGCTATCTCCCAGAAGAAGGTGCCGCCCTTTTTCCGGGCCAGGTTGATCTGGGTAATCCGATCACCGGTCTTGTTAACGATATATTTTTCCCGAAATATGGGCGGATGGATCATGATCTGTTCACCCGGCCAGCCTGTTTCCTCTTTAACCCACCGTGCATTAAAAACTACCAGGTCGATATCGCCCTCATCGTAACCGTTCTTGAAGGGCTGGCCGACGTTATGAGCAAAATAGACGGTATAGATGGGATGAGCGCCGTGCGGGACGCTCCACCGTTCATATTCTTTAATATGTTGCAGGGGCGCCCTGCGCATGGCAAAAACCACATCGGCCCAGGAATAAAATTTTTTGATGATGCTCGGCCGATCTTCTTCATAAACCGGTATACCGAAGGTCTCCTTGAGCTCGGCATTCCTTGCCACCACTGCCGCCTCATGGCCTCTGTTTACCAAACCCCGCAGCACTTCCAAGGTCGAGATGGTGGCGCCGCCCATCTTCTCTTCTATCGTGCTGGTATGAAACACTATTCTCATAAGATCTTTTGTGCTCCATTTATAGAATTCAAATCAGAATTGGTATCTACCTCATACCAGCTGTCGGGCTCGACTTCGATCAGGGTTATCCCAAAAAGGCTTTTAATCTCGTTGAGAATGTTATGCCAGTAAAACCCGGTTTTTAGACCATCGCCCTCCATGAGCAGCTCCGCCAGTTTTCTTTGCAAAGCCGCCTTGCCGACAGCGCTATTAAGAGCGATCACTCCTGCTGATTTAACCACGCCTACACCGGGGGGAATCTCCTTGCCGGCCCGCTGGAAACAGCCTTTTTCATCCAGCAGTATCTTCATGTCGTCGGGTTCAAACTGATCTGTCAGCGTGACGCAGGCACCGATCTCCGCCCTGCCGGGATCAGCTTCCGCGAAGATCCACCGGGCCAGATCGGTCACCAGGGACTCCCTGATAATTGTGTCGCCATTTAAGATCACGACCCTTTCGCTGCCCGATCGGAGCAGGCCCAGCCAAAGTGAAACGAGCGGCCCGGCGCTAGAATAAAAGGGGTTGGAGACAGGAGCAAAACGGGCCAGGGGGCTGAGTTGCTCCAGCACCTCGTACACCTTCAGGTAACCATGCCCGATCACCGGTATGATCGTCGGTTCCCAATTATATGACGTAAGGGAGCGAACAATATGCTCGAATATGCTGATCCCATCTTCGCAAAGCAAAAGCGATTTGGGACGATCAGCAGTCAGGGGAAGGAGCCGCCGACCCTTTCCGGCCATCAATACTACAATATCGACCTGGCCGCGGCTGTTCTGCTTTTTCTTTTCAGAATCCGCCAACATTGTCACCTCATAAGTTTCTAAACACTAATTTTTAATAACGCCAACGAACGCCCGATGATCTCACGGAGCTGTGCCGAAGAAAGCCCCCTGAGGTTATTATCCGCTCTCCCAGGAGTAAACATCTGCGGTACCAATATCAGCAGATCGTCAGCTCCCTGAATATATTGTTCCAGCAGGTCCCGTACTCCTAACTGTTTAAACAGTTCTGCAATGCCTTCCACAAAACCTCCCGGGGAAGCGAAGCCCAGGGCCCGGGCTGCCTCCAGCAGCCTGCCGTCATCAACGGCGGCGTTAAATTCGAGGATCGCCGGCAGGGTAAAGCTGCAGGCGAGGCCGTGGGGCATGCCGTATCGGGCGGTGATCGGATAGGAGATGGAGTGGGCCAGGGCGGTGCGAGAGCCGCTGATGGCCAGCCCGGCCAGCAGGCTCGCTTCCATCATCTTTGTGCGAAGCTCCGTATTTTTTAGATCAATGGCCAGAGCCGGCAACGTCTCCAGGGCAATCGCCGCCGCCCGGAGCGCATAGGCCCGGGTGATCGGGTTGGCGCGGCGATTCCAGAGCGATTCCAGGGCATGGGAGAGGGCGTCGAGCCCGGTAACAACAGTAAGATCGCGCGGTAGGGTCAGGGTCAGCTTCGGATCGAGCAGAGCCCGCCGGGCAAAGAGGCGCGGTGATGACAGCGAATATTTCTTCTCCCCCGACAGATCCCAGATGGTGGCAAAGGGGGTCACCTCGCTGCCGGTGCCGGCGGTGGTCGGTATGGCTGTGAGCGGCAGCGGCCGGATGTCGGGAAGAGGGCTCTGCTCCTCAAAATGCCCGCGCAAAGAAAATTCCCGCCCGGCGGCGAGCATAAAACTGAAGACCTTGGCGCTGTCGATGGCGCTGCCGCCGCCGAGAGCTATGATCTGCCGGATGCCCTGCCCATCCAGGCGCCGCGCATCCTCCTCCAGCTTATCGATGGTGGGGTTGGGGCTGACGCTATCGAGGACGACGATCTCCCGTTCTTCCAGAAGGCCGGCCAGCTTTTCTGTAAAGCCTCGTTTCGTAAACCCAGGTGTGGTTACGAGTAAAACCTTGCCCTCGGCTAGATGTACGAGCAGCTCTTCCAAAACCCCGCCGCCCGCTACGAGGCGCACCGGATTGTAGAAACTCCATTTAGAACCCGTCTGTAATGCAGTCATCTATGCATTTCTCCCAACATGGAAAATATCACAGCCAATTATAATCTATAATTCCACATGAAACGCAAAAATCCCGCCTCCGGTCAAAAAAAGGGGCAGGCTAAAAGGCTTACTCTAATAAGTTAATTTAAAAGCTTCTTAGTATAGTTTCCCAATCCTTGGGAAAACCAATGCAACGCAAATCCACAACCTCATACTCCTCAATTAAGGCCGCAAGTTTCGTAACAAAATGTCTCCATTCCATTTTATCTTTTGATAACCTACCAATAACATAGATACTAGCAAATACTGTATCATTTTTTATCCCTATTTTCCTGTCAGCAGCGAACAGCCTAGGAGTGATCTTCATCCTCCTATTGTAAAGCCTCCCATAATGTGCACATATATTCCTCAGCGTTGAAAGGGAATATAACCAAGTTTTAACGTAAGCGCCTTTTGCATTATAAAAATTGGCAATTATATCTTTATCACTATCTAACAAATTACTATATATTTTCGACAAGAAGTAGTGTCCGGTATACTGGTGTAAATTCAGGTGGCGGGTACAGGGGGGTAGCAGGAAAGGCCACCGTCCCTCTGGTAATAAGGAGTTGAACAAACAACTTAACCGGAGGTATGACGATGGCCCAGT
>DUVX01000111.1 GCA_012840855.1 Bacillota bacterium | reverse complement strand
TCGCAGCTGTTGGCGCAGCCGTCGCAGATAAAGCCCTGCGGGCGGTAGCTGTCTTTTGCGATAGCTCCGGCACCGCGGAAAATGCTTTCACGTAAGAGCCCCTCGAGGTGGCGCTGCCGAACCAGCAGGGCCGCCCCGTACGCCCCCATTACCTTGAAATGCTCCGGAATGGTCAGCTTCACCTTCAATAATTTCTCCAGGGCCCAGCGGATCCCGCTGTTGGCGGCGACCCCGCCCTGAAAGAGCACAACGGGTTCGATCTTGCGATTGCGGGCTACGTTGGTCAGGTAATTTTTTGCCAGGGCCAGGCAGAGCCCGGCGATAAGGTCTTCGCGGCGGTAGCCCAGCTGCTGTTTGTGGATCAGATCGGACTCGGCAAAGACGCCGCAGCGGCCGGCTATGGCTACGGGGTTCTCCGCGCGGAGCGCATGGTCACCGAAGTCTTCGATGGGGATATTCAATCGTGTGGCCTGGTGATCGAGGAAAGAACCGGTGCCGGCGGCGCAGACTGTATTCATATTGAACCCTACGGAGACACCCTTTTTCAGATAGATGATCTTCGAATCCTGCCCCCCAATATCGATAACCGTTCGTACACCGGGCTCCACTGTCCGCGCAGCCAGGGCGTGGGCGGTGATCTCGTTCACAACTGTATCAGCGCCGATGATCACGGCGGCCAGGTGCCGCCCCGATCCCGTCGTGCCGGCGCCCGCAGGGGAGCCGGATATCTTTTCAACTTCGCCGAAGGCCTCCCTGATCGCTTCGATGGGGCCATCATCATTGCGGCGGTAGGAGGAAAAAAGCAGACGCCCTTCCCCATCGATGAGCGCCACCTTTGTGGTGAGGCTGCCCACATCGGCGCCTAGGAAATACATTGCCACACCTCCCTTTTCGCGCTCTTTCTTTCCTGCAAAATATGGGCAAATGATTCCAGGCGTGTCTTTAAGCCGGCCCGGCCGGTCTGCTCGTTGACGATGACGGTGAGCAGCGGCAAGGACAGCTTCTCCGCCACACCTGTGAGAATGCTCTGGGCGACAATTTCGGGCATGCAGGTGAAGGGCCACAGATGGATCACCCCGTCGATCCCCTCCTGCGGGGCCAGCGCGGCAAGGCCGACGCTATCGCGGCCGTGCCCGCCTACGGATTCAGCCAGGTAGGGCTGCGCGGCAGCGTAGATCCGGCGATGGCGCAGGAGCAAAGGCGGGCTTTTCAAGATATTGTACTGCAGCCAGTTCATCACCGTTATCTCCCGTTGCACTTCGATGCGGATATCATTCATCGAACCGAGGGTGCGGGCGAGTTCATGATTAACATATTCCTCGAAAACAGCATAGATCTCGCCGATGAGCCTCACCCTGAGCGGGGAACATCCCTGCTCCCGTTTCAGGGCGGCACAGCGCCCCAGATAGTCTTTATAGCTATTTTTAAGCGTACGGAAGGAGGATGTGTTGGCAGACCGCTGCAGGTATTGCTGAAAAAGACGGTAGGCTTCCCCCCGATTCTTCTCGCGGGCCTGTAGCCTGAAAAAGAGGGCTTCTGCCCGCTCTGTCAGGAGCGCCTTGTAGAAAGCCAGCCAGACGCTGCGGAGCAGCTGGACGGTACTGTGGGGTTTTAAAAAGGAGCCCAGCGTCCGCATGAAAGGTCCGAAGTTTTCCCGGAGCGGAAGGGGTGAGTCGATCGTGAGCATCTCAAAATCATAGCCGCTCTGTCCGAGCATGATCTCCTGCAGCTCGGCATACCATCCCAGCCGGCAGCGCCCCTTGCCCCCCACCATGATAATTGTATTCGCTCCGGCCTCGAGGCACTGGCGCATCTGGCCGATGGTGACGGCAAAGGGGTAGCAGATAAATTCGGGAGCGAGCTCCTCGCCCAGCTCCACCGTGTGTCGGGTGACGGGAAAGGGGCCCACCGTCTGCACCAGTCCTTCGTTAAAGACAGTGGAGAGGGCGGCGCCGAGGTGGCCCAGATTGGGGAAACCGAGGATCCGCTTTTCGCGGTGCGGCGGCGCAATCCGCATCTCACGGGGGGGCGGCTCCGGGGCGGCCCGGGGATAGCGGGAGGAGAGGGTATCCAGGAAAGCTTCCAGCCGGGTGACCAGCCCCGCTTCACCGGACTGCTCGTCGACGGTGAGGATGAGCAGGGGCACACCGTGTTTCCCGGCCTCTTTTTCCAGAAGGACCTCGATGATGGCCTCGGGCCCGCATTCGAAGGGGCCTACCAGGATCAGGCTGTCTACCTGGCGACGGCTCAACCAGTGCAGGGCGCTGCCCACGATGGATTGCTCGAAGCTCCACAGCGAGCGTCCGTAGGCGGTGCCCTGCAGGCTCTTTCGGAGGTCCTGCGGCGGGATCATCTCCGCTACTAGGACGGTGGCGTGTTCCCGCAGCCGGTCAACGATATTGTGGGCGATATAGTCGTAAAGCACATAGTTGTGGCCGAGCACCCCGATACGCAGGGCTCTGTTTTGACGGGCCGCAGGATTGTAGGGATGCTTTCTCCGGAAGCGCTTCACCCCTAGCATCCTTTCAAATGCTTCCGGTAGAGTCAAATTCAGCCCGGCGATGGCGTGGCTGCACTGTTTCTGGAAGCGCCAGGCCCGGCGCAATACTTTGCGGGTTCTCTCTCCATCCACTCCCAGCAGGCGCCCTGTTTCCTGAAAAGAGCGGAGCGTGGCGCGGCGGTCCTCCCGCCAGTTGATCAGCGGGGAAAGGATCTTATCCTCCGGCAGATCGAAGCCGCTACGCAGCATCGCCGGGACCCCGATATGTTTTGGGCAGTAGTAGCTGTGATGATCCTTGCTCACCAGGGTGGGGATGAAGAGGTGATCGACCCCCCTGGCAAGGAGCTCATCGGTATGGGGGAAAATTAATTTCACGGAGATGCAGGGCTCGTCGGTGGGGCAGACCGAAAGGCGTTCTAAGGTCCGGGCGGTGGTGGGGCCGGAAAGGAGAACGCTGCAGCCCAGCCCTTCCAGAAAGGCTTTGTAAAACGGAAGATAGTAGTACGTGGAAAGCGCCCGGGGGATGCCGATTTTCATAGTGATGACCTCCGGAACCGTATTAAAAAATCCTAGGCTATTTTGACCCATATACCGCGGTGCTATTCGAAAAGGCGCGGAGGCGGCCCCTCCTTGCAGAGTTGGCCTCAATATAATAAGATCACTTTGTTCAACAGAGAGGAGTAAAGAAGATGGCTTTAATCGTACCTTTTCGCGGAATACGTTACAACAGTGATAAAGTGGGAGACCTGGGCCGGGTGATCACCCCTCCCTATGATGTGATCACCGATGGAGAGCAGGAACAGCTGTACCGGCGCAGCCCCCACAATTTTATACGCCTGGAGTACGGCAAGACCGGCCCCGGCAAGGGGTCGGGAGAGGATCGTTATACCCGGGCCGCCGGTTTTTTCCAGCAATGGCTATCTGAGAATGCGCTGCTTCGCGAGGAGCGCCCTTCTTTTTATCT
>DUVX01000110.1 GCA_012840855.1 Bacillota bacterium | reverse complement strand
TTCACAACAGTGAGATCTTTAACATGTCGGGGGAGAGTTATCGGGTGAGTCATCGGAATACAATATTTAGCAATTAACGTCCAATTTTATTGGCCGTTTTTCATCCAAAAGTATTGACCGATCACACTGCCCCGGTCAGCAGGATGAAGAAACCGATCCAGCGGCTGTTTCCTGTGCTGTAGCAGGCCAGGTAGGCCCCCATGGCGGCGGCAATTCCGGAGAGCAGCAAGCCGGCAAGATGGTTGCCTTGACTCATATCAGTTTGTATTTTCCGGCAAACTTATCAGCGATAAGCGCTTTAAATCGTTGCAGATCAACTATATCTTTTTTCCTGATCAGCGATGCCTGGGCGGAAGTCAGGTAAAAGATAAAGTATTCCTCGCTTTCCAGAACAGCGTAAAACTGGTTGTAAGCCAGCTCTCCCGCAGCTTTGGGGCTGCTGCTCTCTGTAGCAATTTTATCTTCGTAAAATTTTAGCACATTGGTGCTGCCGAAGGTGCCGGTTCTGTCTGTTTTAATGCGCTGTCTGTATCTCCTCTCCACTTTAAAAACAATGGCGACAACAGCAAGTGCAAACAGGAAGACCCAGCCGAGAACAAAGCGGGCCGGATTGAAATGACCGTATTCAAAACTGATCAGCAAGCTCAGGGCCGCTGTGAGCAGGCCCAGCAGGGGAATTACATATTTTTTCTTCCTGAAAGTGATGAGATATAAAAATTTCCTGTAATCCTTTTCCGTCATGATCGTATTGATGATCATCAGGGGTTGCGCTGGCTGTTTCACATTCTGACCTCCCTGGTTCAAGCTACAGTGAGTCAAAGTCACCGTCCCCTTGACTCACAAGGCCTTACGCCCCGCCGGCCCAGCGGTAGCCGACGCCGCGCACCGTCTGGATGCATTCGCTGCCGATCTTCTCACGCAGGCGGCTGATATGCACGGAAAGGGTGTTGTCATCGATAAAAAGCCCGCTGTCGTCCCAGATGGTCTGCAGCAAGATCCGCCGTGTGAGTACCCGGCCGGAATTGCGCAGCAGGGCCGAGAGGAGCTGGAACTCGGTGGGGGTGAGGTAAAGCTGCTCGCCCCGGCAGAAGACGCTCATCGCCTGCGCGTCAAGGCGCAGGCCCTTTTTCTCATAGAGGAAGGGGCGGTCCCGGCGCAGCAGGGCCCGGATGCGTGAGAGCAGCTCGGCCAGGCGGAAAGGTTTAGTTACATAATCATCACCGCCAGCGTCAAGACCGCGCACGATCTGTACTTCTTCGTCCCGAGAGGTAAGAAAAAGGATCGGTGTGCCCAGGCCACTACTGCGCCAGTTCGAGCAAAGGTCGAGACCGCTACCGTCAGGCAGCATGATATCGAGGATGATCAGGCGGTAGCTATTTTCCGAGGCCAGGCGGCGGGCTTCCCGGCAGTTTCCCGCACAGTCGGCGGCATAACCCTCGCGCTGCAGCATCTCGCAGAGGCCATCCCGCAAGAAAAGATCATCCTCCACCACGAGCAATCTAAATTCCATGGCGCGTCCCTCTTGCTCAATGCAATATTTTGATTCCAGTATAGCATAAAAAAATTTTGCGGTGTAGAAATCCGGGCAAGCAGGATCCGGCCTTGATTGAAAGAAGCTATTGAGCAATATTTCAACAAATATCCGGGCCTGTGACCCTACCTGGCTTGCGGGAGGCAGAGCAGTTATGCATAAATCGGACGGGCGTTTAACCGGAGCAGGGTGGAGCGCCCTTTTTTCACCCCTGCGGATACTGGCCATCTCGGTCTGCTTCTATTTTATCGCCGCGGGGGGGCTGGGGCCGCCCCGGGGATGGCTTTACTATCTGTTAGTGCTGGTGCTATCGCTGGGTGCCGGCTTCTTTCTTTTCTACCGCTCGCCGGAGCTGCTGAACGTAAGAGGGTTCATGGGGGAGGATACTGATAGCCGCGACAAGGTTCTGCTGCTGTTTCTTTTTGGGACCAACCTTGTCCTCATGCCGGCAGCAGCAGGTCTGGATAACGGCAGGCTGAATCTGGCGCCATTACCTGCCGGCTGTATCTACGCCGGCGCAGCCCTTCAGCTCATCGGCTCGGGGATTGTTCTCTGGGCGATGATAGAGAACCCCTTTTTTGAAGGGACTATGCGCTTGCAAAAAGAGCGCGGGCAACACGTCATAAGCCAGGGGCCGTACCGCTATCTTCGTCATCCGGGATATCTGGGCATGGCCATAAATACGCTGCCGCTACCCCTGATCGCCGGTTCGCGGCTGGCCCTATTGCCGGCCATCCTGGCAATTGCCGTCATTGTGATCCGCACCCGCCTGGAGGATAAGCTGCTGCTCGAGCTGCTTCCGGGATATCGTGATTACGCCCGCAAAACCAGGCACAGGCTTCTGCCGCCGCTTTGGTAAAGCAGCCCGGGTAAGACAGGGTCAGCGGGAAAGCGCAAGCGATTTTGGCTTGGCCGCCCGCTTATTTGCCGGTGATCGTGACGGTGATAGGGCGGTTTCGCCGCGGGCCGTCGAATTCACAGAAAAAGATGTTCTGCCAGGTGGAGAGCCCCAGCTTACCATCGATGAGAGGGATTGTTTCACCGGGGCCGACCAGCCCTGCCTTGAGGTGGGCGTCGGCATTACCGTCTACCGCATCGTGTTCCCAGATCCCGCGGGGGATCATCTTCCGTAGAAGGGTGATCACATCATTTTTCACGCTCTCATCCCAGCCTTCCTGGATCATAATCGCTGCCGTGGCCCCCTGGGCGTAAACCGAGACCATCCCATTTTTGATCTCGCTTCGCTCTACCGCCGCACGGACCTGCCTGGTGATGTCGTACAGCGCTTCTCGCGAGGCGGTCTCTAGCTCGATGGTACTATGCTCAACAAGCATCTTATGCCCCCTTTGATCAGCAGCATGATGTGGCTCGTTGCTGCTTATCTCTGACCATAGTGTAGCCAAAATATCTACGGGCTTCAACCGATCTGCCCTGGTAAAGGGCTAATTCACCCGGTTTCAACATAGAGGACCCGGTGCAGGTTAATCTGTACCACACAAAGTATGTTGACAGGCATAGTATTATGTGTTACGTTATAAACAAGGGATCGAGAGGTGATCTATTTGCAAGAATCTGCGGCATTTAGCGAGCTGGTGCGGGGAAGCATTGATACAATTATCCTTAATGTACTGCTTCGGGAAGATAACTACGGCTACCAGATCATCAAGGAGATCTACAGGAAGAGCGGCCGGGAATTTGAATTGAAGGAACCGACGCTCTATTCTTCCCTGCGCCGCCTGGAGAAGCAGAAGGCACTGGAGTCCTACTGGGGTGAAGAAAGCCAGGGCGGGCGCCGCAAATATTACCGGATCACTGCGGTGGGCAAAGCGCTACTTGACGAAAATTACCGGGCCTGGCAGTCCGTCAAAAGTTTGATCGATCGCCTTACCGAGCGCATGGAGGAGGTCTAGCGGGGATGGATGACTTGAAAAGATATGTTAACCGGCTTTTTGCCGGCTACAAAGAGACCGCAGAGGTGAGAGAGCTCAAAGCCGAGGTCTTGAGTAATCTTGAGGCCAGGGTTGCCGATTACACCGGCGAGGGGATGCCCCGCGGCGAGGCGGTAGCCCGGGCCAAAAGCAATCTCGGCACCATCGATTTGCTGATCTCTCATCAGAAGCCTGTCCGGATAAATCGCTACAAAGTAGAGCTCCTGCAGGCCGCTCTGCTCTACACGCTTATCGCCTGGGTTTTGACTGTCCCGCTGCGGCTCATCCCTTCTGGAGCTGTCGTCAACACCGTTTTGATGTTTGTGTTGGTGGGGCTGGGGGTTTCTTTCCTGATCCTTTCTTCCCGGAAAAGCGAGACCTATCTGAAAGCTGTTGCTCCGGTTGATCAAAAAAAGATGGCTCAATGTCGCAAGATAGCCTGGCTGGTCTGGACTCTTTTCATTGCGGCCGTAGCGGTCTTTATCTCAGCGAAGTATTTCGGCAGCGACATCTGGTTTGGGCGGCCTCTGCATCTGGATGGTCCCTACCGTTTTGCCCAAGTAGTCGTCTCCTATGCTCTCCCCTTTATTACCGTGGTCCTACCGCTGCTCTTCAATAAAGCGGGTAGACTGGCGGAGAAATACGAGGTGAAAGATTAGATGAAAAAGATAAATATTGTAATCATCGCACTGCTGGCCCTGGGCCTCTGCGGCCTGGCCCTGATGGAGGGCTATATCAAGCCGGGGATAAGAAAGAAAGAAGAGCAGTATCTGGCGGAGCAGGGCGATCCGCTGACCCATGACTTTAGCAGGATACTGAAATACAGGAGCCGCTATATGGGTGACGTCTCCAACTTGGCCAACCTGAACGCAGACCTTCCGTTAAGCGATTTTCCGCGGACGTTCCAGCTCTATCCGGAGACGCTGATGGCAGAGATCAACTTTCAGGGGCCCGCTAAAGCCATCGAAAAGGCCCTATTTAACCGCATACTGCTTTACAATGCCACCGCCAATTTTGTGCTTGTTGACAACCTCGAGGTTTTGCTTCTCAATTTTGAAGACAGCTCCTACAGCATCACACGCAGCGCGGTGGAGGACTGGTACAGCGTAGAGCTCGCTTTCCTACAGGAGGAGGCGGAGTGGACCGAAAGGGTACAGCAGCCCCTTTCCGATGGCGCTTACGTAAACGCTTTTATCGAAAAGAATATCAGGACACGGTAATGAGCCCTGGGACTGCCGGTTCTGTACAACCTCCATTTAACCTTTAAGTTATCGCACTCTTCAAGCTTCTTTCAGGCGGCAGGAATTTGCGACAGGGGGAGCGAAAGAAAAAATAAAGTTGGCGCATTGCGGGCCTCTTTTCATTAAGATATAATGCATGCCACTTGAAGGATGTCAAAATATAGTGCTAGGAGGATTTTGCAGAAATTGATCACCAGTAATGTGCTGGATTTAATTGGTCATACGCCGATGGTAAAGTTGGAAAAGATGACGGGGCTTAACATTTACGCCAAGGCGGAGTTTCTCAATCCCGGCGGTAGTATCAAGGATCGCGTCGCCAAGTTTATGATCGAGGAAGCGGAGAGAAGAGGCGCGCTGAAGCCGGGAATGACGATCATGGAGCCCACTTCGGGTAATACCGGGATTGGCCTGGCGCTGGCGGGCGTTCAAAAGGGATACCGCGTCGTTATTGTCATGCCTGAGAATATGAGCGAGGAGCGTAAAAAGATCGTCCTCGCCCTGGGCGCAGAGCTCGTGCTCACACCTGCAGAAAAGAGTATTGGCGGGACTGTCGATGAGGTGAACGCGCGCGCCGAAAAAGATTCTTCAATATTTGTACCCCAGCAATTCGAAAACCCCGATAACCCGGAGATCCATTACCAGTCTACCGCTCCCGAGATCTGGGCACAGATGGATGGGAAGGTGGATATCTTCGTCTCTGGTCTCGGTAGCGGGGGAACCCTCTGTGGCGTGGGCAGGTTTCTCAAGGAACGCAATCCTGAAATTAAGGTCATCGCCGTGGAGCCGAAGAATGTTTCCGCCCTGCTGGGGCATGAGCCCGGGTTGCACAAGATCCAGGGGATCGGCGACGGTTTTATCCCTCCCGTGCTCGACACAAGCCTCGTAGATGAAGTATTTGAGGTCAGCGATGATGATGCGATCGACACGGCCCGGAAGCTGGCCAGGGTCCAGGGGCTCCTCGTTGGGACCTCTTCGGGGGCGAATGTATGGGCCTCCCGCCGGGCAGCGGAGAAATTCGGCAGGGGGAAAATGGTGGCGACAGTACTGGCCGACAGGGCGGAGCGCTATTTCAGTACTGCGCTGATCTAGAAGCGAGGAAAATTTCATTTTCATTCGTTGAATATAATTCTTCAACGCGGCAGTGTGGACGCCTGTTTTTCCGCCAAGGATAGCGGGATATTAGCTTTTCCGCCTTGATGCAGGCACCCCGGGAAACCCGGTAAGAGCATCGTTTTTTCATTTTCATTCGGCTGAACGCAAACTACAGCTATCATGCCAAGGGCTCTCACGGGGCCCTTTCTTCTCTTTCCGGATGTAGCCCGAAGGATTAGAACGACACCGGTTTGAAAGGCTCCGGCTGAATTAGCTTCATCCCCGGGAAACCCTCTTTCACCCAGTCTATAAAGGGCTGCACCTCAACAGGGCTTGAGACCGGGGGAAGGAGTCGTCGAAGTGATGCAGGTAGAGCGCTTGCGGCTCCAGACGTTCAAGGAACTTTGGTGTGTAAGTGAGCAGATCCGAACGACCCTGGTAGGGGATCATCAAAAGATCGACTCCCCGGGGGTAACGCACTTCATCATCCAGACTGAGGCTGCCCAGGTGAAGAATCTTCTTACCTTCGGCTTCGATCAGAAAAACGAGCACCTCGCCCTTGGGATAGCGCAGGCTTCCCTTGAGCAGGGGTATCAAGTTGCGGCTGTGCGCGATCATGCGCCGGTTGAACAGGGTCTGCAGGATCAGTTTAAGGTCAAAGCGGATATGCTTTCCCCTGAAGGCGGTGATTTTGAAAGGACCTCGTTCGATCTGATCGCCGGGTCCGATCACATTAGTTTTCGACTGTGCAACTCCTTCGCGGCCCAGTGTTTCTGCCGCTTCGGCCGAGCAGAACACCGGCCCTCCACCAGCTTCGACCACTGCCGGTGCATCGATGAGATGGTCAAAATGGCCGTGTGTAATAAAGATCTCCCCGTAGCCGGCCAGCTCCTTCAGATCGGGTGTGGGCAGAGCGGGGTTCATCGGGAAAAAGGGATCAAATAGGATCGTTTGGTCCTCCGTTTCATAAGCGAGAGTAGCTGTACCGTACCATTTTATCTCCATGATTATAACCTCCCTTTATTTCAGCGCTTTTAGCTTATAGGCAAAGAATGATCGTTCCCACTTTTACTTCTATTCTGAAACATTAATCCCTGCCGGCTGGTACCGGGAAACGATGTGAAAGCAGGAGGGCGCCTATTCAAAGGAGAATAGAAGCGAATGGAAGGAGTGTGATAACAGGTGAGGTGCCCCAAATGCGGTAGTGAAAACATTGCTATTAATACATATCAGGAATCCCGGGGTGCGGGATGCTTTACTGTTCTGTTTTATATAATTCTGGCATTTACTATCCTGGGTTTACTTATTGTGATTCCCCTTATGTTAAGGAAAAAAACCAGGACAGTAACCGCCTGTGTCTGTAAAACCTGCGGACATAAGTGGAAAATTTGACACTTTGAGTGAAATGAAAACACAAGGGCGTTCTGCAAAGAGCGCTTTTTTTTAATGTGTTTTTTATTCCCCATAGGTAGGCTGGTAACAGCTGAGGCCTTGGCGTCGCTGCCGGCGCCCGTGGCGTTTCAATTCCTCACAGGTAGGCTGGCAACTACTGCAGGTTTTAAGCCCGCAGCTTCAAGTTTTTTGGTTTCAATTCCTCATAGGTAGGCTGGTAACATATTAATGTTCAATATTATGAACACGGGCAATCACTGTTTCAATTCCTCATAGGTAGGCTGGTAACCGTCTTGCCTAATGCCGAGATAGCGGCGTGTGATTCCGTTTCAATTCCTCATAGGTAGGCTGGTAACGATCATTCGCGCCGGTTATGGGCTGACATTTGTAGAGTTTCAATTCCTCATAGGTAGGTTGGTAACATTTTGTATTAATTTTAGCGAAGGTTAGCGCTATTTGTTTCAATTCCTCATAGGTAGGCTGGTAACATCAAAGATCTAGATCAAGTAGAAAAGTTTATATCGTTTCAATTCCTCATAGGTAGGCTGGTAACGCAGTACCAGGTTGAATTCTTTCGCGTAACGGTTGGTTTCAATTCCTCATAGGTAGGCTGGTAACCGCCCCCGCCTGGTCCGCCGGGAAGCCGCGATCGTCGTTTCAATTCCTCATAGGTAGGCTGGTAACAAATCTTGACCCTCGGCGGCCGCGGATCGATGTTCTGTTTCAATTCCTCATAGGTAGGCTGGTAACCAGGAGAAACTTTTTTAAATGAAGAAGAATATTTATGGGTTTCAATTCCTCATAGGTAGGCTGGTAACTGACTCCCTTTCTCAGCTCTCCTGCTATTTGTTTTGTTTCAATTCCTCATAGGTAGGCTGGTAACTTTTACTAGACATATCAATGATCAATTGCTTATTAGTTTCAATTCCTCATAGGTAGGCTGGTAACTCTCGCGAACAATTCCCAGATCACCGTTAAAAACCTGTTTCAATTCCTCATAGGTAGGCTGGTAACGTGAAGAGGCGACGGTGGAGCTACTACATTAACCGGGGTTTCAATTCCTCATAGGTAGGCTGGTAACATAGAGAGGATTGAGGGCGTAGAGGCAGCCCAGGCTTTGTTACCAATGTCCATGGATTTGCGGTAACATAGAGAGGATTGAGGGCGTAGAGGGCGCGGAGGAGTTTCAATTCCTCATAGGTAGGCTGGTAACTACAGGACTATGATCTATCTCATAGCAGGGTACACTAGTTTCAATTCCTCATAGGTAGGCTGGTAACCCCGGCTGTTTCCGCTGCCCCATAACGCCTCCAAGCTGACGGTATTGCCTGTCCCGGGATAGCCATATACAATGACCAAGTGACCTAATATTTTAGAAAGGAAAAGCGCCCCCGTAGATGTACTGCCGTAGTTAGCAACAGTACTGGAGGCGCCC
>DUVX01000011.1 GCA_012840855.1 Bacillota bacterium | reverse complement strand
GGGTTCGATCCGTCGACCCTGCCGCCGCCGGAAGATCCCGGCGAGGCTTTCCTCAAGGTTTTTGCTTCGCCTGATCTGGCGGGCCGGATCGATCTGTCGGGCGGAGATGAGGGCGCTCCGGGGCGCCGCGCTGCCGATGCCGTCTTGGTACAGACGGAACAGGGCCCTCTTCTGGCTCTGGCTCTGTCCGGCAACGGCAGAAAAGTTTACCTTGATCCTTACCGGGGTTCGGTCTTTGCCGTGGCTGAAGCGGCGCGCCGTCTAGCCTGTACCGGGGCCCTCACTTTGGGCATCACCGACGGCCTTAACTTCGGCAATCCCGAGAAGCCGGAGATATTCTGGCAGTTTCGCCGCTCCATCGAGGGGATCGCCGCTGCCTGTAAAGCGCTCCAGCTGCCGGTGGTGGGGGGCAATGTCAGCTTCTACAACGAGGTGGCGGGGGAGGCGATCTACCCCACGCCGGTGATCGGGGCGTTGGGTGTGCTCGAAACCCCCGGAAGATACTGCGGCGCCGGTTTTAGCCGGGAGAAGGAGCAGATCTATCTTGTGGGAGCCTCCGACATTACCCTGGGCGGCAGCCTCTTTTTGAAAGCCCTTTACGAGAAGGCCGCCGGCGCCCTGCCGCCCATCGATCTTGATCTGGAAAAAAGGCTGCAGGAGCTGCTCCGCCGTTTGATCGGTGAGGCGCTGCCCGGGTGCATTCATGGCCTGGGCGACGGAGGGCTGGCTGTAGCGCTGGCGGAAAGTGCGCTCCTGGGAGGGCACGGCGCAGAGATCGCCCTGCCGGGGGATCCATCTCCGGAGGGCCTGCTTTTCGGCGAAGGCCCCACCAGGGTGCTGCTGGCGGTAAAAGAAGGTTCGCCGGAGAAGCGTTTTCTTGAGCTGGCCCGGGCGGCGAGGGTCCCGGTGATTCTGCTGGGGCGAAGTGGCGGTGACAGGCTGCGCGTTGCGGTGGGCGCTTCCACCGCTATCGACCTGCCGCTGTCGCGGCTACGCCAGTCTCATGAGGAGGCGACGGCATGGATGCAGCAGTGAGGGAATCCTGTGGTGTCTGCGGGGGATGGGCTGCGGGGCAACCGATGGCCTATCTCACCTGCTTTGCTCTCTACGCGCTGCAGCATCGCGGCCAGGAGAGCGCGGGGATCGCGGTCGGTACCGGGGAGAGGGGGCAGATCTGGCTGAAAAAGGGGCCAGGGCTTGTTTCCGAAGTTTTCCCGCAAACGGACGAGCTGAAAGGCAAGCAGGGCCCTCTGGCTCTCGGCCATGTCCGCTACGATCACAACAGGGAAGGACGCTGCCCGGAAAACACCCAGCCGCTTCTGCTGCGCTACCGTCACGGTGAACTGGCGCTGGCTCACAACGGCCGCCTTGTCAACGGCGCTGCGCTGCGTGACGAGCTGGCCCGGGAAGGGGCTATCTTTCAGACCGGGACCGACAGTGAATTGCTGGGACATCTTATCGCCCGGCAGGATAACCCTTCGCTGGTGGAGGCGGTGGCCGCGGTGGCGCCGCGGTTGAAGGGGGCTTTTGCCTTTCTGCTGAGCGATGGGGAAAAACTGATCGGCCTGCGCGATGGCTATGGATTTCGCCCCCTTTCCCTGGGGAGGCTGGGCCGTCAGGGCTATTTCCTGGCTTCAGAGACCTGTGCTTTCGACACTATTGGGGCAAAGTTTATCCGTGAAGTGGAGCCGGGGGAAGCGGTGGTGCTCGATGAAAAGGGGTTGCACTCTTTCCAGGTGGTGCCAGCAGAGCAATCTTCGCTTTGTGTGTTTGAGTATATCTATTTTGCCCGGCCCGACAGCAATCTGCAGGGAAAAAACGTGCACCTGGTCCGCCGTGAGCTGGGGCGGCGCCTGGCCCGTGAGCATCCTGCCGACGCCGATATCGTCACCGGGGTTCCCGATTCCAGTATCGCCGCCGCATCGGGTTACGCCGAGCAGGCCGGGCTGCCTTACGAGATGGCTCTGGTGAAAAATCGCTATATCGGGCGTACATTTCTACGCCCCACGCAGCAGATGCGCGAAGAGGGGGTAGATCTGAAGCTAAACGCGGTGCAGAAGATAGTGGAGGGGAAGAAAGTGGTAATCGTCGATGATTCCATGGTCCGGGGCACTACGGGGGTGAAGCTCGTGTGCCTCATGCGGCGCGCCGGGGCGCGGGCGGTGCATCTGCGGATCAGCTCTCCGCCGGTTATCGATGCCTGTCTCTACGGCATCGCCATGCCCGCATCAAAGGAGCTCATCGCTTACGGCCGCGACAGCGGCGCTGTTGCAGAGACCATCGGTGCCGACTCGCTCGGCTACCTCAGTCTGAAGGCCACGGTTGAGTCGGTGGGGTTGTTACCGGATCAGCTCTGCCGCGCTTGTTTTACGGGATCTTATCCGATCTGCAGAGCATTATGAGAAGCTTATTTTGCAGGCTAAATATTACTATAAAGCAGGAATTTCTCTTTCCAATCGATAAATAGATCTCTTTGTGACCCAATCAGTATAGCTCATAGGGAGGTTTGGCGTTAAAATGGAGAAGTATTTGTATTTGGTGCCACTGGCTGCACTGATCGGCCTTCTCTTCGCCCTGGTACTCTGGTTCCGGGTTAAGGGGGCCGAAGCCGGCACCGGCAAGATGATCGAGATTGCCGAAGCGATTCACGAGGGAGCGATGACCTTTTTACGCAGGGAATACAGCTATTTAATCGTCTTTGTTATCGTTTTGGCTGCGGTTCTCGCTTACTTCATCGGTTGGCTGACAGCGGTATGCTTTGTTATTGGAGCTCTTTTCTCGGCGACGGCGGGCTTTGTGGGGATGAATGTGGCCACGCGTGCTAATGTGCGTACGGCCCACGCCGCCCGCTCGGGGGTTAGCTCCGCACTAATGGTTGCTTTTTCCAGCGGGACGATCATGGGGATGATGGTGGCGGGGCTGGGCCTGCTCGGCCTGGGCATCCTCTATATCTGGATTAGGGAGCCGGCCATCGTTAACGGTTACGCCCTGGGGGCCAGCTCCATCGCGCTCTTCGCCCGCGTCGGTGGCGGGATCTATACCAAGGCAGCCGATGTGGGAGCGGACCTCGTCGGGAAGATCGAGGCGGGGATTCCCGAAGACGACCCGCGCAACGCAGGGGTAATCGCCGACAACGTGGGCGACAATGTCGGCGATGTGGCCGGGATGGGGGCGGACCTTTTTGAATCCTACGTCGGGGCGATGATCGCGGCGATGACCGTGGGCGCGGTCTCCGGATTCGGCTTTGCCGGGGTGCTGCTGCCGCTGATCGTCTCAGCGGTGGGGATTCTCGCTTCGGTATTCGCTTCGTTCTTTGTGCGGGCCAAAGAAGGTGTTCGCCTCAGCTCTGTTCTTGATCGCGGTATTGTGATCAGCTCTCTTGCAGTGATCGCAGCCTCATTCTTTATCACCCGCTCGCTTATCGGAGAGATGGGGCCCTTCTATGCTGTTCTGTCGGGACTGCTGACCGGGGTTATCATCGGCTGGATCACAGAATATTATACTTCCGATCATTTCAAACCGGTTCAGAATATCGCCCGGTCGTCCTTGACCGGCCCGGCGACGAATATCATCAGCGGCCTGGCCGTAGGGATGAAGAGCACTGTCTTTCCCATACTGGCTATCGCCGTGGCGATCCTCGTCTCCTACCATTTTGCAGGGATCTACGGTATCGCCATCGCCGCGGTGGGGATGCTCTCTACGGTGAGTATGACCGTGGCCGTCGATGCTTACGGACCTGTGGCTGACAACGCCGGTGGGATTGCCGAAATGGCAGGGTTGGAAAAAGAGGTGCGCGAGATCACCGACGAGCTCGATGCCGTGGGCAATACCACTGCCGCTATCGGCAAGGGATTCGCCATCGGCTCCGCCGCCCTGACTGCGCTGGCGCTTTTCGCTGCTTACGCGCAGGTGGTCGATCTCGAGGTAATCAATATCATCAGCGCCAGGGTTATCGCCGGTCTCTTTATCGGCGGCATGCTCGTCTTCTTCTTCTCCTCGCGGACGATGGAGGCGGTGGGCAACGCTGCTTTCTCCCTTATCGAGGAGATCCGCCGCCAGTTCAAGGAGATTCCGGGCCTCATGGAGGGGAAAGCAAAACCGGAATATGCCCGCTGTGTCGATATCAGCACCCGGGCTGCCTTAAAAGAGATGATCATCCCCGGCATCTCCGCAGTGGTGGTACCGCTGGTGGTGGGGCTGCTGCCCTTCCTGGGGAAAGAGGCGCTGGGCGGCCTTCTCGGCGGGGCCCTCATCGCCGGTGTGCTGCAGGCGATCTATATGGCCAACGCCGGCGGGGCCTGGGACAATGCCAAGAAATATATCGAGGGGGGTGCGCACGGCGGCAAGGGCAGCGATGCCCATAAAGCCGCCGTGGTGGGCGATACGGTGGGCGATCCCTTCAAAGATACCGCCGGCCCTTCGTTGAATATTTTGATCAAACTGATGAGCATCGTCGCCCTCGTCTTTGCACCGCTGTTTCTCTAGCGGCGACAGGGATCGGTGAGCTCCGCAGTCTGCTGTCGGGGCTCACCGACGGCGCGAGCCGAAAAGGGCGGCAGGGGAGGGCTGGATAAAGGATGAGCAAGGAGATCGATTACCGGCAGGCGGGGGTCGATATCGCCGCCGGAGAGGACGCCGTGGAGCGAATCAAGGGGCTGGCGCGCTCCACTTTCCGCCCCGGGGTGCTTTCGGGGCCGGGCGCTTTCGCCGGTTTTTTTGCACCTAATCTGAAAGGATACCGCCGTCCCGTTCTCGTCTCCGGATGCGACGGCGTGGGTACAAAGTTAAAGCTGGCCTTCGCTGTGGGAGAACATGGCACCATTGGCGAGGACTGTGTGGCCATGTGCGTGAACGATATTTTGGTTCACGGGGCGGAGCCCCTTTTCTTTTTGGATTACCTCGCCGTGGGCAGACTGGATCCAAGACAGGTGGAGCAGATCGTGGCGGGGATAGCTCGCGGCTGCCGCCGGGCCGGCTGCGCTCTCCTGGGCGGGGAGACGGCGGAGATGCCCGGTTTTTACCCCTCCGGGGAATATGAACTGGCCGGTTTTGCCGTGGGCCTGGTGGAGCAGGATCGGATCATTGAAGGTAAGGAGATCGTCCCGGGCGACGTGATCGTCGGCCTTCTTTCGGAGGGGCTGCACAGCAACGGCTTTGCTCTGGCTAGAAAAGCCCTGCTGGAGCGGGGCGGCTTCTCTTTAAGCGATCGTCCTGCAGAACTGGGGGGGGTGAGCCTGGGCGAAGAGCTGCTCCGGCCCACCCGGATCTATGTACCTACTGTATTGCCCCTGCTGGAGCGCTTTCCGATCAAAGGGATGGCCCATATCACCGGGGGAGGGCTTCCGGGAAACCTGCCGCGGATCCTTCCCGAAGGGCTGCAGGCGGTAATCGATGGGAGCGCCTGGGAGATCCCCCCCATCTTTAAGCTCATTGAGGAGGCGGGCCCGGTGAAGCGGGCGGAGATGTACAGCGTTTTCAACATGGGGATCGGCTATGTCCTGGTCCTGGCGCCGGAAGAGGCTCCGGAAGTTGTCGCTTTGCTCAATAAGTCCGCTTCACCCGCTTTCCCTATCGGTAGGGTCACCGCCCTGGAGCAGGGCCAAAAAAGGGTCAGGATAGAGTGAGTGCGGGGTGAGATAATGACAAAAATAGCGGTACTGGCTTCTGGTGAGGGGACAAATCTGGAAGCGATTCTCGAGGCAGCGGAAGCGGGAGAGATCAGCGGCCGGGTGGTTCTGGTGATCAGCGATCGCAAGAAGGCCCCCGCTCTGGACAGGGCCCGGCGCCGCGGGGTCGAGGCGCTCTGGCTTGATCCCCGCCCCTACCGAGAGCGGGCAGCATATGATCGGATCCTGCTGGAGAAATTGCAGCAGGCCCGGATTGATCTGGTGGTGCTGGCGGGCTTTATGCGGCTGCTTTCGCCTGTATTAATTAAGGCCTACTCGAACAGGATTATGAATACCCACCCGGCGCTGTTGCCGGCGTTTCCGGGAGTTGCCGGCGTTTCCGAGGCGCTCGCTTACGGAGTCAGGGTAAGCGGTTGCACGGTCCATTTTGTCGATGAGGGTATTGACACAGGGCCGGTGATTCTGCAGGAGGCGGTTCCGGTGCTCCAGAACGATACGGAAGAGATGCTGCACCGGCGGATCAAGGCCGCCGAGTATCTACTCTATCCGCGGGCCATCGAGCTTTTCTGTCGGGGCCGGCTCAGGGTGGAAGGGAGAAGGTGTTATATTGAAAGGGGATAAATGTTCTCAGAAAAAGCGTGCCCTGCTCAGCGTCTCCGACAAGAGCGGGATTGTGAAGCTGGGCCGGAAGCTGCAACAGCTGGGCTGGGAGATCATCTCCACGGGGGGGACGGCCCGCACCCTTGGCGAAAACGGTGTCGCTGTAACCGAAGCGGCGGCGGTGACCGGATTTCCCGAGATCCTGGGTGGAAGGGTGAAGACACTGCATCCGCGGATTCACGGCGGCTTGCTGGCCCGCCTGGAGCTGGAGGAGCATCGCCGGCAGCTGGTGGAGCAGGGGATCCTGCCGATTCAGCTTCTGGTGGTCAACCTTTATCCCTTTGCCGAGACGGTGGCGCAGCCGGGGGTGACGCTGGCCGATGCGGTGGAGAATATCGATATTGGCGGGCCGGCGATGATCCGAGCGGCGGCGAAGAACTGCGCCCATGTCGCCGTGGTGGTGAATCCGGATCGCTACGCCTCGATCATCAGGGAGCTATCCTCGGGGAACACCGTCTCTGCAGAGACCAGGTTCAAGCTGGCGGCAGAAGCTTTTGCCCATACGGCGCATTACGATGCTATTATCGCGGCCTACCTGTCAGCGCGCCCGGAAGCCGGCGGAGAGCTTTTCCCCGAGCTCCTCAGCCTGCCGCTACAGAAGATCCAGGAACTGCGATACGGAGAAAATCCACAGCAACAGGCTTCTTTCTATGCCCTGGGTGTGAAGCGGAGAGGGCTTGCCGCCATGCGGCAGCTGCAGGGAAAAGAGCTGTCCTTTAACAATTTGAACGATCTGCAGGGCGCCTGGGAGCTGGTTTTGGAATTTGATAAACCCACCGCGGTGGCGGTGAAGCATACCAACCCTTGCGGAGTGGCCTCAGCTGAAACTATTGAGGAGGCCTACCGGAGGGCTCATGATGCCGATCCCGTCTCCATTTTCGGCGGCATCATCGCCCTGAACCGACCCGTTACCGCGGCGGCAGCCGGGGAGATGGGCAAGATATTTTTAGAGGTAGTGGCTGCGCCCTCCTTCGAAGAGGAAGCTCTGGCGATCCTTGGCAAAAAAAAGTCGATCCGTTTGCTGGAGATGGCCCCGATCGATCCGGAAGAGACCCCGGAGCCGGAGCTGAAGAAAGTCTCCGGCGGTTTACTCCTGCAGAGCGTGGACAGGGAGCCCGTCGATCTGTCGTCGGCGGTGGTAGTCACCGAAAGAGCGCCTACTGCCGCAGAGCGGCGCGATCTTCTTTTTGCCCAGAGAGTGGTCAAGCACGTCAAATCCAATGCCATCGTCATCGCTAAAAATGAAGCCACCCTCGGTGTAGGGGCCGGTCAGATGAACCGTGTGGGGGCGGCGCGCATCGCCCTCGAGCAGGCCGGCGAGGATGCCGACGGCGCGGTGCTCGGTTCCGACGCTTTCTTCCCCTTTCCCGATACTGTAGAGGTCGCCGCCAGGGCAGGGGTAACCGCAATTGTCCAGCCGGGGGGGTCGCAGAAAGACAGCGCATCGATAGAGGCCTGCAACCGTCATGGTATGGCCATGTGTTTTACCGGGAGACGTTACTTCAAGCACTGAACTGGCGGCCGGCCCGGTGCAGATCTTCACTGTTGCCGGGGGCTGGAGGGAGGAAGGAATATTGCGGGTACTGATCATCGGCGGAGGCGGGCGTGAGCACGCCCTCGCCTGGAAGATAGCCCAAAGCCCGCTGCTGGGCAGGCTTTACTGCGCGCCGGGGAATGCTGGCATCGCCGCGCTGGCCCGCTGCGTGGATCTGCCCGTTGACGATCTCGAGGGGATCTGTAAATATGCACTGGATAAAAGGATCGATCTTGCCGTCATCGGCCCGGAGGCGCCGCTGGCGGCGGGGCTGGCGGATCGCCTTCGTGAGGCGGGTTTGAAAGCCTTCGGGCCGAGCGAAGAGGGTGCTCGCCTGGAGAGCAGCAAGATCTGGGCAAAGGAGAGGATGAGCCGGTGGGGGATCCCCACAGCTGAATTTGCCGTTTTCGACGATTATGAAGCGGCGCAGCGCCATCTGGAGAGGCGCTATCGGGAGCGGCCGGTGGTGGTCAAGGCAGACGGGCTTGCTGCCGGCAAAGGTGTTGTTGTCGCTCCGGATCGTCTTGCCGCTGAAGAGGCGCTCCGGCAGATCATGATCGAAAAAGTTTTTGGCGCCTCGGGGGAGCGGGTTATCCTCGAGGAGTGCCTTTATGGCGAAGAGCTCTCCATTTTAGCGATAACGGGGGGAGAAAGGCTGGTAATTCTTCCTTCTTCCCAGGATCATAAGGCTATCGGTGAAGGTGATCGCGGACCGAACACGGGGGGGATGGGGGCTTATGCCCCAGCACCGCTGCTGACCGATGAGCTGGCCCGTGAAGTAGAAAGGCAGGTTTTCCGCCCCTTCCTGAAAGGGCTGCAGGCGGAGGGGATCGATTACCGGGGGGTGATCTACGCCGGCTTGATGATCGGCAGGGGCAAGATCAATCTCCTGGAATTCAATGTCCGCTTCGGCGATCCGGAGACCCAGGCGATTCTGCCGCTGATCCGCTCCGATCTGTTGCCTCTGCTGCTGGCCGCCGCTGAAGGCAGTGAGGATGCGGCAGCTTTTTCCGCTGACCTACCGCTTTTTGCAGGCAGCGCCGCCACCGTTGTTCTCGCTTCAGAAGGCTACCCCGGCGTCTACGCCACCGGAAAAGCTATCCGGGGATTGAAGGAGGCCGCCCGGCCTGACGGTGGCTTTGACAGCGAAAAAGAGGGGCTGGCCCTCTTTCACGCGGGGACCGCGTTCAATGACAGCGGCGCTGTCGTAACCAGCGGGGGAAGGGTTTTAGGTGTCACCGCCTGGGCCGGCACGCTCCCCGCAGCGCTGCAGTTCGCTTACCGATCAGCGGAGCAGATCGATTTTGACGGCTGCTACTACCGACGCGATATCGGCCACCGGGCACTTAAGAGATAATATTATCATACCGGCACTCCCAGGGAGGGTGCCGGTATGATAATATAGTTGTGGCAATTGGCCTAATTATTAATAATCAGTCTGCGGCGCTGTGCGCTCCGCGATCTGTGGGCCTTGGGAGCAGGAATCGGGAGGCATTAAACAGAATATTCTTAATCGAGGTGAAAGATGGCTCGTACAGTAATTGTCGGTTTTGCCCGCACTCCTTTTGGACGTTTCCAGGGATCGCTTTCCCAAACCCCCGCGGTGGAACTGGGTGCGGTAGTAGTGCGGGAGGCGCTTTCCCGCGCTGGGGTTCCCGGAGAAAAGGTTGATAATGTGATCCTGGGGATGGTGGTTCAGGCGGGTGCGGGGCAGATCCCTTCCCGCCAGGCTACGATCAGGGCCGGGCTTCCCCCGGAGATACCGTCGGAGACGATCAACAAGGTTTGCGCTTCCGGTTTGCGGGCGGTGAACCTGGCCGATCTGCTCATCCGCTGTGGCGAGGCAGAGCTGGTGGTAGCCGGGGGGATGGAGAATATGAGCGCTGTTCCCTACCTGCTGCCGCGGGTACGAACCGGGCTGCGCATGGGGGACGGCGCTGTTGTGGACGGGATGATCAAGGACGGCCTGTGGTGCCCCTTTCATGATGTCCATATGGGTGTGCACGGCAGCTCTGTCCCCGTCGCCGAATTTGGGATCACCCGCGAGGCGATGGACCGCTGGGCGCTGCGCAGCCATGAGCGGGCGGTGGCGGCGATGGACGGTGGCTTACTCGGGCAGGAGATCGTTCCTGTTACCGTGCCGCAGCGCAGGGGTGAGCCGCTGATCTTCGATCGGGATGAGCTGCCCCGGCGTGACAGCAGCTTAGAAAAGCTGGCTGCACTACCGCCGGCCTTCGAACCGGGGGGGCTGATCACTGCGGGGAACGCTCCGCCAATTAGCGACGGGGCGGCGGCGCTGGTCCTGGCCTCTCCCCGCTGTGCTGAGCAGCTGGGATTAAAGCCGCTGGCCGAGATTGTCTCTTTCGGCTGTGCATCTCGGGAGCCCCGCTATATCTCGACGGTGCCCTACTACGCTGCTATGGAAGCGCTGCAAAAAGCGGAAAAGGTAGCGGGGGAGATGGCACTCATCGAGGTTAACGAGGCTTTTGCCGCGGTGCCGCTCACCTGCATGGCGCTGGGAGGATGGAACGAGGATAAGGTCAATGTCAATGGCGGGGCTGTGGCGCTGGGCCACCCCATCGGGGCGAGCGGGGCACGGATCCTGATCACTTTGCTTGCGGAGCTGCGCCGCCGGGAGGGCGGTTACGGATTGGCGACGATCTGCAGCGGTGCCGCCCAGGGTGAAGCAACGATCATCCGCATTGTCAATTGATCCGGTTTTAAGGACTCGATATATATCGAAAGGTGAGTAAAAGGAACCGTCCCCCTTACTCACTCACTCTTGTTCAGGGAGGTCTGGGATGAGCTTTTTATTGTCCGATAAACAGCGGCGGCGCCGGGAGGAGTTCAGGCAGTTCGCCCGCGATGAGCTGATCCGGGGCAGTGATAGTTTTGCCCGGAAAAATATCGATAAGGCGGCCCGCCGCGGTTATCTGGGGCTGCCCGTACCCCGGGAATGGGGCGGCATGGGTGAAGATTTTCTCACCTATATCCTGCTCATCGAAGAGCTTTCGCGGATCTGCGCCTCTACAGGGGGGATTCTGGCTGTCCATACCTCGGTGGGCACCTTTCCGCTGCTCTACCACGGCACTGCAGCACAGAAGAAGCGTTATTTGGTCGGCCTGGCCCGCGGTTCCCTGCTGGGCGCTTTTGCCCTCACTGAGGCTGGTGCCGGTTCTGACGCCGCCGCCTTGCAGATGGCGGCAGTGCGCACCAGGAAGGGCGGCTACCTGTTGAACGGATCAAAGGTTTTCATCACCAGCGGCGGAGAAGCCGATCTTTACACCGTTTTTGCGCGCACCGATCCGGATAAGGGCGCGCGCGGGATCTCCGCTTTTCTCGTCGAAAAGGGGATTGTGGGGATGGAGGTGGGCCCGCCGGAGCGGAAGATGGGGCTACACGGCTCTGTCACCACAGAGCTGCGCTTCAGCGATCTTTATCTTCCCGAGGAGAGCCGCCTGGGCGAAGAGGGCGAGGGTTTTATTATCGCCATGTCCCTTCTCGATGGCGGCCGTATCGGTATCGCCGCCCAGGGCCTGGGGCTGGCCCGTGCCGCTATCGAGGAGACGGCGGCACATCTGCGTGCACGATGGAGAGAGAGCGGCAAGGAGCCCGGCCAGGGCGCCGCGTTTACCCTGGCCGATCTTTATACGGGGCTGGAGGCGGCGAGGCTGATGGTCTATCGCGCTGCCCGGCTTAAAGAAGCTGGGCTGCCCTGCAGTAAGGAGGCCTCCATGGCAAAGACTCTTGCCACCGATGGAGCCGTTGAGGCGGTCACCCGCTGCCTTGACCTGTGGGGCCCTGCAGGGATGAGCAGCGAAAGTCCGCTGACCCGTTATTTCTGCGATGCCAAGGTGACCCAGATCTACGAAGGGAGCAACCAGATCCAGCGCATCGTCATTGCGCGGGAACTGCTAAAAAATAATCTATAAATAAATATGGGAGGCAGGTATAATGAATTTTGTTCTCACCGACGAGCAGAAGATGACCCGACAGATGGTGCGCGACTTTGCCGAAAAAGAAGTCAAGCCCAGCGCCGAGGAACGCGATGAGCAGGAGCTGTTTTCGCGGGAGATCTTCGACAAGATGGGCGAGCTGGGTCTCACGGGGATACCCTGGCCTGAGGAGTACGGTGGCGCTGAAAGCGACTTCATCAGCTATGTTATCGCTGTGGAGGAGCTTTCCCGTGTCGACGCTTCCACGGGGACGACCCTCTCCGCCCATATCTCTCTGGCTGGCTGGCCGCTGTTCAAGTACGGCAGCGAGGAGCAGAAGAAAAAATATCTCGAGCCTATGGCCCTGGGTGAGAAGTTGGGCGCCTTTGCCCTTACCGAGACTACCGCCGGCACCGACGCGACGGCGGCCCAGAGCACGGCGCGCCTCGACGGCGACAGCTATATCCTCAATGGAACGAAGATCTTTATAACCAATGCCGGCGAAGCGGAGATCTATGTTGTCTTTGCTATGACCGATCCGGAGAAGGGATCGCGGGGGATGAGCGCCTTTATCGTGGAGAAAGATGCGCCGGGGCTCGCTTTCGGTAAAAAAGAAAGAAAGATGGGTCTGCGCTCTTCGCCAACGCTGGAGATGATATTTGAAGACTGCCGGGTACCCCGGGAGAATCTGCTCGGCCAGGAGGGCGAGGGTTTGAAAATCGCCCTGAGCACCCTCGACGGAGGCCGCAACGGCATCGCCGCTCAGGCGGTGGGGATTGCGCAGGGTGCCCTGGAGGAGGCGGTCGCCTACGCTAGGGAAAGGGAGCAGTTCGGCCGGCCCATCGCCAGCTTTCAGGCGATCTCTTTCATGCTTGCCGATATGGCGACAAAGGTGGAGGCGGCCCGCCTGTTGACCTACCAGGCCGCTTACCTTGAAAATGAGGGTCTTCCTTATGGTAAAGCCTCGGCGATGGCGAAATTATTTGCCTCGGAGGCGGCGATGAAGATCACCACCCAGGCGGTGCAGATCTTCGGCGGGTACGGCTATACCCGCGATTATCCGGTGGAGCGCTTCATGCGCGATGCCAAGATCACTGAGATCTACGAAGGGACCAGTGAAGCGCAGCGCATGGTAATTTCGCGTTATCTGCTGCGGGAGTAGCCCCCGCAGCCCGGCAGAGACTGCAAAGAGCGGCCCGCTCAACGGGAGACGGAAGCGATCTTCCCGCGCGGTAGAAAGGAGCAGAAATAGATATGGCAGAAGCAGCAAAAGAAGGATTGATTATGGTCTACACAGGAGACGGTAAGGGGAAGACCACTGCGGCAGTGGGGCAGGCCCTGCGGGCCCTGGGACATGGTTACCGCGTCTATATGATCCATTTCATGAAGGGGCGCGATTACGGTGAGTTCTTGGCGGCGGAAAGATTGCCCCAGCTCACTGTAGACCGGGCGGGCAGGGATGTTTTTGTTAAACGCGATCATCCCGATCCCGTCGATGTAGAGCTGGCCCGCGACGGCTTTGCCCGCGCTGCCAAGGCGATAAACAGCGGCGAGTATGACCTCGTAGTGCTCGATGAGATCAATGTGGCCATCGATTACGGGCTCATCCCGGAAGGGGATCTGTGGCAATTACTGGAGCAGAGGCGGCCCGATGTGGACCTCATCCTGACAGGACGGGGAGCCTCAGCGGAGCTGGTCAAGCGGGCCGATATGGTCAGCGAGGTGCTGATGATCAAACATCATTACAACAGCGGCGTAACCCAGCGCAAAGGAATTGAGTACTGAGTAACGGGGCTGGATGAATTACCGGGGGAGGCCTGCGGATGGAGACGGTGCAGGAGCTGATGCGGGGGAGCCGCCGGGCGCTGGCCCGGTTGATCACGCTGGTGGAAAATAACGACCCGCGCAAAGAAGAGATTATGGAGCGGCTCTTTCCTCACACGGGAAAAGCCTATCTCATCGGCATAACCGGGTCGCCGGGAGCGGGGAAAAGCTCGTTGGTAGATCGGCTGCTCGCGGAAGCGCGTCAAAACGGCTCTACCGTGGGAGTAATCGCTGTCGATCCCACCAGCCCCTTCACCGGCGGGGCGATCCTGGGGGATCGCATCCGCATGCAGGAGCACGCCCTTGACAGCGGTATCTTCATCCGTAGCATGGGTACGCGCGGCAGCCTGGGCGGGCTTTCCCGCGCTGCACGCGAGGCGGTGCAGGTGATGGACGCCTTCGGTAAGGATCTGATCATCATCGAGACGGTGGGGGTGGGTCAGTCGGAGATCGATATCGTCGGCACCGCCGACAGCACTGTAGTGGTGCTCACCCCCGCCGGAGGCGACAGCGTTCAGACGATCAAGGCAGGGATCATGGAGATCGGCGATATCTTTGTGGTGAACAAAGCTGATCTCGGAGGAAGCGAGCGCACCGTTGCCGAGGTGAGTATGATGCTCGATCTCAAAGAAGAGCCTGGCTGGCGTCCGCCGGTTTTGCCGGTGGTAGCGCTGCGCGGCGAGGGGGTTGCCGCGCTCTGGCAGGCGCTGATGGAACACCGGCGCTACCTGCAAAGTGGCGGCCTGTTTGAAAGCAGGCGGCGGGAGCGGGCCGGGCGAGAGCTAGGTGAGCTGGTTGAGTTCCTGGTGAAAAGCAGGGTTTGGGAGAGTATTAGGACACAGATTTCTTTAGACGAATTGATCGAAGCTATCGCTCTGCGGCGGCAAGATCCCTATAGCGCCGCCCGGGAACTGCTCCGGCGGATCAACTTTCCCTTTTAGCCAGAAAGAGGGATCAGTTTAAGGAGGAGCAGCGATGGCTGAAGAACTACAGCGGGCCGAAAAAGAATGGCGCCGCCGGGTTGAGCGGGAAAAGGAGCGCCCAGGGCCCTTTGAAACAGTATCCGGAAAGAAGATCAAGGATCTTTACACGCCCCGTGATACTGCAGATCTGGATTACCGGCGCGATCTCGGTTTTCCCGGCGAATATCCCTTTACCAGGGGTGTGCAGCCAAATATGTACCGCGGCCGGCTCTGGACGATGCGACAGTTTTCCGGTTTCGGTGATGCCACCGATTCTAACCGGCGTTACCGCTATCTGCTGGAGCAGGGGCAGACGGGGCTGAGCGTGGCCTTCGATATGCCCACGATCATGGGCTATGACTCCGATCACCCCCGCTCCGCTGGGGAGGTGGGGCGCTGCGGGGTGGCGATTGATTCGCTGGAAGATATGGAGATTCTTTTTGAGGCGATCCCCCTTGAAAAGATCACCACCTCGATGACGATCAACGGACCCGCCGCCGTTCTCTGGTGTTTCTATCTTGCCTGCGCCCTGAAGAGGGGGATCGGGCTCGATCGGGTGGGCGGCACTATCCAGAACGATATCCTTAAAGAATATACCGCACAGAAATCGTGGATCTTTCCCCCGGAGCCTTCGATGCGGCTGATCACCGATATATTTGCTTTTGCGGCGCGCGAGGTGCCGCGCTGGAATACTGTCAGCATCAGCGGTTATCATATTCGGGAAGCCGGCTCCACTGCAGTGCAGGAGCTTGCTTTCACGCTGGCTGACGGCTTCGCCTATGTCGAGGCGGGGATTGAGGCCGGCCTCGACGTCGATGATTTTGCGCCGCGTCTCTCTTTTTTCTTTAACGCCCATCTCGATTTTTTTGAAGAGATCTGCAAGTACCGCGCAGCTCGCCGGATCTGGGCGCGCCATATGAAGGAGCGTTTTGGGGCTAAGGACCCGCGCTCCTGGAAGATGCGCTTTCATACCCAGACGGCGGGGTGCAGTCTTACGGCGCAGGAACCGGAAAATAATATTGTGCGCACAGCCCTGGAGGCGCTGGCCGCTGTTCTCGGCGGGACCCAGTCGCTGCATACGAATTCTATGGACGAAGTGCTGGCGCTGCCTACTGAAAAAGCGGTAAAGATCGCCCTGCGGACCCAGCAGATCATCGCTTTTGAGAGCGGTGCAGCCCATACAATCGATCCCCTGGCCGGATCCTATTTTATCGAGTCGCTCACCGATGAGATGGAGGCGGAGGCGGAGTCTTATTTCGAGCGGATCGAGGCTCTGGGCGGCGTCCTTACGGCCATTGAAAAGGGTTTCTTCCAGCAGGAGATCGCCGATGCTGCCTACACCTACCAGCGTGCTGTGGAGAAGGGCGAACGGGTGGTGGTGGGGGTAAATCGCTTTGCTTCCGAAGAGGCGCTGAATATAGCGCTGTTGAAGATCGATGCGGCGGTAGAGCAGAAACAGATAGCGCGGCTGCGCCGGCTGAAAGAGCGCCGCGACAATATTGCTGTAGCGGAAGCGCTGCGTCGGCTGGGCGAGGCTGCCGCCGGCAGCGAAAACCTGATCCCCCACATCCTGAAGGCGGCGCAACTCTACGCCACCGAAGGGGAGATCATCTCCGCCCTCAAAAAAGTTTTCGGTGAATACCGGGAGCAGCCAATATTCTAACTACAAGTACTGAGTAATGGGGACGGTGACTTTGACTCATTGTAAAGGGGTGTGATCATGTCAGAGAAACGCAAGATCAGGGTACTCGTAGCCAAACCGGGGCTCGACGGACACGATCGCGGCGCAAAGGTAGTGGCGCGGGCGCTGCGGGATGCCGGTATGGAGGTGATCTATACGGGGCTGCATCAGACACCGGAGCAGATCGCCGAAACAGCGCTACAGGAGGATGTTGACGTTGTTGGCCTGAGCATCCTTTCGGGAGCCCATCTGACCCTGGTGCCGCAGGTAAAAAAGTTGCTGCGGGAGAGAGGGATGGAGGAGGTGCTTCTTTTGGTCGGCGGGATTATCCCCGCAGAGGACGAGGCGGTGCTCAAACAGGAAGGGGCTGCCGACGCCGTCTTTACCCCGGGCACAGCCCTGGAAAACATCATCAGCTATATACACGAAAATATTGGGCAGTTGCCGTAACAGCTGTGAAATAGGGAATTAGGCTGCATCTGCCTGCCGGTTTAAGGGATATGCCTCCAGGGATGGGGCGCTGTTTCTCTGAGGGTATATTTAGGGAATAATAGTTGACAAAGGTTCTAATAACATATTACCGTAGTAGAAAACAACGATGGCAGGTAGATAGAGCATGGAAAATCAGAGCATGGAAGAGGCCTCTTTGCGGGCTAAAGAGCTGAGGGAAGCGATTGCGGAGCATAACTACCGTTATCACACTCTCGATGATCCGCTGATCAGCGATCATGAATTTGACCGATTGATGCGTGAATTGATCGAGCTGGAGAAGCGCTTTCCGGGGTTGCGGAGCGATGATTCCCCTACCGGGCGGGTCGGCGGCGCCCCCCGGCCGGGTTTTACCACCCTGGAGCACAGGCTGCCCATGCTCGGGCTTGATAATGCTTTCGATATCCAGGAATTGCGCGACTTCGACAGCCGAGTACGCCGGCTGGCCGGGCTTGACGCGGTTGATTATATCTGCGAGCTGAAGATAGATGGGCTGGCAGTATCGCTGCAGTACGAAGAAGGTCGCTTTATCCGCGGCGCCACCCGGGGCGACGGTTTTACCGGGGAGGAGATCACCCATAACCTGCGGACGATCAGGCAGGTGCCGCTCAGGCTGGCCGAGCCCGTTACGCTGGAGGTGCGCGGCGAAGTCTATATCAGCCGGGCGGATTTTGAAGCGCTGAACAGGGAGCGGCTTGAACAGGAGCAGCCGATCTTTGCCAACCCGCGCAACGCCGCTGCCGGTTCGTTGCGTCAGCTTGATCCCCGCATTACCGCCTCCAGGCCCTTGCGGCTTTTTCTCTATGGTTTAGGAGAACATAATCTGCCGGTGACCACGCATAGCGATATGCTCGCTTACCTGGAGCAGTTGCACTTACCGGTCAGCCCCCACCGAATGCTCTGTCGCACTATCAAAGAGGCCGGCGACTTTTGCCGTACCTGGGAAGAGCGGCGCAGTGAACTCCCTTATGAGATCGACGGCGTGGTGATCAAGGTTGACGATCTGCTCCTGCGGGAGCGCTTGGGGAATACCGCCCGCAGCCCCCGCTGGTCTATCGCTTTCAAATACCCCCCGGAAGAAAAGAGCACACGCGTGCGCGATATCCTGATCAATGTGGGGCGGACCGGTGCGCTCACCCCGGTGGCTGTCCTCGAGCCGGTTTTAATCAGTGGCTCCACGGTGCAGCGGGCTAGCCTGCATAATGAGGATATCCTGGCCGAAAAAGGGGTCCGGATCGGTGATATGGTGGTTATCCGCAAAGCTGGGGAGATTATCCCCGAGATCGTGCGGGTGCTAGAGGAGAAGCGCAGCGGTGCAGAAAAGATCTTCGAGATGCCGAAACATTGTCCCTCCTGCGGCTCGCCCGTGATTCGTCCCCCCGGGGAAGCAGCGCGCCGCTGTTTTAACCCCTCCTGCCCGGCGCAGATTGTTGAGCGGATTGCTCATTTTGCTTCGCGCCGGGCCATGAATATCGAGGGGCTGGGACCGGCGCGGGCTGCGCTGCTCTGGCGGGAGGGGCTAGTGAAAAACCTGGCCGATCTTTACTTCCTGGAGGAAGCCCAGCTGGAACCGCTGGAGGGCCTGGGCAAAAAGTCAGCGAGAGAACTGGTATCCGAAATCAAAAAGAGCAAAAGCAATCCGCTACACCGCCTTCTTTTCGGTTTTGGGATCCGCTTTGTGGGTGAGAGGGCGGCGCAGCTGTTGGCGGGTCATTTTTTTAAGATGGAGAAGCTGCGCGGGGCCGGATTTGCAGAGCTCACCGCGGTGCCGGAGATCGGACCGGAGATTGCCGGGGCGCTGCTCCGTTTTTTTGAGGCGCCGCAGACGTCAGAGATGTTGGAACGGCTGAACGCAGCGGGGGTCAATTTCAGCGAGCCGGCGGCAAAGGGCACTGCAGGAGAAGAGCGGATGTTGGAGGGGAAAAGCTTTGTTTTCAGCGGATCGCTGGAGCGCTACACCCGCAACAAAGCAGCGGAGCTGATCATTAGGCGCGGGGGAAGGGTTCTCTCATCGGTGAGCGGCAAACTTGATTATCTTGTGGTGGGCGATAAACCGGGCGGCAAGCTTAACCGCGCTCGCGAGCTAGGCGTAACCGTTATCGACGAGGCTACTTTTATAGAGCTCCTTGGAGAGAGCGGCTGAGCAGCGGAGTGGAGCTGCAGTAGCCGGTTACCCGGCAGATCTTTTTAAAAGGGGTGGTTCTCTTTGCAGTGGTTGAACAAACTGGAGCGTAAATACAGGAAGTATGCGATAAAAAACCTGATCGTCTACATCATCGCTTTCAACGCGCTGATCTATATCCTGGATCTGGTGGCACCGGCGGGCCTCTCCATCGATTCGCTAGTTCTTTATCGCGATCTTGTTCTGCAGGGTGAGCTCTGGCGCCTGATAACCTATATCTTTATCCCTCCCTCAACTTCGCCTTTGTGGATCATCTTCGTGCTCTATTTCTACTACCTGGTGGGAACAGGGCTGGAGCAGGCCTGGGGTCCCTTCAAGTTTAACCTTTACTATCTACTGGGGATGATCGGCACCACGGCGGCGGCCTTTACCACCGGGGCAGGTTATACGGGGGTCTATCTCAACCTCTCTTTATTTCTGGCTTTCGCTTTTCTTTTTCCCGATTTTCAGGTTTTGCTCTTCTTTATCCTTCCGGTGAAAGTAAAATACCTGGCCTGGCTCAACTGGGCCCTGCTTGCAGGCGTGATGATCTTTCAGAGGCTGCCGCATAAACTTGCTGCCCTGGCGGCGGTCTTGAACTACTTTCTGTTCTTCGGGCCCGATCTTTATCGCCAGCTCAGGTTGAAAAACAAGATCTGGCATAACCGCAAAAGGTTTTTTTCAGAGGTTCGCAAGGCCCAAAGGAGCTCGCGGAGGCGGGATAAATAAAGAGTCAGAGGGCATTATATAATTAATTTAAAGATTAGAACCCAAAAACTTATGTTTATCGGCTAGCAGTAACATGTCATTGCCCAGCCGAATTGATAATGTTGGCTAAGCATGCGCAAAAAATAAGTCAGCGAAAGGATGTTTGCCCTCTTTCTCT
>DUVX01000109.1 GCA_012840855.1 Bacillota bacterium | reverse complement strand
TGCTCACCTCCGGGATCGATTTCAAGGAGGGCTTTGGCCTGCAGGACTTCCAGGAGGATCTTAAATCCTGGCGGGAACAGATCGTGGGGCGGCTCATCGAGCAGGCGTTGGAGCTCACCTTTGGCAACCAGGTCAAGGCGGCGGAGCTGCTCGGGGTGACGCCGCGGGCGCTGCGCTATCATCTGGATAGATCGCGGCAGGAGAAGGGTTAGGCTCCAGCTATTTTTTTAAAGGAGGAAAAAGGAACGCCGGAGCGTTCCTTTTTTGGCGCCTGTCGTTTAATTAGTAGCTGCGGCGCATCATCCTTCCGATCTCCCGTAGCGAGATGGAGCGATCGAATTGCAGTAGCCCCCGGCTGAAGATGCGCGCACCGAGGTAGACAAAGAAGGCCACGCCGAGCAGCAGCGCGGTAAAGGTGGAGGCGATCTCCCACCAGGGCACGCTGGTGGCACCGATACGCATGAGCATGGTCACCGGGGTGAAGATGGGGATATAGCTGAAAACGCGGACCCAGGTGGCATTGGGGGCCATCATGATCGCGCCGGAGGCGAAGAGGGGGATCATCGGGATCATCACGACTATCCCCTGTGTCTGGCTGCCCCCTTCGGCGTCTTTCATCGTCGCGCCCATGGCGGCAAAAAGAGCTGCAAACATGACATAGCCGCCGACGAAGAAAAGGATCGAGGGCAGGAGCACGTTCAGGCTTATACCCAAGCGGCCAAGATCGTAGAAGCGGGTGGCTACAAGCAGCCCCGCCGCCAGCCAGATCCCGATCTGCAGCAGGCCGAGGAGGCCGAAGCCGATAATTTTGCCCAGCAGCAGATCGATGGCGTTCACCGATGAGAGCAGTATCTCGACGATGCGGTTGCGCTTCTCCCTGAGCACCCCAAACATGAGCACCTGCCCCGAGACCATTACGGCGACAACGAGGAGCATGGCAAAGATCAATGGGGCGATCATCCCGGCGATGGAGACCTCTTCGCCGCTGATGCTGCGCGTATGCAGGGAAGCCGGGGCGGTGGCTACCGCGATCTCCGCCGCGTTCAACCCGATCTTCTCCATCCGGTAGCTGCTCAGCGCCGCCGAGACCGCCCCTTCTAGGACCATGGCGTTCATCTCCCTGGCGCTCTGTACATAGTAGTCGATCTCGCCGCTCTGAATATTTATTTCGGTAAAGAGAAGATAGCCGTCGATTTCACCTTCCCGGATCTGCTCCCGGAGCTGCCCGCGCTCTGCGCTGTCATGGAGGGTGAGCTTTACCGGAGAATCCGCAAGATAGGGCTCCAGGTAGGCAAAGAATTCTCCGCTCTCATCGATCACCGCTACCTGCTGTTCCTCCTCGAGAGCGCTGTCGATAGCGCTGCTGCTGGCGAGGTAGCTGAGCCCGCCTCCGACGAGCATGATCAGGGGCATCGCCAGGGTGGTGATAAGGAAGACGGGGCTTTTAATGTTCTTTATGAATTCCCAGCGGAAGACCTTGAATATATTAGACCATTTCAATGGTTTCACCCCTCTCGCGGACAGTCTCGATGAAGATCTCATGCAGCGGCGGTTTCTCTATAGTAACAGCGCTGATCGTCAGCCTGTTACCGAGCTCGCGCAGCAGGTTGTTGATCCCGGCGCCGCCGCTGTAGCGCATCGCCGCCCAACCGGGCTGCTCGTTCAGTATGCGCAGGCCCGGTATGGCATTCAGGAAGGAGCTATCCCCCTGCGGGTCGTAGCGCAGCTCCACCACATTTTCACCGTAGCTATCCTTGATCTCCTGCAGTTTTCCCGAGAGAACCTCGCGCCCGTGGTTGATCATAAAGATGGAATCGCAAAGCTCTTCCACGAGGTTCATCTGGTGGGCTGAGAGCAGGATGGTGGTGC
>DUVX01000108.1 GCA_012840855.1 Bacillota bacterium | reverse complement strand
GTGATGGTGGCTAACCTGCCCCTGGTCCCCGAGGTGGAGCCGCCGGAGGAGCTCTACTGGGTTCCCTCAGAGAAGATCATCGGCCTGATGATCGATCCGGTCCAGCTTCGCTCCATCCGGCGGGAGCGGCTGAACAGCCTGGGGCTCAACGCCCGAGCCGACTACGCCTCCATGAAACGGATCACCGCGGAGCTCGAGTACGCCCGCCGGATCATGGAGCAGATCAAGTGCACCATTTTTGATGTTTCCAACAAGGCAGTTGAAGAAGTAGCAAACCAAATTCTGCAGGTCATCAGGGGAGGCTGACAACGTTGAGTGGGCGAGCAGTATTTCGTTTCTCAGAGGGCGGCTCTGAGATGAGAGACTTGCTGGGCGGCAAAGGAGCCAATCTGGCGGAGATGACGCGCCTGGGGCTTCCGGTGCCGCCCGGGTTTGTGATCACGACCGAAGCATGTAACAGCTATTTTGACGCCGGGCGCCGGTTATGGCCCGCGCTGAAAGAGGAGATCGAGCAAGAGCTTCTGCACCTGGAGCGCTCCACGGGACGCAAATTTGGCGGGGCAAGCCCTTTGCTCCTTTCGGTGCGCTCGGGTGCAGCGGTTTCGATGCCGGGGATGATGGATACGGTACTTAACCTGGGCCTCAACAGACGGACGGTGGAGAGCCTGGCTGCCGAAACAGCCGATCGGCGGTTCGCTCTGGATTGCCATCGTCGCTTTATTCAGATGTTTGGCAATGTGGTGCTGGGGATAGAGCACCGGCAATTTGAGCTGGTTCTGGAAGAAGCCAGGCAAAAGCGCTCTCTCGACAGCGATGCGGCGTTGAATGAAGCCGACCTGGCGGCGATTATCGGCCGCTTTTTCGAAATTGTTCTGGCGGCCACGGGTAAAGAATTCCCCGACGACCCCACTGAGCAGCTTTACCTGGCTGTGGAAGCGGTCTTCAATTCATGGAATACACCGCGGGCGCTTGTTTACCGGCGGGCGAACAGAATTCCTGATCATCTCGGCACAGCTGTGACCGTGCAGGCCATGGTTTACGGAAACTTGGGCGATGACAGCGGCACCGGGGTTGCTTTTACCCGCAGCCCCGCTGATGGTGAAAAAGGGGTCTACGGCGAATATCTGCTGAATGCTCAGGGCGAGGATGTTGTCGCCGGCATCCGCACACCCCGTCCCCTCAAAGAGCTCAGCAGCGCCCTGCCGGAAGTTTACCGCCAGTTCATCGGTCTGTGCAGCCGGCTGGAAGAGCACTACCGCGATATGCAAGATATCGAGTTCACCATTGAAAAGGGGAAGCTCTATCTTTTGCAGACCCGCAGCGGCAAGCGGACGGCGGCAGCGGCTGTAAAGATAGCGGTTGATCTGGTCAAAGAAGGGAAGATCAGCAGGGCGGATGCGCTGCGGCGCGTTGACCCCGCCGGGCTCGATCAGCTGCTGCATCCGCGCTTTGAACCCGGCGCCGGATTCGACGCCGTTGCCCGGGGGCTGCCGGCCTCCCCGGGGGCGGCTTCGGGCAAGATAGTCTTCGATGCTGACAGGGCCCAGGAGAGGGCGCGGGCCGGTGAGAAGGTGCTTCTGGTCCGCCCCGAGACCACTCCCGATGATATTCACGGGATCTATGCCGCCCAGGGGATCCTCACTAGCCGGGGCGGCATGACCAGCCATGCCGCGGTTATCGCTCGGGGAGCGGGCAAACCCTGCGTCTGCGGCTGTGAGGCGCTGAAGATCGATCTCGAAGGACGCCGGATAGCGATTAAGGGAGAAGAATATCCCGAAGGGGCTCTCTTCTCCATTGACGGGGCTACGGGAGAGGTGATCCCGGGGCAACCGCCCCTGATCGATCCCCGGCCCACCCCGGAGCTGCGCGAGCTGCTCACCTGGGCCGATGAAAGCAGGCGACTGGGCGTGAGGGCCAATGCCGACACCCCCGCAGATGCACGCCGCGCTCTGGAGCTGGGGGCGGAAGGGATCGGCCTCTGCCGGACAGAGCATATGTTTATGGGGAAAAAGAGGCTGCCCCTTATGCGTCGGATGATCCTGGCCGACAGCGATGCTGAACGCGAAGAGGCGCTGCAGGCGCTGCTGCCTATCCAGAGAGAAGATTTTAAAGGGATCTTCCGGGCAATGGCAGGCTACCCGGTGACGATTCGCCTGCTCGATCCGCCGCTACATGAATTTTTGCCCGATCGTTCGGCGCTGCTCCTAGAAGTCGATCGCCTGCGCCGTGAAGGGGCTCCTGCCGGGCTGCTGCAGGAGAAAGAGGCTTTGCTGCAAAAGGTACGCGATCTTACCGAACTGAACCCGATGCTGGGGCAGCGCGGCTGTCGCCTGGGCCTGCTCTATCCGGAGATCTACCGGATGCAGGTGGAGGCGATCATCACCGCCGCCCTCGAGCTGTTGGAAGAAGGTCTTTCGCCGGAGCAGATCCGGCCGGAGATCATGGTCCCCCTGGTGGGCCATGCGGAAGAGATGAAGCGGCTGAGGAAGCGGGTCGCCGCAGTGGCTGAAAAGTTAATGGAGGGGCGGGGCGAGCGCATCGCTTACCGGATCGGCACGATGATCGAGCTGCCGCGGGCCTGCCTGCTGGCCGGCGAACTTGCCGAAAGCGCCGAGTTTTTCTCTTTCGGGACCAATGATCTGACTCAGACCACCTTCGGCTTCAGCCGTGATGATGTGGAAAGCAAATTTCTGCCGCTCTATCTGGACAAAGGGATCCTCAAAGCAAATCCCTTTATGGAGATCGATCGGGACGGAGTGGGCCGGCTGGTCCGCGAGGCGATCGCGCAGGGGCGCCAGGCGCGGCCGGATCTGAAACTGGGTATATGCGGCGAGCATGGCGGGGATCCGGCCTCCATCGAGTTCTTCCATGAGGCGGGGCTGGATTATGTCAGCTGCTCTCCCTATCGTGTGCCCATCGCCCGGCTGGCCGCCGCCCAGGCGGCGGCGATCCGCAAAGACTGATCGAGACAACTGGGAACTCCAAAACGGTCCAGCGGGGCCCGCTAAGCGGGCCCCGGTCAGAACAGCTAGGGTCGAATACGGTGCCATAGCCCGCTAAAAAAGGAACCAACCTGGCGTAGCAGATAGGGGAAAAAGCTCAGTTTTTTCAGATTTTCCGCCGTCTCAAGCTTTATATCAGCGATGGGTTCGCCTTTACCGTTTTTTAGATGCAGCGTACCCACAAAGTCACCCTTCTCCACCGGGGCTTCCAGGGATCGGGGCAGTTCGAGCTCTTCGGTAATCTTGTAGCTGCTATCGTTGCGGGGTGCTACCACCTGCACCGGGCCGGCCGCGACAAGGCCGACCTCTTTTTTCTGACCCCGTTTCACCGGCACCGCGGCTACAATTTCGCCCTCCCGGTAAAGCGTCTTTATTTCGAAATTGCAAAAGCCGTAATCGAGTAAAGCGATGCTGTCGTCCTGGCGCTCTTTGTTGCTGTTGGCATGGAGAACAACGCCGATGAGCCGCATCCCTTTCTGCTCGCTTGTCGAGGCGAGGCAGTAGCCGGCACCGGGGGTGCTCCCCGTCTTTATGCCGTCTACACCGGGATATTGTCCTAGAAGGGTATTGAAGTTGAACTGGCGAATCTCATTAAAGGTAAATTCTTTTTCCGAGAAAAAGGCCGCCGCCTCAGGGTGCTTGCGGATCAGATAGGAGGCCAGATGGGCGATATCTGCGGCGGTCATGTAATGGTCGGGATCGTCAAGGCCGTGGACGTTGGCAAAATGGCTGTTTTCAAGGCCCAGTTCGGCGGCACGGCGGTTCATCCGCTGAACAAAGGCCTCTACCGAGCCGCTAAGATGCTCAGCCACAGCGATGCAGGCATCATTGGCCGAGACGATGGCGATACCCTTGAGCAGATCTTTGAAAACAACCCGCTGCCCCACGTCCAGGAACATCTGCGACTCGGTAACACCGGTTTTCCAGGCTCTTTCGCTGACGGTGACGGCAGTATCCCAGTCCACCCGGCCCGATTCAAGATCCTCCATGGCCAGGAGCATGACCATCAACTTGGTGAGGCTCGCCGGGGGTAGCGGCTTGTGGGCCTCTTTTTCGTAGAGCACCGTCCCATGCCCGGCATCGATAAGCACGGCAGCCCTGGCGTTGAGCTCGAGTTTGATCGCAGGCGCTGCCGGAAGGGGCGGAGCAAAGGCAAATTGAAGTAGAATTAGTACGGCCAAAAAGCAAGTGATCTTTTTCTTGAACGAGTGCATCTTTTAGTGCTACCTCCCAGGAGTAGTAAGATATTTAGTTTTTAAAAGAAAGGGTGTTTCGATTGCGCGTAATCGGATTAAACGGCAGTCCCAGAGAAAAGGGCAGCACCGCCCACCTGCTGGAGCATGCTTTAACGGTAGCTCGGCAGGAAGGGGCAGATACGGAGCTGATCCACCTGCAACCGCTGCTACAAAAACAAAAGTATCCCTTCTGCCGGGCCTGCTCATCTCCCTGTAGCGGAGCCTGCTATCGCGGGACCGCCCTGGAGCAGGTTTTCCGGAACCTGGCTCAGGCTGATGCCCTGATCATCGGCAGCCCTGTTTACTTCGGCACGGTTTCCGCCCAGTTAAAAGGTTTTTGGGACAAAAGCCGCAGGCTGCGAACTGATCAAGCCCTGCTCAACACTGTCGGGGCTGCTCTGACCACCGGGGGCGCCCGCTTCGGCGGGCAGGAGACTACAGTTAAAGCGCTGCACGATATGATGCTGGTGCAGGGGATGCTCCTCGTTGGTGACGGGCATAGCTCCGCTGATGCCGGTCATCAGGGGGGCTGTGCTCAGTCCCCGGCCTCCAGTGATGAAAATGCCATCAGACGGGTGGAGTATCTGGCCCGCCGGGTGGTTGAAGTAGCCCGGGCCACCTCCGTGTTACGCTAAAGTAAGTGTTTTATATACTTTAAATTTCTTTTCGTCAAGGCAAAAAGAATTCCTCTTTGAAAAACAATCCAGGAAAAGCTTAAAAAGCTAAAAGAATAAAGAGAATTTAAACTGGAACGGAGAGGAATCTAGAATCTTACCGCGAAATATAGGTATTGAGGTTTGAATATATATTATTTTTTAACGGGGAGTGATCATTCTTGACCCAACATGATATCCAGGAACCGACAGATAATATTCTTCCACCCTGTCAGGTAGCTTGTCCCATTCATCAAGACGTTCGCGACTACCTTCTCGCCATCGCCACAGGCGATTTTGATCGGGCGCTGGCGCTCATCAAGGCGAGCAACCCCCTGCCCTCGATCTGCGGCACCATCTGTGCCCACCATTGCGAGGATGAATGCCGCCGCCACGATGTCGACCAGCCTCCCTCTATTCGCGGGCTGAAGCGCTTTGCCGTGGAAAACAGCACCGTCAAGGTTCCCCCTTCGGAGGTGGAGCCCGGATCGGCGGGGAAAGTGGCTGTTATCGGCGGCGGCCCCAGCGGGCTGACTGCAGCCTACGACCTGGCCCGCCAGGGATGCGCTGTCACCGTCTTCGATCGGGAGCCTTTCATGGGCGGGGCCGTCCGTCACTATATTCCTTTCTACCGTCTCCCTGACGGAGCGATCGATCAGGATATCGCCGAGATCGCCGAGCAGGGGGTGGAATTCAAAACCGGCATGGAGCTGGGCCGTAACCTTTCGGTGGAACAGCTGCAGAAAGAAGGCTACCAGGCGGTGCTTATCGCCCTGGGGCTGCCGGTGAGCCACGGACTGAAGATACCCGGTGTAGAGGGGGAGGGGATCCTTTACGCGCTTAACTTCCTTAAAGAGGTCAAGCGGGATAATTTCAAATTTGAAGGAGATCCCACCGTGATCGTAGTCGGAGGAGGCAACGTGGCCATGGATGTGGCCCGCTCGGCCGTTCGCTGCGGCGCCGCTAAGGTCAAGGTGGTCTGCCTCGAGTGCGGCGAGGAGATGCCTGCTTTCCCCTGGGAGATCGAAGAGGCCAAAGAAGAAGGGGTCGAATTCAACCCCTCCTGGGGTCCCCACGCGATTATCCGCGAGGAGGGTAAGATTAACGGCCTCGAGCTCATCGAGTGCACCTGCGTATTTGACGAAAGCGGGCGTTTCAACCCCTCCTACAACGAAGAGAGCAAAAAGTTTATCTCCGGCGACATCATCATCTTCGCCATCGGCCAGGCCGGCGACCCCGAACCGCTGAAAGGCCAGGTTGATCTGGATGAACGGGGCCGTGTTGTTTTCGACCGCCGGACCATGTCCACGAGCCGTCCAGGGGTATTCGCCTGCGGCGAGATGGTTACCGGGCCGGGGACTGCCGTAGAATCGATGAAAAATGGTCGGGTCGCCGCGCAGGCGATCCTGGCTCACCTTCGTGATGAGCCCTTCGACAGCGCCCTGCTCGAGGAACCGGTGCCGCTGGAAAAACTTGAATCTGATGTGGCTGAGAAGATTACCCGGATCGACAGGCACGCCCTTCCGATGATGGACCCGGCGGAAAGGGTTAAACATTTCCAGCAGGCCGAGCACTGCTATGATGCCGTTGACGCCATCAATGAGGCCCGGCGCTGCCTTACCTGCCTCGCCGGAGCGGAGCGTATCGAGGAGCTGTGCGTCAACTGCCTCACCTGTGTGCGCATCTGTCCCTACGATGTCCCGATAGTCAACGTAGATGGCACTGTCACAATTCGCAGCGAGCAATGCCAGGCCTGCGGTCTCTGTCTTTCCATCTGCCCGGCCTATGCCATCAAATTCAAGACACCGATGGTTGACGACGCCGCCGATGCCATCGAGCCCGCTGTGGCGGAGCTGCTTGAGAAGGCCAACAGCGCGCCGGCGGTGCTGGCAGTCACCTGCGGTTATGGCGCTTTTGCTTTGCCGGAGGTTATGGGATACAGGGCTGAGAATATAGCCATGGTGCGTTACCCCTGCATCGCGAAAGTCGATACGCTGCATCTGCTCAAAGCGATCGAGATGGGTGTGGATGGCATCGTGGTGGTAGGGTGCAAAGAGGATGCCAAGGCGTCCTGTCCACACAAGGACACCGTTGGCTGGGTGGAGAAACGGATCGGCCACCTTAATGCGCTCCTGGAGGAGCTGGGTCTGGGGGCCACGCGGGTTGTCTACCGGGAGCTTTCCTTTTCGGAGATCGACAATTTCGGTGCCCTTCTTGCAGAGGCGGCGGAGCAGTTTAAAGAGCTTACTCCCTCCCCGCTGCGCTAAACGAGAACCCAAGGGCGCACCGGGCGGGATGGAACAACACTGAAGGGGTTGCCCCTAGAGGGGCAGCCCCTCACTTTGGGGCGGATAGAGGATTATAATGTAACATTATGGCAATAATAAGAGAGGGCGCCCCTGCGGAAATTACCGGGTAAAGCAGGATTATCTCCCGGAGCGTAGAATATAGTGTAACAGTATAAGGAGAAAGCTTTTTTTAAGCAGGGAGAGCGTCCCGTTCATTGTTGGGCCGACGCTGGTAAATCGTTTGTCTGGGTTGCCTCGTCTCTTTGCACCGGGATGGGGTTTTTCTATCTTTCAAACGGCGGGAAGATAATTTGACGGCAGGTGGTGAGATCGTGGCGAGGGGTATCCCGGAGCATATCATCGACGAGATCAGGCAGAGCTGTGATATGGCCGCCCTGGTGGGGGAATACCTTGCCCTGGAGAAAAGGGGCAAGAACCTGATCGGTCTATGCCCTTTTCACAATGAGAAAACACCCTCCTTTACGATCACACCGGAGAAACAGCTTTTCCACTGTTTCGGATGCGGCGCCTCGGGCAATGTATTTAATTTTATCATGAAGATGGAGAACCTTGATTTTCTCGAGGCGGTGCGCTATCTGGCCCGTAAGACTGGGGTAAAGATCCCCGAAACGGGGGCGGCTCGCTCGGAAGCGGGCCGGTTGAAGGAGCAGATCTACAGGCTGAACCGGTTGGCGGCCGACTACTTTGCCGACCAGCTGTGGCGCAGCCCCGCCGGCGAGAAAGCGGTGGACTATCTTTCCCAAAGGGGTATTAGCCGCGAATCCGGCGAACTTTTTGGCCTGGGGTACGCCCCCCCGGGATGGCGGAACCTGCTTCAGTTTGCGCAAAAAAAAGGGGCCCCTACCGGGCTCCTCTTAAAAGCGGGGCTGATCTCGCCCCGCCGGGACAGCGGCTATTACGATCGCTTCAGGGACCGGCTTATGTTCCCCATCTCCAATATAAGCGGTAAAATAGTAGGTTTCGGGGCGAGAGCCCTGGCGGAAGGTGAAAAAAGCGGCCCGAAATACCTGAACTCGCCGGAGACGCCGGTTTTCAAGAAAGGGGCTTACCTTTACGGCTTGCATCTGGCCCGGCAGGAGATACGTTCCCGGCAGGTTGCCATCGTCGTGGAAGGCTATACCGATGTGATCACCGCTTTCCAGGCCGGCATAAAAAACGCTGTGGCCTCGCTGGGCACAGCGCTGACCCTGGAGCAGGGCCGTTTGCTTCGTTCCCAGGTAAAGACGGTGACCATCGCCTACGATGCCGACAGCGCCGGCGAAGCAGCGACATGGCGGGGGCTGAAGATTCTCCAGGATTCTGGCTGCCTGGTAAAAGTGGCCGGGATGCCCGAGGGCAGCGATCCTGATGGGCTGATCCGGCAGCAGGG
>DUVX01000107.1 GCA_012840855.1 Bacillota bacterium | reverse complement strand
CGGGCTGCTTCCAGGATCGTCGTCCCAGCGGCAGCTTCAATCGTCTTACCGTCAATTGTCAATGAAACATTTTTCACTTCTGTTCCCCTCCCCTCGGTCATACTACAGCCATGCCCAGGCGCAGGCAACAGGCACAGCGCTCCGCCTCGCGCAGCGCAGTCGGCGGCCCGTCAAAGCCCAGCTCGGCTTCGCAGAACCCTTTAATTCTTTCGGCCACCGGCCGGCATCTTTCTTCCTGCCGGATCCGGTTGCCAATAAGCGCAGGTCTCTCCTCAGGATTGTAAACCCCGATCTGCTCGATAAAGTTTTCCATAACGGTGCGCTCCGAAGCCGCCGCCCTCCCCGTGCGCAGGTAGCTGTCGATGGCCTCGGCAGCCTTGTTGGCCGATGCCACCGCCTCGACAACAGTGCGAGCGCCAAGGACGGCATCACCGGCGGCAAAGATGCCCGGCGCCGTTGTCTCCATGGTCAGCGCATCGGCCTCGATAGCGCCACGCTTGCTCACCGCCACGGGCCCACCCTCGGGAAGGAAGCTGAGATCTGCAACCTGGCCGATGGCCGGGATAATCATATCCACATCGAGCACAAATTCTGAGCCCGGCACCGGGACGGGGCGGCGACGGCCGCTACTGTCCGGTTCGCCCAGCTCCATGCGGATACACTCCATCCCTACCACACGGCCTTCCTCGGCGATAATCCGCGTGGGATTGGCCAGCAGGTGAAATTTGACCCCTTCCTCCTCGGCGGCAATGATCTCCGCCTCGTTGGCCGGCATCTCCACGCGGGAGCGCCGGTAGACCAGGTAGACCTCTTCAATACCCAGCCGCAATGACGAGCGGGCGCAGTCCATAGCCACGTTGCCGCCGCCAATAATGGCGGCGCGCCGGCCTAGGGCCATCTCCTGCTCCAGGTTCACCCGCCGCAGGTATTCCACCCCGGGGATGAACCCCTCGTAACCGGCATCCTCGCCCTCCACCCTCATGCTTGCGCTCTCATGGAGTCCGGTGGCGATGAGGATCGCTTCGTAACCCTCGCCGCGCAGCTGCTCAAAGCTGATATCCTTGCCGATGCGCGTATTCAGCCTGATCTCCACTCCCAGCGACTTGACCAGGTCGATCTCGGCGTTGAGGATATCCCAGGGGAGGCGGTAGCTGGGGATACCTACCGCCAGCATCCCGCCGGCCACCGGAAGCGCCTCAAAAATGGTGACCCGGTAACCCTGGCGCGCCAGCATATAGGCGGCGTTCAGTCCCGCCGGCCCGGCGCCGATAATCGCCACCCTCTTTCCCGCCGCTGTTGCCGCACCGTCTGCTTTGCTGGAGCCCCTGTTTCTCAGCTCAAAATCGGCAACAAATCTCTTCAGCACCCGGATCGAAAGAGCATCGTCGAGCGGCTGCCGCCGACAGTTTTCCTCGCAGGGATGGACACAGACCCGGCCGAGAACCCCGGCCAGCGGCGTTTTATCAAGAATGCGAGCCAGCGAGGCATCGTAAAGCCCGGCCTCGATCATCCCTATATAGTAAGGGATATCGATATGCGCCGGGCAGCCATTGCGGCAGGGCGCCGTCAGGATGGGGCGATAGCGCAGGCCGCTCTCTTTCACTGCTTCCCCCGAATCCAGGCAGGCTGTAAAATCATCCCTGAAGTGCTCCAGCGCATGGAGCAGCGGTACCGGCGCCGATTGCCCCAGCTCGCAAAGAGAGCTTTCCTTGATCATCTTTCCGAGACGCTCCAGCACGGCCAGGTCAACCGCAGCCCCCTCGCCCCGGACGAGCCGCCCTAAAATGTCGGCGAGCACCCGGGTGCCGATCCGGCAGGGCACACACCGGCCGCATGACTCCTGCTGCACCGCCTCGAAATAGCGGTGCAGAGCCTCGACAACATTGACCTGCGGATCAATTACCACCAGCCCCGCCCAGCCCAGAAAAGCTTTCAGCGGTGCGCCCTCCAGCTCTTCGGGCAAGTTCAGCCCGGCCAGTTCGGCCCTCTCCGCCGGATCTTTTCTACGTTCATCAATAAGTTGATCATTCCAACTACTGAATAAAACCTTGGCCATTTTCCCCTCTCTCCCTCAGGAATTTACGGAATTTCACCTATTCATTTCCGCATAGTGAATACTTTCACTTACCCTCCCTTCGACGCACCCCCCCTGGGCGCTCATAATTTAATTCGCCATATTTTGATTATTTTCCTTTTCTTAATTCATATTTCTAGATATCTTCAACGTTTCTCCTTTATTTCCTCTCTCACTTTCCTTGCCGCCAGCACCGCCAGCCCGGCGGCGTTATCCCTTGAGAAAGCGGGCGACGCAAAGTGGAAGGTTTTTTTGGGACATTTTTGGCGAAGGCGATCGCGAATAAAGGTGTTGGCCGCCACGCCGCCTACAACGAGGACGGCGGCGAAGGAGTGGATATCCGCCACAGCCAGGAGGGCTGCGGAAAGAGAGTCGGCTATACAGATCTCGACAGCCCGGGCCAGATCGCAGCGCCCTGCTCCCTGCTCCAGCAGGCGCTGCGCCTGGCTTTCCGGCCCGGAAAAACTGATCTCCGTTCCCTGCACCGCCACCGGAAGCTTGATCGCCCCGGTCTCGCCCCGGCGGGCGCACCGCTCCAGCGCGGGCCCGGCGGGAAAGGGCAGCCCCATAGCGACACCAATACGGTCCACAAACTGGCCGGCATGGAGATCACTGCCGCCGCCCCGCCGCTCTATCTGAAGACGGGCCGGCTCTCTGCCGTCCACAGCGAGTATCTCAGTGGTACCCCCGGAAAGGTGAACGGCCAGGCAGCGTCCCGGCGGCAGGCCGGCGGACCAAAGCCCGGCAGCAAGATGGCCTTCTTGGTGGGAATAAGCAAAAAATGAGCATCCCAGCGTCTGGGCGATGAGCGTCCCGGCTGTCTCGCTCACTTTGAAAACAGGCATATAGGAATGGCTTAGGGGGCGGGGCTTTACCGCAGCGGCCACCGCGGCCAGGGGGGCGCACTTCAAAAAGGAGGCGCCCTCCTCCCACATTTCCGGCAGGTTTTGGATATGGGCAAAGAGGGCTTCCGACTGGCGCAGGCCGCGTGCACCATGGCGCACGGGAAGTTGCCGGCGCCGCTCCCAGAGCAGCCTCTCCTCGCCGTCGACAAGGGCCAGCGAAGTAGTATACGCTGAGCAGTCGATACCTAAATATAGCGGCCCGTTATTCACCCTTCGAAAACTCCGCTGCAACGCGATCGAGAAGGCCGTTGATAAAGGAGACCTCTTCCTCGCTGCAGCCATATCTTTTGGCCAGCTCCAGCGACTCGTTGATCGCCACGGCTGCGGGAATATCGGGCCGGTAGAGTATTTCGAAAAGAGCGAGGCGCAACAGGTTGCGATCGACGGTGCCGAGGCGCTGCAGCTCCCAGCGAACCAGATACTTTTGAATCAGCGCATCCAGCTCTGTCCGGTTCCGGTGGGCCCCTTCGACAAGATCCCGGGCAAAGAGAAGCTCGCTCTCCTTGAGCTTTAAACCCTGTAAGATATAGCGCAGCGCCTGCTCAGTTGTTGATTTACCGAGATCTATTTGAAAAAGTGCTTTAAATGCCGCTTCGCGGGCCAGTCGACGGGACAAAAGGACACCTCCTGCTGGACTCTAGAAATCATCACGGGAGGAAAAAAGGCGTTCAAAATAGCGGCGGATATTTTCGTCAAGATCAAGCCGCCAGCCGATCACGATCCCCAGGGCGATAAAAGCGAAGATGATCAGGCTCTTTAAAACCCCGTAATGGATCATCATCAGAGCGATGATCAGGCCGGCGAGGCCGCCGATTATCTTTCCCCAATGCCTGCTTAAAAAATCCCAGAAGTTCAGTTTCGCTCCCCCCTTTGGACCCTCTTTTCCCCTCTACTTCACTTTCAACGGAACCTGGTCGATAATGATATCTTCCACCTTCACCCTCACCTCAGCCACCGCGATACCCGTTACCCCTTCGAGATACTCTTTGATCTTTTTTTGCAGCTCTTCCGTCAGGGCGGGCAGATTCTCGTCGGCGGCCGCCCTGATCCCCAGGGTAACGGTGAGGCCCTGGGGGGTAGCAAGAACCCGGCG
>DUVX01000106.1 GCA_012840855.1 Bacillota bacterium | reverse complement strand
TGCAGGTGGCGGTAACGAAAATATTCGGGGAGCGAAGCCGCCAGCCCCTTCATCGCCGCCGGATTATGGGCTCCATCCAGAATGAGCAGCGGTTCGCGGCGAAGCAGCTCCAGGCGGGCCGGCCAAGTCGTTTTAGCCAGGCCCCGGCGCAGCTCTCCCTCGGGAAATCTATAGCCCTGCTCCGCGAGCAGCTCCAGGACAGCAAGAACCAGGGCAGCGTTGCCCACCTGGTGAAGTCCGCGCAGGGGGATGAAGAGATCCCGGTGCGAACGGCTGAAGCCGCTGTAGTCGAAGCTTTGCCCATCGGGGAGGATTTCCCGGCGGCAGCTCGAGGCGCTTCTCACCCCCGGGGGAGTGTTCTCACCGGAAAGAAGGGCGTAGAAAAGAGGAGAACTCCGTTCCCGGCAGGTTTGGGCGATCACCCGGCGCGCTTCTTGCTTCGTCGCACCGGTAAGCAAGGGGACGGCCTCCTTGATGATGCCTGCCTTTTCGGAGGCAACGGCCGCGACCGTATCCCCAAGCACCTGGGTATGATCGAGGCCAATATTGGTGATCACGCTCAGCAGCGGCGTGACCACATTGGTGGCGTCGAAACGGCCGCCCAGGCCTACCTCGAGGACGACCAGATCGGGCTGCTCACGGGCAAAGTAGGTGAACGCCAGCGCCGTGACCGCCTCGAATTCAGTCACCGGACCGAGCCGCTCATCGCTGCTGATCTTGTCTACAAAGGGACGCAGCCGCTCCACCAGCGCAACCAGCGCAGCGTTGTCGATGTCACGTCCGTCTATGCTCATCCGGTTGGTGAAAGAGGAGATATAGGGCGAGGTGTAGAGGGCGGTACGGTAGCCGGACTCCTGCAGCACAGCGGCAAGCATGGCTGCCACGGAGCCCTTGCCGTTAGTCCCGCCGATATGGATACATTTCAGCCGGCGATGGGGATCGCCCAGTAGCGAAAGCAGCGCTTCGATCCGCTGCAGGCCCTGTTTCATGCCGAAGCGGCCGATACTGTGAATCCATTCAAGGGCGCGGCGGTAGGCCGCCTCTGTTTGATGCGACATCGGTTACTGCAGCTCCTGGATTCTTTCCTTTAACTTGTTTACTTTAGCGCTGCGCTCCTCGAAGCGCGCCTTCTCTTTAGCCACGATCTCCGGCGGGGCTTTTTTCACAAACTTGGGATTCTGCAGCTTCCCCATGGTACGCCGCAGCTCACGCTCAACCTGCTGAAGCTCCTTTTCCAGACGCCCCATCTCCGCCTCCAGATCGACCACCCCAGCCAGGGGGAGATAGACCTCGAGCTCCTCACCGATAATCTCCACCAGCGCCTGCTGCGGTTTTGTCGCGGCGGGATCGATCGTCAGCGGCTCGATGAAGGCCATCCGCAGAAGCTGATGGTGCTCTCGCTCCAGCACCGCCGCCGCCTCCGGTGAGGGCCTCATGATCACCGGCGCTTTCTGCCCGGGAGGCAGCTGTACCTGGCTGCGCAAATTGCGCACCGCCCGGATCGCCTCCTGAACCAGGGCGATCGCCGCCGCCTCGGCGGGGAAGTGCAGCCGGGGATGCTCTTCGGGCCAGGGAGCCACGATCAGGGCTGATGAGCGCTGTGGCAGGTACTGCCAGATCTCTTCGGAGATGAAGGGCATGAAGGGGTGGAGCAGCCGCAGCACCCCCTCCAAGACATAAAGAAGAATACCGCAGGTGCGACGGCGCACTTCACGTGTAGCCGCTGTCTTCTCCTGATCGTAAAGGTAATGTTTGCTCAGCTCCACATACCAGTCGCAAAAGTCGTTCCAGAGAAACTCATAGACCAGACGCGCCGCCTCACCGAGCTCATACTCTTCGAGATTGGCCGTGATCTGACCCACCGCCTCGTTGTAGCGGTGCAGGATCCAACGATCCTCCACGGTGAGCTCAGCGGGCGGAGAATCGGGCCGGAAGGGGATATAGTCGGCTGCGCCGCCGGGTTCATCGGCCAGGTTCATGATCACAAAACGGGAAGCGTTCCAGATCTTGTTGGCAAAATTGCGCGCCGCTTCTACATTTTCCTGGCGAAAGCGCTGATCGCTACCGGGAGCCTGTCCCGTCACCAGCGAAAAGCGCAGCGTATCGGCGCCGAAAGCGGCGATCACCTCGAGGGGATCGATCCCGTTGCCCAGCGATTTGCTCATCTTGCGGCCCAGAGAATCGCGCACCAACCCATGAATATAGACCACCTTGAACGGAACTTCTTTCATGAAGTAGAGCGACATGAAGATCATCCGCGCTACCCAGAAGAAGATGATATCGTAAGCGGTGACAAGGACATCGGTGGGAAAATAACGGGCCAGATCCGCCGTCTCCTCCGGCCAGCCCAGCGTCGAAAAAGGCCACAGCGCCGAGCTGAACCAGGTATCAAGCACATCGGGATCCTGCTCCAGCGACTGCGCGCCGCAGGCCGGGCAGGAGCGGGGCTCGTCATAGTCGACGATCACCTCTCCGCAGGAGCAGTACCAGGCGGGGATGCGGTGACCCCACCAGAGCTGGCGCGAGATGCACCAGTCGCGGATATTTTCCAGCCAGTTTTCGTAGACTCGGGTAAAGCGCGGCGGGACAAAGTTTGTCTCCTTGTCGCGCACTGCCTGCAGAGCAGGCTCGGCAAGTGGTTTCATTTTCACGAACCACTGCTTCGAGATCAGCGGTTCCACAACGGTACGGCAGCGGTGGCAGTGACCCACGGCATGACGGTATTCTTCAATTTTTTCTACAAGGCCCAGGGCCTGCAGGTCCTCCACCACTTTTTCACGGCAGTCATCCCGATCGAGGCCGGCATAGGGGCCCGCCGCCGCGGTCATTTTGCCATCTTCATCGATCACCGAAATGACCTCAAGATCATGGCGCTCACCGATCTCAAAGTCATTGGGATCGTGGGCCGGCGTCACTTTGACCGCCCCGCTGCCGAAAGCGGGATCAACATAGTCGTCGGCAACGATGGGGATCTTCCGATCGAGCAAAGGCAGAATAACTTCGCGCCCCACCAGACTCCTGTATCTCTCATCTTCGGGGTGGACGGCGATCCCGCTGTCGCCGAGCATCGTCTCCGGCCGCGTCGTCGCCACAACGATATAACCGCCGCCGTCAGCCAGCGGATAGCGGATATGGGTAAGGGTGGAATCCCTCTCGTCATGTTCCACCTCAATATCGGAAAGGGCGGTATGGCAACGGGGACACCAGTTGATCATGTAGTTGCCCTGGTAGATCAGCCCGGCCCGGTACAGGTCGACAAAAACGCGGCGCACCGCCCTGGAGCAGCCCTCATCCATCGTGAAGCGCTCCCGGGACCAGTCACAGGAGGCTCCGAGAGAATGAAGCTGCCCGGTGATATGCCCGTGGTATACCTCTTTCCATTCCCAGACCTTCTCCAGAAAGCGCTCTCGGCCCAGCTCATGGCGGGTGAGCCCTTCACCGGCAAGATCCTCCTCCACCCGGATCTGGGTGGCGATGCCGGCGTGGTCTGTTCCCGGCAGCCAAAGGGTATCATAACCCTGCATCCGCCGCCAACGGATCAGCGTATCCTGTATGGT
>DUVX01000105.1 GCA_012840855.1 Bacillota bacterium | reverse complement strand
ACTCTTGAGAGGCCTCCTCCGTTGGTTGTTTTTCTCAACAACACTACCTTCTGGAATGAGGTCTCTCTTTTCCTGCTTAAAGCAGGTTTTTCCAATCATCTCCCCCCGCCAACATTTTACTCACAGGTCCTGTATGCTTTAAACTTCCTGTGGAAAGCTAAGGCCAGCAAATTTTAAGGAAGGTGCGCCGATGCAACGTCTCTTCACGCTACTTGCCCTCTGCCTTTTTTCTTCCGTACTCTGTTTTGTCGCCGCTTCCAGCTCACAGCAAAGACCGCTCAACGCACCGGAATATACTGAAGAACTAGCGGGACAGCAGCGTGCAAAAAACAAAAAACTCCCCACTAAGAAGGAAACTGCGCCGCAGCCTGCTGAATCGTCTTTCCCCTCCGAAGAGGAGCAGCCTCCCCCAAAAAGCGCCCCCCCGGAAAAGAGAGTAGGGGGTAGCGCGAAGGGGACACCGAGGGGGGCGGCAAAGGCTCCATCTCCGAAACGCCCGGCGACACCCAAAAAAAGCGCCCCGGAAAAACTCTCACCGGAAATAGGGAAGAACAATATCCATTTTCTTTTGATCGGGCGGTGGTGGAAGATCCCCGCTGCAGAGGTGCTGATGATCGTTACCCTGGTCCCCGAGCGCTGCGCCTTTCTCACCGCTGTAGACCCCTCCGTGGAAGTTAAAACCAAAGGGAGTACCCGCCCCATCGGCGAGCTCCTCGACAGCGAGGGCAGCCGTAAGGAACTTTACAGGGCCCTTGCTTCCCTGACGGGGCTGAAGCCCCAGTTTTATATCGATCTAAACCTGCATGGCTTTGTGGAGATGCTCGATCTGCTGCAGAGAGAAAGCCAGAGCGCGGGCGCTTCCCGCAGGAGCAAAGCGATAAAACTGAACATAGATCTGGAGGGCGGGGAAATTTTAAAGTTGATGAGCGACCCGGCAACACCCACGGTGAAGAAAGAGAAGATCTTGCTTGAACTTCTGCTCGCCGCCTGCAAGATTCAGTTTACCAAATCGGGACTGGAGCTTTTATGGATCGGCTATCATAACCTAAAAACAGATCTGAGCCTGCAAGATCTGCTCGAGGTGAGGAAAGTGACGCAGGAGATCTCGCCTTTTGATATCATTTTAACTGAGATCCTGCCATAAAGCGACAGGATAGGGGTTTTTACGCTCCCCCGAAATTTTGATTTTACATCATTCCCGCTTTGTAATATGATAGCAGTGATAATAAACTAACTTGAGGCCCCGTACATTTAAACCGTAATCCACCGGCGGTTAAATATTTAAACACTTCAAATTTACAGTTGGTGATTGCGCTTTATTTAGTAGTAAAACCCAGATAGACCAATCAACTGGAGGAATGAAAATGCCTAAATCCACCCAAACAATGGACGGCAATACTGCCGCCGCCCATATTGCTTATGCTTTAAGCGATGTTGCTGCGATCTACCCGATCACCCCTTCTTCAAATATGGCTGAAACCTGCGATCAATGGGCCGCTTACGGGCGAAAAAATATTTTTGGCCAGACCCTGCGCGTCGCCTCGATGCAGTCCGAAGGAGGCGCAGCGGGGGCGGTCCATGGTGCTTTGGTCAGCGGTGCGCTGACCACAACCTTTACCGCCTCCCAGGGCTTGCTCCTGATGATCCCGAATATGTATAAGATTTCGGGCGAGCTGCTACCCACGGTTTTTCATGTTTCGGCGCGCGCCCTGTCGACTCATGCGCTTTCCATTTTCGGAGATCATTCCGACGTAATGGCCGCCCGGCAGACGGGCTTTGCCCTGCTGGCCTCGGCCTCGGTGCAGGAGGTCATGGATCTGGCTCTGGTGGCTCACCTCAGCACAATCAAGACGCGGGTCCCCTTTCTGCACTTTTTCGACGGTTTCCGCACTTCCCACGAGATGCAAAAAATAGAAGTGATCGATTACGAGGATATCAAGAAGCTTGTTGATGGGGCAGCGATCGCTGCCTTCCGGAAGCGAGCGCTCAACCCCGAGCAGCCCCATCAGCGCGGGACCGCCCAGAACCCGGATATCTACTTCCAGAACCGTGAGGCGGCCAACCCCTTCTACCTGGCTGTGCCGGGGATAGTGGAAGAAGCGATGGATTCCGTCTACGGGCTTACCGGCCGCCGCTACCGGCTTTTTGATTACGTTGGAGCTACCGACGCTGAGGATATTATCGTCTGCATGGGCTCGGGCGCCGATACCGTCGAAGAGACCGTCAATTATCTCTGCGCCAGGGGCGAAAAAGTGGGGCTGATCAAGGTCCGTCTCTACCGCCCCTTCGCCCGGGATCATTTCCTGGCGGCGCTGCCTTCAAGCTGCCGCCGGATCGCCGTGTTGGACCGGACCAAGGAACCGGGTGCGCCGGGTGAACCGCTCTACCAAGATATCTGTACCGCCTTCATGGAGAAGCAGCAGACGCCTGTGATTGTTGGCGGCCGCTACGGCCTCAGTTCCAAAGAATTTACCCCTTCCATGGTCACAGCTGTTTTTAGAAATCTGCAGCAGGAGACTCCCAAGAACCATTTCACCGTGGGAATCGCCGATGATGTAACGCACAGCTCACTGGAGATAAAAGAACAGATCGACAGCGCCCCCGCCGGGACTTACAGCTGCAAGTTTTTCGGACTCGGTTCCGACGGCACCGTTGGCGCCAATCAAAACAGCATCGTCATCATCGGTGATAATACCGATCTCTATGCCCAGGCTTATTTTGTCTACGACTCGAAAAAATCGGGCGGGCTCACCGTTTCGCACCTGCGCTTCGGCCCCCAGCCCATTCAATCGCCATATCTCATCGAACAGCCCGACTTTGTTGCCTGCCACAATCCTTCCTATGTCACCCGTTACAAGCTTCTTGAGGGGATCAAGGAAGGCGGCATCTTTTTGCTCAACTCGCCATGGAGCACCGATGAGATGGAAGCGCGTCTGCCCGCAGAGCTAAAGAGAGTTATCGCCAATAAGAAACTAAAATTCTACAATGTCGACGCAGTCAAGATCGCCCGCTCGGTGGGCCTGGGCGGACGGATCAACGTGATCATGCAGACGGCCTTTTTCAAAACCACCGAAGTGATCGAGCCCTCGCTTGCCTTCTCGGAGATGGAGAAGATGATCGACAGATCTTATGGCAGGAAGGGCCCGAAAATTGTCGAAAAAAATATCGCCGCCATGCACGAGGCGCTGGAAGCGATCGAGCGGGTACACTATCCCGAAAACTGGGCCGAAGCTACCGACGGGGCGCAGCACATCCCCGAAGAGGCGCCGCAGTACGTCTGCGATCTGGTCTACCCGATGATCGAGCTGCAGGGAGACCGGCTTCCCGTGAGCGCTTTTCAGCCTGATGGCGTTGTTCCCCTGGGAACAACCCGTTACGAAAAGCGGGGTGTCGCCGTCCAGGTGCCGGTCTGGCTGCCCGATCACTGTATTCAGTGCAATCACTGTGCTTTTGTCTGCCCCCATGCAGCGATCCGCCCCTACCTGGCCCGCGAGTCTGAGCTGGCGGAAGCGCCGGAGGGATTTACCACGCTCAAGGCCAGAGGCAAAGATCTCGATGGGCTACGCTACCGGATCCAGATCTCACCGCTTGACTGCACCGGCTGCGGCAACTGTGTCGATACCTGCCCGGCTAAAGTGACGGCGCTGGAGATGAAACCTCTAGATGAAGTGGTGGAAAGCGAAGATGCTTCTTTCCGCTTTGCCGAGAGCCTGCCCGAATGCGATCCGGGGTTGACGAAGAAAAATGTGCGGGGCAGCCAGTACCACCGGCCGCTTTTCGAGTATTCCGGCGCCTGCCCCGGTTGCGGAGAGACCCCCTATCTGAAGCTGCTCACCCAGCTGTTCGGCAAGCGGATGCTTATCGCCAACGCTACCGGCTGCTCATCCATCTACGGCGGCAACGCGCCCACCACCCCTTACTGCACCGATAATCAGGGAAGGGGCCCGGCCTGGGCCAGCTCGCTCTTTGAGGATAACGCCGAATACGGTTTTGGCTACTCCCTGGCGGTAACCCAGCAAAGGGAACAGCTGACAGCGCTGATTGAGGAAGCGCTCACCCTGGATCCGCCGGCAGAGCTGCAAGAGGCTTTCACCCACTGGCTTGAGGTTAAAGACGAGGGCGACCCCTCGCTCGAAGCCGCCGCCCGGATCAAAGAGCTGCTTCAGGTCGAGATCAAAAAATCAGCCGGCGACCTGCGGGCACTGCTGGAGCAGATTGATGAACAGAAAGATCTGCTGCCCAAGCGCTCCATCTGGGTTATCGGCGGAGACGGTTGGGCCTACGACATCGGTTACGGCGGCCTGGACCATGTTCTCTCCACCGGAGCCGATGTGAACATTTTGGTTCTCGATACCGAGGTCTACTCGAACACGGGCGGGCAGTCATCGAAAGCTACCCCCACCGCTGCCGTAGCCAAATTTGCCGCCGCCGGCAAGCAAACCCGTAAAAAAGATCTTGGCGCGATGATCATGACCTATGGCTATGTCTACGTGGCCCAGGTCGCCATGGGGGCAAGCGGACAGCAGCTGATCCGGGCCTTCACCGAAGCAGAAGCTTATCCGGGGCCCTCTCTAATTATCGCCTACGCCCCTTGTATCGCCCACGGCATCAATATGGGCCTCAGCCAGCGGGAAGAGAAGCTGGCCGTGGATTCGGGTTACTGGTCGCTCTACCGTTTCAACCCCCTACTCGCCGATGAAGGGAAAAACCCCTTTATCCTGGACTCAAAGGAGCCGAAGGGCGAGGTGCGCGACTTTATGATGAACGAGACACGTTTCAAAACGCTACAGCTCCAATTTCCTGAGCAAGCGGAGAAGCTTTACGAGAAAGCGGAAAGGGATGCCGCACAGCGCCGCGATTTCTACCGGCGCCTGGCTGGGTTAAAAGAGTAGAGCAATAGAATAGAGCGGAACGGTACACTTCTGGGAGCAGCCGAGCTTACACTCAGCTGCTCCCCTTCCTTTCATCCCCGCCGGCTGAGTCCGTCACCGGCAGCTCGATCTTTTTCACCGGCGAAAGCCCCCCTTTACCCATATTAAGCCGGCTGTAATAAGGGCTCTTGGAAAGATAAAGCGCAGCCAGGGGGTTATGTGGAGGCATAATCCTGCCTGAACATTCACACTTCTTACAATGTGGAGGATTGAAGCGGATAGGTTGCGGATTAGCCGGTTACTGGCTCCACGCCGAGCAAGGTCGATACATTCACAAAGCGATTGCAGATACTGACGGTCTCTGAGCCGGCAAAAAGAAGGCCCACTGCCCGGTTCTCTCTATCCACCAGCAGGGAACCGCTGTCCCCCGGTCGGGATACCGCTGTTGTAACCAGCTGATCGATAAAATAAAGATCTACACCCGGCTCCATAGTAACATAGAGACTGACATCGCGGGCCACAACAGAACCCCCGACGACACCGCTGGTACGGCCGCTGAAGCAGACATCATCGCCAGGATAGACCTCACCCACCCCGGAAATCCGCCCCAGGGCAAGCAGCTCTGCCGAAAGATCATCTTCGCGAAGGGGTACAGCCAACGCGGCATCCACAAGGTTTCCTTCCTCATTGGCCCTTTGCAGGTTGACGCGGTAATGGGGCAGCATGGCTGAAAGAAATCGATTGGCCAGATCCTCCCAAAAACGGGCTGTGGTACAGCTGGGAGATTGGAAAGTAGCTCTGATCGGGGCAAAGCGCTCCAACCGCCCGATAATATCCCCATCCGGGCTGCCGCCGTCGTAGGGCCCCGGCTGCAGCACCGGATCACCAATGGAAGCGCGGCCGTCTTTCCCATTGGAGGAATTCGCCAGGACATGATTGTTGGAGAGAATAAGGCGCTTTCCTGTCTGCAAATCTTTAACCACAGCACCCAGGGTTCCAGCGGTAACCCGGTAATGACCGATGCTGACGCCTCCCGGAGCAGGCCGCCGGCGGGCCAGGCGATCATCAACAGGAATATTTTGAACCAGGGGAGTGCAGCTCTCCAGCAGGCGAACCTCGCCGATCTCGATCACGTCGACACGCTGCCCCTCAAGATAGCGGGGGGCCATCTCTTCCTTGTCCAGCTTCTGGGGCGCCACTTTTTTGGTCACAAAGACGATGATCGCTTTTTCCCTTGTTTTTCGCCCTTTCTTTTTGCGATAGCCCAGACCCACTCCGACAACATTTTGCTTTTTAAGCAGCTTCCTGCGATGTTCTTTCCCCAGTTTAATCTCCATCACCGCAGCGCACCCCCCGCTTGTAAAATATGCTGGGGCGGGCAGGATGGTTACGTTTAAGCACTGCTGGGCAATCCTTCCCCCTTTCCCTGTCCCTCTTCCGCCAGGGGAGAGGGAACGTGCGCGGTGCAGGGGAGGGGGAACGTGCGCAACATCTGAAGCTCCCTGCTTCTGGGGACGTACGCAATATCTGGAGCTCCCTGCTTCAGGGGACGTGCGCAATATCAGAATCTCCCTGCTTCAGGCGTCGTGGAGATCGCGTTGAGCGGCCTGAAAGGGTCGGCGAAGCAAAACCTGGAGCCGGACCGGCTTGCCGAAGGCAGGACGCCGAGACTAAGCCTAAATGCGGATGTCGAGGAAAGTCCGGCAGAAGGT
>DUVX01000104.1 GCA_012840855.1 Bacillota bacterium | reverse complement strand
CTTCGCTACTGGCCCTTGCGCGGCAGGGTCTTTTCTTCCTGCCGGCCATATTTTTGCTACCGCGTTATTTCGGCGTCGGTGGGGTACAGGCAAGCCAGCCGCTGGCCGATCTCATCACATTTTTTCTCTCCATCGTCGTCACCGCCGGTGCGCTGAGAAAACTAGGCCATAAACAGAGGAAGAAAGGGGCCCCGGCGGTAACCGGACTTGGCAAGGAGAGCCCGGTGGGATAATTTCGCCGCCGCTGCCCGGAACAGCGGCGGCGCCAGATCCGCCGCCTCTCCAACGCCGCCGGAGAGAACGCTTTCGCTGAGGTGGTCAAGGAGCTCCATATGCCGGTGGGGGATCAGGATGATTTTGCGTCCCCGGGTCCGGAGATAACCCCTTTTTTTTAACTCCTGCAAGCATAGCGTAATCGTCGAACGGTTTGCATTGATCAGCTCCCCCATCTCTTCATGGGTTAGGTTAACACCGAGCTCAATCCCTTCATCTGTGGCCAGACCGTAAACATCGGCGAGCTCGATGAGGCTTTCCTTCAGCCGCTACTGCACGTCGAGAAAACTCAGCTCCCGGGCCTTCGAAAGATGTACCTTGGCCTCCCGGGCCAGTTCCTGCATCACCGTTGTAGAAAATACCGGCTCCCGATCCAGAAGGCGCTGGAATCCATTAGCGGGTATCGCCCACAGCGAGCTCTTGTTGATCACCTCGGCGGTAGTCTCATGGATGGCATCAAGAAAATAATCTGTCGCCCCCAGCAGGCGGCCGGGCCCCAGAATACCGTGGGCGTAGATCCGCCCCTCCGTGGAGATGGACGATATTTTCACCGCCCCGCCCTCGATGACAAAGAGGCTTTCGACGGGATCACCCTGCCAGTAGAGCACCTTCCCCCGCTTGTAGGACTGCACCCCCCGGGGCCAATTTTTTCTGGCTAGTTCAACCATGCTGCTCCCGGCACTATGCATAATTTAGCCCACCATAGCTTTTTCGTAAAATTTGTTAAAGCACTGTCTTCATTATATTACTTTTTCCGCCGCTCTGCCGGGCTCTGGCCGCTTTTAGGGACAGCCCGGGTCAATGCTGCCATCCAGTCCCACCTGAACCGGGTTATATTTTCACCCAACGTCGCCTTTATAAAATATAGCAAGATTAATGAATTGCACGAAGGGTTTGACACCAGCAAAATATTGCGCTATATTTATAGTGAGTGAGTAGTCACTCACTGCTGCGGATCTGACACCATCCACTTGAAAGGAGCTTGCTGGGCATGGCGAACAGTAGGGCGATCACTGAAAAGGTATTTGCTTTAGCCGGTTCGAATGGCGCTGATCTGGTCGGTTTTGCTCCCGTAGAACGCTTTGCACATTGTCCTCAGGATACCCATCCGCAATTTTATATGGAGAAAGCTACCGGTGTTATCTCTTTCGGCATAAAGCTGCTCGACGGCATCTGCGACATTTGGGGCGAATATGATGAGCCGGGAAAGACGATTTCTCCGTACCTGTTTTACGGTTACGGCTTGGTAAACCTGGAGCTTTCACGGGTCGCCCTGGCGCTGGCGCGTATGCTAGAGGCCAGGGGTTACCGGACCCTGCTCTTTCCCCCTACCTGGCAGATATCCCTCTACCGGAAATATGAGGGCGTCCTCGAAGGCAGAATGGACGCAGACTTCAGCCACCGGCATGCCGCCGTGGCCGCGGGGTTGGGCGAATTCGGCCTGAACGGCCTCTGCCTGGTCCCGGGTGCAGGCTCAAGGATCAGGTTCAATTCCGTCATCACCGACGCCCCGCTAGAAGCCGGCGCCCCTTACGACGGCCCCCCGCTATGTTTGCCGGAGCGATGCGATCAAAAATGCATCCGCATCTGTCCCGCAGAGGCCTTCTCCGAAAACAAGATGGTCCACTGCCTTATCGGTGAGAAGGAATACCGTTATGCCGCTTTCGACTGCATCCGCTGTCTTTATGCCCTTACCGCCATGGTGAAGGGCTCCGGAAGCCGTTCCGATATGACCATACCGGAAGGCCCGGGTGATATCATGCACTGGCTGTACAACAGCGAACAGGCAGATATCGTCGACCGCAACCTTCGCGAAGCCGAATCCGCCGGCATTATCAGCGGCTATTTTTGCGGTAAATGCCTGCATTCCTGCCCCGCTCCCTTTGCGTAAAAGTTTTAGCCGAAAGAGCGCCAGGTGGAGTCTGCCTAGTCCTTCTGCTCCCGCCGGCTCCGGGGATGCCGGCGGGGCCGGTTCGGGGCCGCTTAAGGGGGAGATATCGCTGTCAAACTAAGGGTTTCCTCTTCTTTACAACAATATTGGGCCGTGGTATAATTTACACAACTTAGATACTTTAGCGGCTATTGTATGACATGCCTGCAGTGCCCCGGGCGCTACCGACGCCCATGCAGGCCCGGCAACCTTCTAAACCTTCAGCATCCTGGGATACATCTAGAGAAGGAGATGGTCATCGATCCCCAACAGTGAACACCTATAAAGGAGGACTTTGAAAGATGGCAGGGCCCCGGTATATTATCGCTCATGATGTCGGCACCAGCTCCACCAAAGCTGCCCTGGTGGAATTTGACGGCAAGGTCAAGGCTTATTCTACCGAACCGTATCCCGTGCACTATCCGCAGGTTAACTGGGCTGAACAAGATCCTGATGATTACTGGCAAGCCGTATCCAAAAGCACAAAGAAGGTTATCGAAGAAGCCGGCATATCTCCTGCAGATATTGCCGGCGTAATATTTACCACCCAAACAGTGGGTGTCATACCCGTGGGCAAAGAGAAAAGGCACCTTCGCCCCGCTGTAATCTGGTTGGACGGAAGGGGATCGGCCCAGGCCGAGCAGATCATGAATAAGTTCGGTGGAAAAGCGATCTTTTCCGGTATTGCGGGAACAGCGATCACCGGCAAGGACGGCATGGCCAAGCTGCTCTGGATCCAGCAGAATGAGCCGGATATTCACGCTGAGACAGAGTACTACATGGATGTCAACGGATACCTCATCCTTAAGATGACCGGGCGTACAGTCTATGAATGGTCCACCGCTTCCACCATCGGTTTCGATCTGAAGAAAAATGACTGGATGAGGCTGATCATGAACCGGATCGGGGTCGACGTGAACAGATTCCCCGAGCTCGTCAGGTCTACAGATCAGGTGGGTACAGTGAGCAGGGAGGCGGCAGCTCAATGCAGACTCAAAGAGGGCACCCCCGTCTTCGGAGGCTGCGGCGATATGCAGAGCGCCGCCATCGGCGCCGGCGCAGTGGCTGACGGCGAGGGGCACCTTTACCTCGGTACCTCCGCCTGGGTAGGCGTGACCACAAAAAGCGCCCCCACGGGAAGGGAAGGGGTAGTAGCTCTAAAATCAGGCGACCCCGACCTTAACCTGCTCTTCGGCGAGATGGAGACGGCGGGCATGTGCCTGGACTGGATCAAGGATGAATTCTATCGCCACGAGCAGCAGGGGCCCGGGGGGCTGAATATCTACAAATTGATGGATGAAAGCATCAAGGATATCCCCGCCGGTTCAGACTACCTGATCTTCACCCCCTGGTTCTACGGCGAGCGCTGCCCTGTCAGCGATGTCTACGTCAAGTCCACCTTTTTTAACCTGAGCGCCGCCCACAGGCGAGAACATATGCTCAAATCTGTCTACGAGGGCATCGCCCTTAACTTGCGTTGGATCCTAGAGATAATGGAGCGGCGTTATGGTTTCTCGCTACCTGTCCTGCGAGTTATCGGTGGGGGCTCGAATTCTGAGGTATGGATGCAGATACTAGCCGATATCACCGGAAGGCGCCTGGAGAAGGTCACAGAATGCCAGATGTGCGGCGCTGTGGGGGCAGCCCTCATCGCTGCCGTAGGCCTGAAGGTCTACCCCGATATCAGCACCGCCGCCAAGAATGTCAGGGTAGAGAAGACCTTCTCGCCCCGGGCTGAAAACAAGGGAGTATATGATACACTCTACGGGACCTACAAACAGATCTACCGGAACCTGAAAAAGCTTTACCGGCAGGTTAATCAGGAACGCGAACGTGAAGAAGCAAATGTTTAGCTCCCTATCCAAAACCAATTACGAGGAGGCAGTATTATGCTGGGAAGTATTGATGTAAAATCGCTACCGATCGCCATGATGGAGGATATTGATCCCGAAAACTATATGCTCGCAACCTACCTGGTCAATTTCCCCGCCGGGCTGCCGGTAGCCAAGCTGGCCCCCGTGCTGGCCATCGAGCAGTCCACGGGCACCTGGGTGCCCGTCCCCGGAGAAACTCCGGAGATGAGGCAAAAGCATGTCGCCAAGGTTGTCGCCACCTACGAGGTGCCGGACTACGAGCATGTCGTTCCGGGAGATGTCAATTTTAGGACCTACATCGTTCAGATCGCTTATCCCATCGTGAACTTTGGCACGCAGATCTCGATGATGCTCTCCACGGTGGTGGGCAATATCTCGCTGGCTGGAGAGATTAAGCTCCTCGATCTCTACCTACCCAAAAACTATGTTGCCGGTTTCCAGGGACCGAAATTCGGCATTGAAGGCATCAGAAAGCTGCTGGGTGTCCCCAAGCGCCCCATTCTGAACAATATGATCAAACCCTGCACCGGGTATACCGCCGAGGTAGGCGCCGGGCTCTTCCGCGAGGCAGCCATGGGCGGCGTCGACATCATCAAGGACGACGAGCTCATCGCCGATGCCTCCTTCAACAGCGTCGAAGAGCGGGTCAAACTCTATATGCAGGTGGAAAAAGAGGTCTACGAAGAGACCGGGGAGAAAACTATCTACCTGGTCAACGTTACGGACGATATCCCCAAAGTCTTTGAAAATGCTAAAAGGGCCGTCGCCCTGGGCTGCAATGGCATCATGGTGAACTTCGTCGCCACCGGGCTGCCTGTATTGCGCGCCCTGGCCGAAGATCCTGAGATCAATGTGCCCATCCTCGGCCATATGGATGTAGCCGGCGCCCTGCATATGTCACCGCATTTCGGCATAAGCTCGCATATCATGCTCGGAAAACTGGCGCGGCTGGCCGGCGCCGATATCATCGTCCACCCCGCGCCCTACGGTAAAGCGACGGTGCTCCCCGAGAAATTCACCAAAGTGGCCCAGAATCTAGTCTTCCCCCTCTACGGGCTCAAGCCTACCTTCCCCATGCCCTCAGGAGGAATCACCCAGCCCAATATTCCTGAGCTGATCAAGGACTTAGGCCCCAATATCGTGATCGGATCAGGCGGCGGCATCCATGCCCACCCGCAGGGCCCCACGGCGGGAGCGAGGGCTTTCCGCCAGGCCATCGATGCGACCATGGCGGGGATCCCCTTGAAAGAAGCGGCCAAGGAGCACGAAGAGCTTGCTGTCTCGCTGACAGCCTGGAAGGGTACCTTTGATATGATCGGCAAGTAATGAAACTAAAATCAACGGGAAAGGAGAGCGATCATGAGCACAAACAGATATGCCATCTCTGAGTGGCAGGATGCAAACAAGATCCTTGAAAAAATAGACGAACTCCTCAAGCTGCCCGTCCCGAAGATCAGGGAAGAGCGGATGAAGGAGTACGAAGACTTTTTTGCAACGAAGTGTAAAAAATCGCGGGAGATGACCGACAGCGCAAAAAATTATATCCCCGGCGGTGTTCAGCATAACCTGGCTTTCAACTATCCCTTCCCCCTGGCGATGGAGAAAGCGGAGGGCGCCTACCTCTGGGATATCGACGGGAACCGCTATATCGATTTCCTGCAGGCCGGGGGGCCCACCCTGCTGGGCAGCAACTACAAGCCCGTGCGGGAAAAGGTGATCGCGCTATTGAACGAATGCGGCCCCGTGACCGGCCTTTTCCATGAGTACGAGCTCAAGCTGGCAGAATTTATCTGCAAGCATATGCCCGCTGTAGAGATGTTCAGGATGCTCGGCAGCGGCACCGAGGCCAATATCGCCGCCATCCGCACCGCCAGAACTTATACAGAGAAGACCAAGATCATCAAGGTCGGTGGAGCCTATCACGGCTGGAGCGATCAGCTCGTTTACGGCCTCCATATCCCAGGAACGGGCGTCTTCGAAGCACACGGTATCCCCGAAGGCTGCCTGGAGCACACCCAGGAGGTCTATCCCAACGATATCGATGCGCTGCGTAAGCTGATGGAAGATAACGAAAAGGACGGCGGCACGGCGGCGGTACTGCTCGAACCGGTGGGTCCCGAAAGCGGTACCAGGCCGATCTACCGGGAATACAACCAGCAGGTCCGCGAGCTTTGTGATGAATTCGGCGCGCTGCTCATCTTCGACGAAGTGGTCACCGGCTTCCGGCTGGGCATGGGCGGCGCCCAGGGCTACTTTGGAATCAAGCCCGACCTCACCGTCTTCGGTAAGATCGTTGCCGGCGGTTATCCCGGAGCAGGCGGGATCGGCGGCAGCCGTGAGATCATGTCCTGCCTGGCCGCAGGGGTAGAAGCGACAAAAAAGAGAGCCTACGTGGGCGGCACCCTCTCGGCCAACCCCCTAAGCTGTGTGGCCGGATATTATGCACTTAAGGCAATCGAGGAAACCGACGCCGCCATCATCGCCGGGAAAGCCGGCGACAGGCTTTGCGCAGGGCTGAACCGGCTCATCGAGAAATACAAGCTGCCCTTTGTCGCTTACAACCAGGGCTCGATCTGCCATATCGAAACTACAGGGGTCATGTTCATCGATATAACTAAAGCAGACTTCTTCGAGCAGATCGTCAACCGGAAAAAGGGGCTGGAGTATTTCGGCGCCGCTTACAGCGCTGAGGGGATGATCACTCTCGCCGGCAGCCGCATCTACACCAGCCTGGCCGATACAGATGAGATCATCGATGATGCCCTGGCGAAATTTGAAAGGATCTTCGAGAGCGTGGAAGTCTAGACTAACAGATTAGTGATTGAAGGGTTTTCGGGGCCGTAGCGCCTCGAAAACCTTTTTAATGTTCCCGCTGCGGTAATCAGATCGAAAAGGAGAATGAACTATGAAGTACAAAGCGGTACTGCTGGACCTCGATGGCACCCTGATCAATAATGATCGCAACAAGTTCGGCGATGAATATATCAAGCTGGTCTATCGGAAATTCCCCAAGTCGATCTCCTTCCCCGAGTTTGAAAAAGCGATCTACACTGTTTTCACGGCCATGATCAAAAACGACGGTTCAAGGACGAACGAGCAGCTGTTCAAAGAAACCTTTTTCCCCCTGATCGATTATCCCGCCGACGAAGGTATTGAGATCTTCCACCAGGCCCATAAAGAGGATTTTCCCCGGCTGAAGGACCCTGCAGAAAAGATCCCCGGGGTTGAAAATGTCGTCAAAGAGCTTTTTACGCGAGGCCTTAAAGTAGTGATCGCCACAAACCCTATCTTCCCGGCGGAGTTAAATTACGAACGGCTCCGGTGGGCCGGTGTCGACGGGCTGCCCTACCACCGGATCACTTCATATGAAAACAGCCGTTTTGCCAAACCGAACCTGCTCTATTTTCAGGAAATCCTGGACCATATCGGGGTAGCACCGGAGCAGGCGCTTATGGTGGGCGATGAGCATATGGATATGGTGGCCAGGGATATGGGCATCGACACCTTTTTTGTAGAGAGCACCGCCTCTGACCTGACAGAATCCACCCCGCCCCCTACGTACCGGGGCAGCCTGGGCGATCTCCCGGGGGTGCTGTAGTTCCGGCCCCTGGAGCTCGATAGGTGAGCCCACAAAGATCCCGCCTGGTTTAAAATAGCAGGTATTTGTTGTTACCCGTAGAATAATGCTGTTATATCGAATTATCAGGGTATCCGACCTTACTAAAGGAGGAAGGCTATGCAAGGTAAAGTGCTGGATTTTGCCTCTATGACCGGTGAGGGAGTCCTGCTGGGTTCAGACGGCAAAAGGTATTATTTTGCTGAACTAGATTGGAAAAGCCAGGGCAAGCCTCAAGGGGGGGCGATGGTTGATTTTATCACCGATGGGGACAGGGCAAAAATGATCTATCTGGTTGCCGCCGGCGCAACAACAAACAAAAAAGATAAGATGGCCGCCGGACTGCTCGCTATTTTCCTGGGGGGCCTGGGAATTCATAAATTTTATCTTGGTTTTACCGGGCCGGGGCTAGTCTATCTACTTACCAATACCATCGGCTGGGCTGTAACCTGGGCGTTAATGGGTATACCAAACATAATCCTGGGGATTATGGCCCTGATCGAAGGAATCATCTACCTGACTCAAACAGATGAAGACTTCGAAAGGAATTATGTAATCAATAAGAAGCAGTGGTTCTAAGCAGGGTCGGCCCCTTAAAGGATAGAATTCGGGGTCTTTTCTCGCAGCTATAATTGGTTTTCGGAACTGCAGGGGCGGCCCGGCGGGCAGCCCCTTTTCTTTTGGGCGATCGCGACCACTTTCTTTAGCAAATCATGATCAGTTAAGCCTTTTCCCGGCCGCTGGCTCCGCTACAAGACGGCGCTGTTCGCCGGTGAGAAGCCATCTTTTTAATATATCGACGGCAGCGAGTAAACCTTCAACCCTTTGAGCGGTAATTTATGGCGGCATACTCCGCCACCCAGCCTGCAAGCAGCTCAATTAGGAGCCGCCGTTCCATAGAAAGATTTCAGACGCCCCTGCCCACTATCGTTATTTTACCGGGCGCCTTCCCCCTTTCGGCTTTCGGTAGTATGAATCATGGCCTTTGCAAAAACTCCCGATCCTGATATATTCATTTCGGCACTGTACACGTTTCAACGATAAAGCGCCATAAAGCGCTCCATGTAATAGGTGAAAAGCTGGTTGTAGTAACCGGTAAAGCCGAGATCGCTGGCATGGCCCCCAAAGGGCATCAGTAAAACAGCACAGGGAGCAGCCCCCGCCGCAACGCAGGTATCCCGGTACGAATACGACACCTCCGGAGGGACCAGCCCATCATGCGAACCCTGGTAGATCAGGCAGGGCGGGCTATTCTCATCCACCAGCATCTCCACATCGAGCCATTCCGGCGAACCGCCGATCTCCCGAAGGTTGTTCACCCTATTGCCGGGGTAAAAGGGGATCACCCCCCGTACAGTCAGGGCCGGGCTGACCAGCTCAGGATAGGCGCCGCTACTCAGCGCCAGGGTCAGCGCCGTGGCCAGATGCCCCCCGGCCGAGCCTCCAGAGATGAAGACTGCATCGAGATCGGCACCATAATCGGCGGCGTGCGTCTCGAGGAAGCGGGTAAAGATGCCGAGGTGGCGAATCATATCATCAGCTGTAAAGGGCCCGATGACGTGTTCGGGTGCCCCCAGAATACCGGGCCCCTCTTCCAGCAGTGAGCTCAAACCGTATTGCAGATCAAAAACAACGTAGCCCCGCGAAGCAAAATATTTGTTCATCTGCATCATATTGCGCAAACCCTTGCCGCCGGAAACCCAGCCACCGCCGTGAATGCGGATCAGCACAGCGCTTTTACCGGGCAGCACCTCTCCCTCACCGCCCGGGGGCAGGTAGGCGTCGAAATAAAGGCTGATCCCCTCATCAACTCCCCTGGTACCCTCGTAATAGGGCACATCTTTAACCACGCTGTAATCGCGGGAAGGATACCCCAAAAAGTAAGCGGGGAGGGAGAAGCAGGTCCCAGTAAAATTCTGCCCCGCTGTTTCCTCGATCTTCTCGCGCCAGTCCTCCCCGAAAGCGACGCTGAAATCTCTTTCAGCCTTCAGCGCAGCAGAAGGCATGGCGCCGAGCGGCAGCAGAAAGACCAGACAGAGCGCGCCGCCGGCGGCGGCAATGATATTGTATGCAAGGCGATTCCGCCTCCCCCGGTACTGCTTCAGCAGCAGTATGACCACGCTGCTGAAGAGCAGCGCCAGAAAGAGCGCCAGTTGCGAGACGAGCAGCTCCAGCGGCTCCCGGCAGACAGAAGAGCTGAACAGAAGAACATAGGCAAGGTAGAAACCCAGTACCAGGAGGATGAAGAGTGCCACCCGGCCCCAAAAACGGACGGCGTTTTTAGCGGTACGCGCAGGCGGCTGCTGTGCTGCAGGCCCTGCTCCCCGCTCCGCCGGCAAGCTTCTCCTGCTTAAAAGGGCAAGCGCCAGCCCCAGCGCCAGGGTGCCAAAATAGGAGAGGTAGAGCAGCAAGTAAAAGGCAACATTCTCCCCAAAGGCTTCGGAGTAGGCGCTGGAAATCAGAAAACTCCCGGCAAACATCCCCGCAGCGGCGAAAATTACTGCTACCAGGTAAACGGAGCCCAGCAGATCTATTTTCTTTGCCGCAGCGCTCCCCATGCCGGCCCGGCTGTTCAGCCAGACCAGAAAGGCGTTGCCCGCCCAGGTAAGCAGCAGGATTGCACCAAAAACATTGTGAAACGCGGTAAAATCGGTCTTGATCACGAAGATGATACCAAAAACGATCGAGGCTGCATTCAATGGAATCAGGACAGCAGCAGCGGTTACACGGAGCGAAATTCCGCCCCGTTCAACCTTATTTGCAGTTGCCTTCACCTAACACACCCCCGTCCAGATTAAATCACACTAACCCGGCCGGTAAATGACCAACACCTATAGGTTCATCAATCTGCCAGATCATTCCTGCCTTGCAGACGCTCTGCGGGATGACATGCTAATGGTGCCATGGGCGGAATTTTGCGTAGGGCGGAGTTCCATCCACGCCACGTTTACCCCATCGCCCTTTCCGGTGCTGACAAAAGTGAGTCAAAGTGTCTGTCCCCTTGACTCATCACCCTGATTCAAAAATATCCTTCAACGCTATCTCCAGGCCCTCGAATTCAATCGAGTTGATTGTTTCGCCGGCGACAAAGGTGCACATATCCCTGATATCCCGGTCACCGGTAAAGGAATAACGGATCATGATTTTTTGCGCCGGATCGGCAATCCAGTATTCCAGAACGCCGCTTTTCATGTAGAGATTTAATTTAAGCGCCATATCCTTCCCCCTGGTTGACGGGGATAACACCTCGACAATCAAGGTCGGCACACCTTCGTATCTATTATCCCTGCTAACCTTATCCTCGTCACAGATCACCATAAGATCCGGCTGGACCACGTTCGGATTTTCCTCAAACCTGGTAGCAAGGCCAAAGAGCCGCACATCCAGCGGTGCAGTCAACGAACGGCAGGGCCTGTTTTTAAAGTAAGCGTAGAGATGGGCCGAGATCTCGCTTACCACAACCTGGTGATCGAAACCGGGTGAGGCAAGCAGATGGACTTCACCTTCTATCAGCTCGAACCGCTGATCCGTTGATTCTACGAGTTCGATATACTCTGCGTAGCTGATTTTTCGGGGCGATCGGTAGCCCTTTGCTTCTTCATGGATATAGTAAAAGTCGGGTTCGCAGTAGCGAACCAGCTTGGCGACAGTTTTACCGTTTTTAACGACGATGATATCTTCATCTTCTGCCAGGGCCAGGTATTTTCCAAAAGCGTTCTGCAGGTCAGTAGTATTCACGCGCACTGAAAACACCCCCCTTATTATCGCCAAGATCATATGGCAGATTAGCTAATTTGTCAATCTAAGGTAGGTAGTTTAATTTCTGGCGGCATCTGGAAAAATAGCCTGGAGACCATCATCCATCCGATGTAGCAGGAGGCACTTTTAATCACGGCTTTATTTAGGCCATTGATTATAACCTATAGTAATGGCAGTCCCTTTCCTATGTCTTTTATCCTCCATGGCTATGGCGCTGATACTTTATACGGTGATAATAAAAACCCCACAGCCACCGTTTCCCAATTTAAGTATCATTCAAACAAGGATTCTTCGCTATGTTCAGAGCTGCGGATAGGCCCGGCTGGTTTCGATGATGTGCCAGCCTTTTTTTGTCTTGACCAGCAGGAGGTAGAACATCCAGCCCACCCGGCAAAGCTCGCTAATCCTGCGGGGCACGTCGACCGCTACCGGTTCCTCTGAACCCGCCTGCAGATACAATCTGCCAGGCTCGACCTTCACCACTTCGAAAAGATCTTCTATCTCTTCATCTCCCTCTACCGGTGGGGAGCTATTTACAAAATCATAAAGGGCATCGCTTAGCTCATCAGCATCTGGCAGCTCCCGAGAACCCTGAGTTGCCGTGGCAATCATATCTTCTGCTACATCAGGTTTAATATAGCCCTCACCGGCGAGCCAGCCGGCGAGCCTTTTTAATGCTGTACCCGTAGTTCTCAACTGATCCCTGTCGCAAATAACTTTGCGGACCATGAAATAGCCGAGGAATTCAACAATTATATCCGGTATTTTCGCGGGCCCGAAAAAGCGGCAAAAGGAGGCTCTTTCGTCCCCGTCTGTTTCTAGATATCTATCCAGAGCCCTCTTCTCGGTATCATCAAGGTATTGATGGCCGTAACTGTCCAGGCAGGTTTTCAGCAATTCGATTGCCATTTCATATTTATCCAGGGTCTGTTCGCCTAGTCTGGCGGCCTGCTCTGCCAGGAAATCCTGCAATACCTGTAGGATGCAGGGATCGGCTTTACCGGGGTTTACCTTTTCACCAGGGAAGCCAGAAACGATCCGCTGCAACCATTCCAGGGCGCCATCAGCTTCACGCCAGGCGGCGGCGGTTTCAGCAGCGTAGATCACAGCCTCCTCTTTGCTGCCGTGGCTGTAACTATCGGGCTGACGGTATGGCACCTCTTCTTCGCCCAGCAGATAGGCGGGAACATGCTTATTGGCCTGCAGCGCTCTGCGCAGCACCCCGCCAGCATCGCCGATGCCGCTGCAAAAACGGCTCAGCGCCAGGCTGTAGAGCATGAAGCAGCTCTCCTCACCATGATCCCGGAATAGTTTTTCCACCTCTCCGTAGCTGTTTTCATCAAGCAGGCGGAAACCCAGCAGGTAGCGGATGCCCTGGTTGTCACTGTGATTGAGCCGGAGCATTTTTTGAAAGATCTCCAGGGTTTCTTCACGGTAACCCTGCTCCCAAAGAGTATCAGCAAGTCCGTGTAGGGCTCGCATGTAAGGCCTGCTCTCGATAACACCCCAGAAGTGGCCTTCGTTTCTTTTAAAGAACAGCTCGCCCAGGGAGAGCTCTCCGGCCCGGACGGCGCGCCGGTAAAGAGCAATTTTTTCATCGAAATGTTCGCTCTTAGCTGCCAGCAAGCTGTAGGCATCAGTACAGTAGGGCGAGCAGCGCAGCGCTTTATAGGTTTTTTGCAACATCTGATCTGAATACCGGGCATCGTAGGCGGCGTAGAGAAGCTCATCAGCCTGGTCGAGTTTTTCCCGGGAAAATTCTATACCCTCCAATGGGCAGGCCAGAAAATCTGGAAGGGGCCACTTCGTCTCGATGGAGCTGTCAGCGGCCCCGGGATTATGCAGGGGCAGAGCAGGTTTATCCTTATCCGCAGGCGGAAAAAGCGTTTTGAAACGGGCATAGTCCGGTACCTCCCGGGGCTCCCCCGGAATAAGGCTGCTGCGCCAGATAACGGTTCTGTTTTCGCGGTTGTGACCTTTTAGGATATAGTTGTAAAGAAGGTTTTTGCATCGTTGTATGGTATCGCCAAAATGGAGCGAAGAAAGCCTCAGGACGAAATAGCAGATACTATCTTCCAGGCTCTTGACTGCATGTATCCCTGAGGTGAAGCCGCTGGAGGGGTGAAAAGGCTCCACCCCCAGCTTCTGCAGGCCGTCAAGCAACGCCGGAGAGGAAAGCCGCCTCGGCACCGAAAGCTTCTGCGGCAGCCCCCAGAAGTGAGCCTCTGCTTTATCCTTTTTCCAGGCATAATGCAGAAAATCCAACAAGGGCAGCATCTTTTTAGTCGTTGCAACACCAAATATAAAGTTGCCGCTGAATAGATCGTTCAGGATATAGTAGACTAAGTGCTCCCTTCGGGAGCTGCGATACTTCCCGAGATCCACCTCCATCCGTTTATCCTGGTACTTCAGCACCCCATCCCCTGTAATATAAAGATGGCGGGAAATAGATACCAGCAGCTGATGGGTCTCGTTGGCAAATTGAACATCAGAAACTTTAGCCATAATCGGCTCCCTTTCAGCGTGATATTAATGATGGTTAAATCCTTTGCCTTCCTCCTTATTGATTATATCACTTGCCGGGTAGCTGGGAACCCCTTTACCGCCTTATCAGGCTACCTAAACTAAGCAGTTTCGTGCGGCCTCCGCATCCTACTTCCGGCGGGGCTTTAAAGGTAAAAAGGCTTAGATGTGGAATCTATATTGTAGCACTTAGGGGAGGTGAAGGGCCTTGCCCGAAAACCAACTGCCGGTGATCCCGCTACCACCTAAGATTGCGCGCCAGACAGGCAGTTTTACTGTAACCAGCGACACTGTTATTGCCACAACCCCAGCCCTAAAAAAGATTGCTCTTTTTTTACAGCGCCATTTGCGCGAGGAAAGCGCACTTTCCCTGGAGGTGAAAGAGGGAGTATATGAAAATGCCTTCCGAATCAGGCTCGACCCTGCACTCTCCGCCGCCGGTGACGAGGGCTACCGGCTTGCAGTCGATCAGCGTGGTGCAACGATCTTAGCCAAAACTGAGGCGGGCGCCTTTTATGGCATCCAAACGCTACGCCAGCTGATCCCGCTAAAAGAGAGCGATGGCGGGGATAAAACAGCGGCGATCACCTTCCAGGAAGTAGAAGATCGCCCTCGTTTTCAGTGGCGGGGCTTCATGCTCGATGTGGCCCGTCATTTTTCCGACGTTGCGGCGGTGAAACAGCTCATCGACGCCCTGGCGCTGCTGAAGATGAATGTGCTCCACCTTCACCTCTGTGACGATCAGGGCTGGCGCATGGAGATCGAGCGCTACCCCCGCCTCGTTACGGTGGGCTCCAGCAGGCCGGAGACACAGATCGGCGGCGTCTTGGGTAGAAAAAAGGATGGTATCCCCCACAGCGGTTACTTTACCCAGGAGGAGCTCCGCGAGATCATCGCCTACGCCAGCGCGCGCTTCATTACCGTAGTCCCGGAGATCGAGATGCCCGGGCACTGCCGGGCGGCGCTAGCAGCCTACCCCCAGCTGGGCTGCACCGGCGGGCCCTACAGCGTATCCACCACCGCCGGCATCAAAAAGGATATCTACTGCGCCGGTAAAGAAGAGGTTTTCTCTTTTCTGCAGGGGGTTCTGGATGAAGTGATCGCGCTTTTCCCCTCACCCTGGATCCATATCGGCGGCGATGAGGCGCCGAAAAACCGCTGGAGGGCCTGCCCCCGCTGTCAGGAGCGGATTGCCGCTGAGGGCTTGCGTGATGAAAAAGAACTGCAGGCTTACTTTGTCAACCGTATGGTGCGCTATATTGAGGAAAAGGGCCGCAGTGTTATCGGCTGGAACGAGATCCTGTCAAAAGATCTCTCTCCATCAGTAACGGTCCAGCACTGGTTGGGAGGCAAAAAAGAAGTGCGCCGCCACCTGCGCAAGGGCGGTCCCGTCATCGGTTCCTATTTTTTCTATTCCTACCTCGACTACAATCACGGCTTTCTTCCGCTCTCGAAGGTTTATGCCTACGATCCGTTCCCCCGTGGGCTTGAACCCCGTTACCGGAAAAACCTGATCGGCATTGAAACACCCCTTTGGACCGAAACCGCTTCTACGCTTGAGCGCCGGCACGCCTTTATTTTTCCCCGGCTCGTTGCCGCCGCTGAGAACAGCTGGACCGCACCCGGCCCACACCGCCATTTCCGGGGCTTTCTCGCCAGGCTGCCGCTGCTGCTGAGGCGTCTTCGCCGACTGGGCATCGCCCATACCGG
>DUVX01000103.1 GCA_012840855.1 Bacillota bacterium | reverse complement strand
GGAAACGACTGCACCCTGGTGGGAACAGGCAGTTATTTATCAAATCTATACCCGCAGCTTTTACGACTCCGACGGCGATGGTATCGGTGATTTGCCGGGCATTATCAGCAAGCTGGACTATATCAGTTCGCTGGGGGTCGACGCCATCTGGCTGAACCCGATCTACCCCTCACCGCAGTACGACTTTGGCTACGACATCGCAGATTACCGAGGAATCGATCCCCAGTACGGGACCATGGCTGACTTCGATCGCCTGCTTGAGGAAGCCCACGGGCGGGGCATCCGTATAATCATGGATATCGTGCCCAGCGTCACCTCACATCTACATCCCTGGTTTATCGAATCCCGCTCCAGCCGGCGGAGCCCCAAAAGAGACTGGTATATCTGGCGCGATGCGCCGCGGCCGGGCCGCTACCCCAACAACTGGCGCGGCGTCTTCGGAGGCCGGGCCTGGGATTGGGACAAGAAGACCCGGCAGTACTACTACCACAATTCGCTGCCGGAGCAGCCCGACCTGAACTGGCGCAACCCCGAAGTAGAAAAGACGGTCCTGGGAGCGATGGAATTCTGGTTTGCCAAGGGCGTCGACGGTTTTCGGGTCGATGTGTTGAATTATGTCTATAAGGATGAGCAGTTTCGTAACAACCCCTACTGCCTCGGCCGGCGCCCCTACGAAATGCAGCGCCACCTTTACGACAAGGATCGGCCCGAAGCGGTAGAGGTGGGCTTTAAGATGCGCCGGCTGGCCGACCGCTACCCCGGGCGAGTGCTCGCCGCCGAGGTATTCATGGACAACCCCGCCGAGGCGGCCCGCTATTACGACCCCGATGGCGACGGCACCCATATGGTCTTTAACTTCACCTTCATGTTCTCCCGCTACTCCGCCGCCTCTTTCCGGCGGGTGGTGGAGCGCTGGCAGGAGCTCATCGGTGAACGCAACTGGCCCTGCTTCTTCCTTTCCAACCACGACAACCCCCGCCATATCAGCCGCTATGCCGCGGGGAGGCGGACGGAGGCGCGGGCGCGGGTCGCCGCAGCGATGCTGCTGACGCTAAGAGGAACCCCCTTCCTTTATATGGGTGAAGAGCTGGGGATGCGCAGCGTCCGGATCAGGCGCCATGAGCTGATGGACCCCGTCGGCATAACCTACTGGCCCTTTCATCCCGGGCGCGATATCGCCCGCACCCCCATGCAGTGGACTGATGAGGATTATGCCGGTTTTTCGACGGCCAAGCCCTGGCTACCGGTGAATCCTGATTACCCCTCGTTAAATGCAGCACAGGCGGAAGCTGACCCCCGCTCCCTTTTAACCTGGTACAGAAAGCTAATCCGCCTGCGGCGGGAGCACCCGGCCCTGGCGCGGGGGAGTTACCGCTCGCTGCAGCGGGTACCGGGCGGTGTCTACGGCTACCTGCGGGAAAGGGGTACAGAGCGGATCCTGGTGCTGCTGAATTTTACCGGCAGAAAGAAAAGGCTCTCCCTTTCTGACGAGATCGGCCCGGCTGAGGCGCAAATCCTGCTGGCTGATCCGGAGAGGGCGGATCCAGTAGAGCTGCATCGATTTTATCTGGATGCCGACGGGGTGCTCATCTTGAAACTCACCGGGGAAAAATAGATTGAACTGCGTGGCGGCAGGGCCGCCGGAAAGGAGCGATAGAGGTGGATCTTGAACAATACCTTGCTGAAAATAACTTGCCCGTGGAGTATATCCCCAAAGGGGAGCAATATGAGGAGGCTGTAGCCGCGCTGGAGGGGCTTCATTGCTCCGCCGGCATCTGGTACCTCGTCGGCAAACTGGGCGATCGCTTCTCCCCCACCCAACAGGAGCGGACGCTGACCATGGAGCAGGCCATCGAATTTCTTTACCGCCTCGGGGTGCGGGGTGCCTCTTTCCACTACCCCGGCGAATTTTCGGATGAATATGCCGACTGCTTAAAGACCCTTCTGGAGGAGCGGGACATGGGGGCTGTCTCCATCGGGGCGAACACCTTTGGGCACCTGCTGTTCAAGTTTGGCGGCCCGGCTTCGCCAGATCGGGAAGCCCGGGAAGCAGCCTTTACCCTGCTGCTTCAGGCCCAGGAGTACGGCGTAAAACTGGGAGCAAAATTCCAGAATAACTGGGCCGGGCGCGACGGTTATAACGGCTCCTTTATCTGCGATCCGCTGCAACAATGGGAATGGACGCGGGAGTGCTACAAAAAACTGCTGCTGGCGGTAGAGGGACGCTGCGGTATCTCCATCGAGTTCAAGCCCTACGATGTCCCCGAGCAGACCGTGCTCAAGACCGCCGAGGATGCCCTGCAGATGGCGCAAGAAGTGGAAGAGGAGATCGCCGCGATGCCGGGTATCGATGCCGCCGGGTACCGGCACAAGATCGGTGTAAACATTGAGGACGCCCATGTGTATCTCTCCAACCGCCAGGTCGCCGAAGCCGTAGCAAAAACGATAGCCACCGACCGGCTCTTTTTGCGCCATGAGAACGACTGCGCGGGGCGAATCGACAACGACCGCATCTTCGGCACGATCCACTTTTTCGACGCCCTCGAGGCCACCTACCTGCAGCTGACCAGCGATTGGGATGCTAAGGGCGGGATCCACGAGCCCGATATCTTTCCCCAGAGGGATGATCCCCTTAAGGCTTATATTCAATCGCTCAATGCAATCCTTTTTTATTACGCCCTGGCCAGGCGGATACGCGAGGAGATCGCCGGCGAGCCGCTGGGCGTCTTCTACCAGGGGCGCGGCGAGGCCGAGGCCCACGACCGCCTTCTGCGGATAATCGCCGGGGGGATCGATTACCGCCCCATCGATCTTGGACTGGCCGACCGCTTCCGCCGGGAGATGGGAATCTGAAAATGGACTGCGACGTAATCGGCCTGGGGCTGCGCTGCCTCGATATTGTCGTCCAGGTGAGCGCCCTACCGCGCTGGGGCCATGAGCGGGAGGCGCAAAGAATCGCCGTCCAGGGCGGCGGGCCGGCGGGAACCGCAGCGGTGGCGGCATCCCGCCTGGGCGTTCGCAGCGGCTATGTGGGCACTGTGGGCAGCGGCCCCCTGGGCGAACTGAAGCGCGGGACGCTGGCAGACTACGGTGTCGATCTGCGCTGCCTGGTTCGCCGGGACGCCCCCGAGCAGCAGGTGTCGCTTGTCTTCGTCAGCGATGCCGGCGGTGAGCGCACTTTTATGCCTGCGCGGCGCCTGCTGGAGGAACCGCTGAAGGTCGAGGAGCTCGACCGGGCCTATCTCACCGCGGCAGAGATCCTGATCATCGATGGGTTTCATCCCCAGGCAGCCCTTGCGGCGGCACAGTGGATGCGCCAGGCTGGAAAACGGGTCATCATGGACCTGCGCAAACCCGACGGCCCTCTCCCTACAGAGGCGCCACAGCTGGCGCGCCTGAGCGACTACCTCATCGGCGGCGAGGGAGGACTGCAGGCGTTGACAGGGATTGCCGATGCGGTGCAAGCGGGTAAAAAGATGCTGGAACAGGGAGTCAAGGTGGTCGTCGAGACCCGGGGCGAGCGCGGCTGTCTCACCGTAACCCGCGAGGGCTATTTTTTTACAGAAGCCTTCCCCGTAACGGTGGTCAATACAACGGGCGCCGGCGATGTCTTCCACGGCGCCTACGCCGCCGGGCTGATCGAAGGCCGCGATCTGCACTCCACCACCCGCTTCGCCTCAGCAGCGGCAGCGCTGACCTGCACCAGGATGGACGGTTTCGAACGTATCCCCGACCGGGTAGCGGTGGAGAGACTGCTGCGTCAGGATGAAGGGAAAGGGGAGGATTAAAGATGGCGCTAAAGGACAGGGAGCCGCGAATTGTGGTGGTGGGCAGCTCGAACCGGGATCTGGCGCTGCTCTGCACGGAGCTGCCGCAACCGGGCCAGACAGTGCGGGGAGCAGAGCTGCAGATCTCCGCCGGCGGCAAAGGAGCCAACCAGGCCGTCGCCGCCGCCCGGGCGGGCGCTGCCGTCGGCTTCATCGGGCTCCACGGGGACGATGAGTGGGGCGAATGGGCCCGCAAGGGGCTGGAGCGTGAGGGGATCGACTGCCGCTTTTTCCGACAGTGCAGCGGCGTCCCCAGCGGTGTGGCCCTGATCCTTATCGGTGGACGGGAAAAAGAAAATATTATCGCCGTAGCCCGCTCAGCCAATGACGAGCTCGGTGCCGAAGATATTGAGCAGGCGGAAAGCCTCTTTGCTGAAGCAGATCTCGTCGTCGCCCAGCTGGAGATCCCCCTGGGCGCCGTGACAGCCGCTGCAGAGATGGCCGGCAGATTTAAGATTCCTTTCGTGCTCAACCCAGCCCCCGCTGCACCGCTGCCGGCGAGCCTGCTGCGCCGCGTCGATACACTTGTCCCCAATGAAACCGAGGCGGAGACACTGACGGGAGAAGCAGATCCGGAGCAGGCTGCCGGGGCGCTGCTCGCCCGGGGCTGCCGTCGGGTGGTACTCACCCTCGGTGCAGCGGGCGCGCTGCTCGCTGAAGGGGACATCATCCGCCGCTTCCCGGCGCCAGCCGTCCAACCTGTTGACACCGTGGGTGCGGGCGACTGCTTTATGGGCTGGCTGGCTGTGGAGCTCGCCCGGGGCCTAACGGCCTCGCAGGCGGCGGCCCACGCCGTCGCCGCCGCCTCCCTGGCGGTAACGCGCACCGGCGCTCAGGAAGCGATGCCCTACCGCCGCGAAGTCGAGCGGGCCGTTAAAAGAAGTCGCGGCTGATCTGCTCGTAATCCCTTTTATCCTTTTCATCGAATTTTTCACCGCGGTTGCGCTTTTCGATTAATTCTCTAACCCTCTCGCTGATGGCGGTGGTCAGCTTGAGCTTCCTGATGGCAAAATAGGCTATCGACATGAAGATGAGCACAGAGACTGCAATGAGAAGTTTCAGCCCCAGCACAGCGCTGGCGGGCTGTACAAAATCGGCGTAGTCGATCGTGCCGGTGAGCTCATCAGCCTTCGGCTCATTGAAACCGACAAAGCGAAGCACCACACCGGAAAGGAATATGGCGATGGCCGAGCTCGTCTTTTTCATAAAGATCATCACGCCGCTGAAGCTGCCCGTGGGCCGGTTGGCCAGCTTGAGCTCGGCAATATCGATAATATCGGGGAAGATCACCCAAGGCAGTAGCTGCGAGCCGCCCATGCCCAAGCCGACGAGGACACAGAATATGATGAGCAGCTTCGTACTCGTCAGCGGCACCATGGTCAGCAGAACGATGCCCAGGATATAGACCGGTATGCCGATGCGGAAGAGGAAGGGCTTAGAGACGCCTCTGGCCAAGAGCAGGTAATAGAGCGGCAGCGTTACAAAGATAACCCCTACAATAATCGCCAGGATGATCTCGCCGCCCACATCTATAGCCAGCGCATAGCTGGCGAAGTAGACTACATTTGTAGTCAGCAGATCCATACAGACGTAGGCAAAGAGGTAGCCGATGAGCAGGTAGACGAAGGCCCTGACGCGAAAGGGCTCGACAAAGGTGTTCACGGTAAAGGTTGATTTTGTTTCTGGCAGCACTACCCTCTCCCTGGTGAAAAGGCCGGTAAGAATGCAGGGGATCGTATAGGCGGCGCCGAAGCCGAAGACCACAATGAAGTAGAGTGTATTGACGTTCATATTTCCTTCGATAAATTGGGTGAGCAAGTAGGCGCCCCCCACCGTGGCGAGAGCGGAGGAGAACATGGAGAAAATCAGGCGCAGCGTGTTTACCTGGGTGGTCTCCCTAGGGGTGGTGGCCAGCTCTGCGGAGAAGCTGGTGTAGCTGATCCCGATTACCGTGGAGAGCGTGTTGTAGAAGAGGTAGGCGAAAAGATAGACGATGATCTTCAGCGTCTTCTCGCTGGCCCCCGGCATCGGCAGGAAAAGAAAGGCGAAACTGGCGATGATGAGCATGCTGCCGAAAAGGATATAGGGGCGGCGGCGCCCCCATTTAGTGCGGGTATTATCGCTGAGAACGCCCATGATCGGGTCGGAGACGGCGTCCCACACCCTCCCGATCGCCACGATCGCTCCCGCCCAGACGGTGCCGACACCCATGGCCACAAGATAACCAAAATAAAGCGCATTGATCAGCGAAGGCGCCCCGCCGCCGTAAAGATCCCCCGCAGCGAAGATCAATTTTTCTCTCAGGGAAACCTTTTCGGTAAAGAGTTCCGGGTCCCGCTGCATCTCTAATCCCCCCTGTTCAATTTTCTAAGATAGATTCTCTCAAATCACTTTGTCAGTATCCTGCTGGTCTTTAAGCGTTCTCTGCATCTCCCCAAGTCGTCCATATATATTAAAGAACACCATGATGAATTCCAGGTATAACCGCAGCGAAATGAGGACAATAAAGGCACCTATGGGGATGCTGATCAGGGCCAGCAGGATCCATTCGGGAGGCATATAATTGCCTACCTGGATAACTGATATCAGAGCGGCAAGGGCACCGATGGCAATACCGATCACCCCGATAACGTAAAGAATACGGATAATCAGCGGAGTGATCGTTTCCTTAAGGGTGAAATCAAATAGAGAAGTGAAGAAATTCCCGGCGTTTCCTGGTGACGGCGGAGCTGATACACAGAACTGACAGACACCCCCCCTCGGGGATCTTCCGACCACATTTTGTACAAAAAGCCATGCAAGACAACCCCTTATTATGTGATAAGTTTATACAGTTTAATTCTTCGCGTATTGGGGCTATCCCTTCCTGAGCAGGGGGGACGATGACTTTTACTCACAAGCAGACTCATCGGATAAAGATGGGACAGGAAGGTACGTCCCCTCTGTCCCATTCATTGACAGTTGTGGCTCAGGGAAGCGATGGCTGTTCTTTGATCAGTCGGCACAGCTCCTCCAGAACAGCCTCATAATCGTCGATTACCACTACATCGGCGGATTGCACCAGCGGGGCCAGTTCGTCTATATTTACAGCTACGATATACTTACTTTTCTCGATGCCGGCAAAAAATGCAGCAGCCCCGGAAATCCCGACGGCGATGCAGAGCTGCGGCCGGGTGATCACCCCCGAGACGCCGATCAAGCTGTGCAACGGCGCCCATGCGCTCATCGCTACGGGCCGGCTGACGCCAAAAGTTGCTCCCATCTCCGCTGCAATTTCTTTTAGCCTTGTTATCTTCTCCCTGCTGTTCACACCCTGCCCGGCTACCAGGATGAAGGGGGCTTCTTCCAGCTCCAAACCGCCGTTTGCTTCCTCTTCATATTCCGGTTCCCCCAACGGACTTCCCTTTTCAAACCCCGTCGCATCGAGCTCCTCAAATTTCAGCACTTTGACAGCCTTACGGCACCGGCGGGTATCGCCGCCCCTGGCGATAGAAAGGCAGTAAGGTTTTTGCCGTAGCGACAGCTGCGCGCGCAGGTAACCGGAGTAAACAGTTTTGTAGCAGTGCAGCTCTTCCCCATCTTCTTCGATCTTTTCTACCGCAGCCAGGGAGCTGCCGCCCAGGCGATGGGCCAGGCGTATGGCCAGTTCGCTGCCGCAGAGATCACCGGGGAAGAGATAGAGGCTGGATGTGTCGTTTTGCAACAGCCCAGTCAGGAGGGATAGATAATATTCTGGATCCCTTTGTTTCACCTTTACCAGAAGCAGGGATTCCGCCGGCGAGAGGGCGATGAGCTCCTCTTTATTTTGGGCATCGCTGTAAAAGAGGATGCATCGGCCCGGCGGCGCAGAGCCCAGGTTCTCAGCCACAAAAGAGGCTGTCTCCTCAGCCTGGCTGTAAATATTGCGCGAACATCCGTTCAAAACAACTGTATATTTCATAGCTTTGCCAACCGCTCTTTCAGGTAGAGTTCATAGAGCGCCCCGGCTTTTTCCTGCGGTGTCGCTCCTTCGATCTTCAAACCGGCCCTGCGGCGATCGATCACATCCAGTCCCGTCAGGGTGCAGCCCGCCCCTTCTTCCGCAGGGAGCGCGGCGGCAACTATCTCCACCTTCTTTTCCCTGACGCCAAGCCTTTCCTTCAATGTGGGCACCCTTAAATAAGCATGGGGCACATTGCCCACGGCGGCGACAAGGGGAGGACGGGCGGCATAGCTCAAAAATCCGTCATCCGCCTGGGCCCTCACTTTCAGGAGATCCTCCTGGAGAGATCTGATCTCCGTAACGTGAGCGATGCAGGGCCACCCGAGTTTCTCTGCCGCCAGTAGGGGGGTTGCCGCGTTGTCGCCCACCCCGCTTTGCCGGCCCATGATGATCAGCTGGTGGGGGTTCCGGCTAACAAAGGCGGCAATTGCTGCTGCGATGCCTTCCGGGGTAAAGCGCAGATCGGCCCCGGTCTCCAGGCGCACAGCCCGGTCGAATTTCAGGGCGTAGAGCATTTTCAGGTAGCGATCAGCACTTCTATCGCCCACGGTGAGAGCGGTCAACTTCACCGGGCCGGGCGCGTCTTCGGCAAACCGCAGGGCCAGCTCCAGGGCACTTTCATCATAGGGGTTGATCATCGCCTTAACAAAACTTGTTTCCACCGTCAAAGCAGCGCGATCGACCTCCCATCCATCAGGGGGGAGCTGATCCAGATCGGGCGTTACCTTGAAGCAAACCAGGATGTTCATGGCGATCATCCCTTGAAAATGGTGCCCTTGTTCATGATGCCACGGGGATCAAAAGCCCGTTTCAGCGTCTCCAGGATATAGTAAGCCGAGCCATGCTCCTGATCGATCCAGGGGGTGCGGTATTTGCCCACCCCATGGTGGTGGCAGATGGCCCCTCCCGCTTTGAGCGTCTCCTCGACGATGATTGTCTTGATCGGCAGGTGGTACTTGGTCAGCTCCTCTTCCGGTTTGCAATCGACGACGTTGTAATAATGAACGAAGTAAAGGTTGGTACCGTTGATATAGCTGTGCGAAGAGTGACCGCCCACGAGAGTCATGTCGGGAACCTCGCGGCGAATACGCTCCACGCAGGCTTCGTAAATCACGTTGATCTTTTCCCAGTCGGCTGAAATTTCGGTGGTGTTGCCGATATTTTTTGTCTCCAGGATCTCCGCCCGCTCCTCGGCCACGTCGGAGGCGTCCCAGTTGAGATTGTCAAACCAAACCTGGATATAGCGGCTGTCCACCTCCTGGCATTCGGGATGACGCGCTACAATCTCCTTAATGGCAGCTGCGGTAGCTTCAGCAATCGCTTTCGGCCCTTCGGCCATGAAGATGAGCACACATCTGCCCTCGGAGAAATGAGAAAAATGGTAATCGGCATCTTCAGGGTCATAAAGCCGGGCAACCGAAGGGCGGTAACCGTTGACCATTACCTGCCGCAGGATCTCGAAACCTGTCTTCATCCGATCGAGGGTATAGCCCAGCAGGATATTATTCTCCGGCATGAACTTGTAGATCTTGACCGTCACTTCGGTAATAAAGCAAAGAGCTCCCTCGTTGCCGATAACAACATGGCGAATATCGGGGCCCGCTGCTCGCCGGGGCACATTTTTGATCCTGGCGATATGGCCGTTGGGGAAGACTGCCTCCAGTCCTACGACCATCTCTTCGATGCCGCCATAGAGCGTGGAAAACTGACCGATACTCCGGGTTGCTACCAGGCCGCCGAGCTGGGCCAGCGGTTTAGACTGCGGAGAATGGCCCGTTGTGTAACCCAGTGCCCTCAGCTGATCCTCCAGCACCTGCAAAGGCGTCCCGCACTGACAGGTGGCCTGCATATTGTAGGTATCCAGCTTGATGATCTTATTCATCCGGGAGCCGTCCACGACGATAGAGTTGGCCACAGCTGTCTCCAGCCCCCCCTCGGTGGCAGTTTGCCCTGTCCTGGGGACCACGTTGATCAGGTTTTTATGGGCGAATTTTAGTACCTCCGCCACCTCTGCGGTGCTGTGTACATAGACTACAGCTGCGGGCAGCGGCTGGGTAAAGACGCCGTGCAGCTCTTCGAAGCGCCTGAAACGATCCACGCTGCTCTGCCTCAGGACCGCCTCATCGGTAACGACGTTATCCTCTCCCAGGATACCAACCAGTTGCTCCACAATCTGTTCTCTTGTCAGTGACATTATTAAACTCCTTTCCCTTCGCCTCAACCAAATAAAGAATGGGATCTTTTTAAAATAGCATCGGTGTAACCGGTAATGTGCCGGTAGACTTGCTCATTCATCTGCCGGTAGAGCTGATGGTGAGCCTCGCAGGGCTCGAAAACGTCTCGCACGCGGACCATCCCGGCGACGGCCTCCCGATAATCGCCATACAGACCCAGGGCCAGAGCGGCGCAGAGGGCCGAACCCAGCCCGGCGGAGTCGTTGACGACGTTTCGGAAAGCGGGGAGGCCAAATACATCGGCAAAGATCTGCATGAACAGATCGCCGCTGGAGCCGCCCCCGGAAATGATGATCCGCTCCAGATCCAGATTCAACTCCCGGCAAAGGGCATCCAGATGATTTTTCATGGTCAGGGCGATCCCCTCCAGGATGGAGCGGAAGATATGCGCAGCGCCATGGCGGGCATCAAAACCGATCATCAGCCCTTTCTTGTAGGGTTTTTCCGGCGGCGCCAGCCATTCCAGCACGGTCATAAGCCCTTCACTGCCAGCGGGGACCTTTGAGGCGATCTCATTTAAGTAGTTTTCCGGAGTGATCCCCCGCGCATCGGCCTTGAGCGCTACCTCATCGCCCAGCAGCTCCTTTATCCAGCTGATCGTCCACATGCCCCGGCGGATGCCGCCGCTTTCGTAAAGATACTGATATGGCACAGCAGCGAGGTTGGTAAAAAAATGGGCGGCCTCCTTAATGTTTTCCTGCCCCTGCACCATAGCCGTAATATAGGTGCCCAGCGAGATCAGGGCGCTGGGCCCGGGAAGCAAGCCCGCCCCCAGCGCTTCCACAGCCTTGTCATTGGCCGTGGTTACCACCGGTATGCCCGCCGGGAAACCCGTCGCTGCAGCAGCTTCTTTGGTGACATAACCGGCGATGGCGGCGGGAGGCAGCAACTCGAAGAGCATCTCCCGCGGCAGGTTGTACCGCGCCAACACTTTTGGATCTTCGCTCCACCGCCAGGTATCCTTATCAATAGGCCACTGCCCCTCGTAATTGGCCGCCGTATCGTTAAACTCCCCCGTAAGCCGGTGAGTGATATAGCCGGTGGTGGCGGTGACATAACGGACCTGCGGATCTTTGTGTTCATAGGGCCTCGACAGCCGCAGGTCCATCCAGCTGATCACCGGTGCAGCAAGGGTGCCGTCCTCTTTGAGCAGAGCGCGGCAGCAGCGGATGGTGCAGAGGCCCAGCCCGACAATGTCCCCCCTATTCCCGGGGAATCTTTGCATCGCCTGCCGGCCCGCCGCCTTCAGCGAATCCCAGAGGTCATCGCCGGGGTGCTCCACCACCCCCGGTGCGGGGAGATGCATCGGTTTCAGGTTCCGCCTCCCCTGGCAAACTATATTGCCCTCCAGATCAAAGATTACCACCTTGGTGCTCTGCGAGCCCCCGTCCACACCGATGATATATTTTTTGCCCATTTCGCCTTTCACCGTCTTTCTGCAAGGGGGATGAACTATTCTTAACGGACCAGGTAACCGCCATCCACAGCCAAGATATGGCCGTTGATATAGTCGGAAGCGCGCCCGGCAAGGAACACCACGGCGCCCATCAGATCGAGGGGCTCACCCCAGCGATCTGCGGGGATATGATCGAGGACTTTCCTGTTAGCAGCGGGGTCCTTCCGGGTATCGGCGGTTATCTCAGTGGCGTAATAACCGGGAGCGATACCGTTTACCTGAATATTGTACGACGCCAGTTCGTCGCAATAGGCTTTAGTCAGCCCGGCCAACCCGTGTTTCGTAGAGGCATAAGCGGGAGACCACCGCCCCCCTAGGAATGAAAAAAGGGAGCAGATATTGATGATCTTGCCGCTGCGCTGTTTCGTCATCACCCGCGCCGCTTCCAGGCTCATCTCGAAGGGGACGGTAAAGTTTATAGCCGTCATCAGATCCCACTGTTCCCGGCCGAAGGAGAGCACATCCTTAACATTTATGCAAAGACCGGCGCTGTTGACCAGGATATCGACGGAGCCGAAAGCTTTCACGCAGGCGCCGATTACCCTGGCAGGCTCGCCCTGCCTGGTGAGATCGCTTTTCAAGAATATCGCCTCTACACCCTCCGCTCTGAGCAACCCGACGAGCTCTTCGCCGCCGTCCCTGATGCTCGGGATAAACAGGTTCGCTCCCGCTTTAGCCAGGGCCAGGGAAAACGCCCACCCCAGTCCTGTATTTCCGCCTGTCACAATGGCGTTTTTACCTTTCAGCGAAAAGAAATCCATGGAGAAATCCTCGATGCCCACCGCAATCACGCCCCCTTGATTGATGGTCCCCCGGGATCAGCGCAGCGAAAAACCATGGCGCAGTGTATCGACGGGGTCGATGATCAGATTGCCAACGGCGGTGATAAAAGCCCTTCCCTTAACCTGGGGCAGGATGGCCGGGTAATCGCCAACCTTTATTTCATCGATAATAAGACCCTCGAAGATCGCCCCAGTTATGCTTTCATGATAGAAAGGCTCCCCCTTAGCGAGCAACCCCCTGGCATGGAGCGCCGCCATCCTGGCACAGGTTCCGGTGCCGCAAGGCGAACGATCCACCTGAGCATGGCCAAGGACGACCAGGCTTTTGTAGGTATCGCCCTTAAAGTCAGGCTCATTGACAAATAGAATATCCTCTACATAATTGATATGTTTGTTCTCGGGGTGCTCCACTGCCACAGCGCTGTTTATCTCCTCCCTGATCTTTAGGCCGTACGAAATGAATTCGTTGAGGTACTCCTTAGAATGCTTCAGACCGAGCTGGCTCATATCGACCATAGCAAAATAATTACCACCATAAACGATATCAGCCCGGATCTTATTGCCGTAAGCGCTAATTTTCACATCCGGCCGGTAAAGGAATGAGGGAGTGCCCAGCAGTAATGCATCCTGCGCGCAGCCGTTTTTGACCTCCACCTCCACCGTCACCAGACCGGCCCCCGTTTCCAAGACGACCCGGGTCAGCGGCTCTCGCACCGGAACGAGCCCCATCTCCACGGCGATCGTGGCGATGGCGATAGCGCCATGTCCACACATATTGTTGTAAAAAGCGCCGTCGATAAAGATTACCCCCAGATCGGCAGCGGGATCAGAAGGTTCGGTCAGGACAGCGCCGTACATATCGTCGTGTCCGCGGGGCTCCAGCACCACCGCCGTCCTGATAAAGTCGTAATGCTGCATCATATATGCTCTTTTCTCAAGAACGGTCTTCCCCTTCAGTTGGGGCCCCCTTAAAATTAGCCTCAGCGGTTCCCCCCCCACATGTGCATCCACATGGCCAAGCAGATAATGGCTCATCTAGATCTCCCTTCCCTTATTCACGCGGCACTCTCCAGCGTAGGCGCGTTGAAATATCGCGATCATCTGAGCTTCATCGGGAACCCGGGGATTAGTGCAAAGGTTTGCCCTTTCCTGCATCGACTCCCGCGCCAGAAGAGGAAGCTCACCTTTGGGGATCCCCAATTCCCTGAGCGACTGCGGCATCTCCAGATCCCGGATCAGGTTCCGCACGGCCCGCACAGCAGCCCCGGCCGCTTCGAACAGATCCATCCCGGTGATATCGGCGCCCAGGGCCAAAGCTATATCTTTGTAAAGCTCCGGGCAGGCGCTCCGGTTAAAGTCCATCACTGCCGGTAGCATCAGCGCGGTGGCCAACCCATGGCTGAGGGAGAAATGTGCGCCCAGGGGATGGCTACAGGCATGCACCGCGCCCAGTCCCGCATAGTCAAAGGAGAGCCCTCCCAGCATGCTCGCCACGAGCATATTCGATCTCGCCTCGAGATTTTGCGGCTGGGCCGCTGCCTTGCGCAACCATTTGCCGATCATCGCCGCTCCCTTCAGGGCGATGGCCTGAGCAAAGGGATCCGTATCCGTGGAGGTGTAAGCCTCGATAGCGTTGGTCAGCGCGTCCATCCCCGTTTCCGCGGTAACCCTGCGCGGCAAGCCCAGGGTTAGTTCGGGATCCAGCAGCGCGTATTGCGGCCAGAGCTGCGGCGATGCCAGGACCACTTTTTTTTGAGCGCTGTGATCGGAGATAACCGCATAGGGCGACACCTCGGCGCCGGTCCCAGCAGTGGTCGGTATGGCCAGGTAGGGTGGACAGGATTTCACGATCTCCCTGCCGCCCCGCTGGTAATCAAGCGTATTGCCGCCATGCGCAGCGGTGACTACAGCCGCCTTGACTGTATCGATTACACTGCCCCCGCCCACTGCTACAAAGAAAAGATCCTCGCAGTTTCCCCCGGCCAGGGCGGCCACCTCGTCGCAGAGCTCCCCACCGGGATCCGATTCTACTCCGGTAAAGAGGCTTACCCTCACAGCAGCCCTGTTTAGAGAGGCGACAATCGGATCAAGCAGCCCGGCTTTTTCAATGCCCCGGTCGCTGACTACAATGACCCTGCGCTTTTTTAACTGCGACGCCTGCTCATGAATCCTTTTGGAAAGGCCGCAGCCGTATTTTACCTGCACAGGGTAACTGAAGCCAAACTGCCTCGTGCTTAAAATCATTTCACCAACCTCCGCCAGATCATAGATACCCGGCACAGCAGCTATCTACAGGCCCTCTCGCTTATGTCGGGGTTGAATCAAATCAAGGCTCTACCATTCCAAATTTCTTCTGTACACCCTTTTCTAGCCATCCCAGCAAGCGGTCCACCAGCACCGTAGTTAAGGCCAGCAGGACTGTCCCCGACACAAGCATCCCTTCGTTATACGTTCTCATACCGATGAGGATGATCGTCCCCATCCCCGCCGCGCCGATAAATACGGCATAGGTAGCCACCGAAAAACTCATGACGATGGCGGTGCGGATACCGGCGAAAATAACAGGGAAAGCCAGGGGCAGCTCCACCCTGAAAAGGATCTGGGCCCTGTTGGCACCCATACCGTCAGCGGCCTCCTTAAACGAGGCGGAAACCTGCTCGATACCGACGCAGGTGTTGCGGATGACCGGCATGATCCCATAGATCGATAGAGCTATCAGAGCCGGCTTCAGGCCGATCCCCATCAGCGGAATCAGAAATCCAAAAAGCGCCAGTATGGGGATGGTATAAAGAACACCGATAACACCGAGGACCGCATCGCGGAGGCGTTTGTTACGGGAAATTAGCAGTCCCAGCGGCACACCGAGAATGATCACGATGCAGCTGGACCAGACCACCAGCATGAAGTGAGAAGCGAGCATGGATCCCCAAAAGTCGGCCTTGGAAACAAGGTAGTTCCATACATTCATCCATAAAGGGTTGGTTCTCACAAAAGATCGATACCTCCTCTAGCCGACTAACAGGGATGCACAGGACTGAAAAGATACGATGCCAAGAAAATATCCCTCTTCCGAGACAACGGGCAGCCAGGCCCGGTTGCCCCAGAGCATCTCCTCGATCACTTTTTTCAGAGAATCGCCCGGTCGGCAGGGGGGAGGACAGGCCGTGACCTTCTCCCTGTCTATCTTCCTTTGCCCTTTTATCTCTGAAAGCGAGATATAGCCGAGGCAGCGTCTTTGTCCATCCACAATAAATATATTTTCCCAATCACCCGTTAAAGAGAGAACATCATCATCAAGGGCAGCCCCCTCCTGGACGATGGGCAGATCGTCGATTATCGCCCGCGCCGCAGGGATCGTATCGAGAGCGCTGAAGATAGCCCCCTGGCCGATAAAATTACGGATAAATTCGTCCCTTTCCCTGACAATATCCATCGCCGTGCCGATGGTAACCAGCCGGCCGCCGCGCATGATTCCAATGCGGTCACCCACTTTAAAGGCTTCCTGCATATCATGGGTTACAAATATTATTGTTTTTTTGATCGTCTCCTGCAGGCGCAGCAGCTCGAGCTGAAGCTGCTCCCTGGTGATCGGATCCACCGCTCCAAAGGGTTCGTCCATCAACAGGATTTCTGGATCCGCCGCCAGGGCACGGGCTACGCCGACACGCTGTTGCTGGCCGCCGCTCAGTTCCCGGGGATGGCGATCCAGATATGAAACCGGCAGCCCCACTGTTTCGATGAGCTCCATTGCTCTTTCCCGCTGCATCTTCTTATTGTATTTCTTCAGCTGCAGGACAAAGGTAATATTGTCACGGATCGTTAGATGGGGCAATAACCCAATATACTGGATGACATAACCGATGGAGCGGCGGAGCTCGACCGGGTCGAGCTCCGTCACATCCTTACCTCTAACAAGGATCCGCCCTGAAGTATGGGGAATGAGCTGGTTGATCATCTTTAAAGTAGTAGTTTTGCCGCATCCCGAAGGACCGATGAGCACAAAGATCTCACCTTGGTTAACATGAAGGCTAACCGCGTCTACTACCTTGTCCTCTCCATAGAATTTGCTCACGCTCTGGAGCTCTACTTCTATGGCCTCTACCATGATGATCTCCTCCTGTTAAATGAGCCCCCGCGACTTCAGATATTCTTCGGCTACATCAGCCGGATCCTGGTTCTCCACTTCCACCTTAAAGTTCAGATCGATCATCGTCTCTTCGTCGATGGAGCCGAACAACGGCTTGAGCGCCTCCTCTATCTCGGGGAACTGCTCCAGTATTTCACTGCGAACAACATAGAGAGCATCGTACGGCGGGAAGAAGCTCTTGTCATCTTCCAGAACGACAAACTGGTACTCCTTCAGCCGGCCGTCCGTGGAGAAGCAGGTGGTCACATGCCCGTGCCCGTCGGCAAGAGCATCGTAGAACAGGGCGGTGTCAACAACCTTCTGCTTCATATCGATACCGTAGGTTTCCTGCAGGCCCAGATAAACATCAGCCCGGGTAAAGGTGGTGGAATCACCGACGAAGGTTAGATCGTGATGCTCAGCCAAATCAGAAAGAGTTTTTATGTTGAGCTCGTCGGAAACCTCCGCCGGCATGGCGATGGCAAAGGTGTTCTGGAATCCTAGGGGCTCCAGGCAGGTTACCTTGAATTGATCCTGGTAGGCCTCTTTTGTCTTTTCGTAGATCTCCTGACGATCATGGATCACGTCTCCCTCTAGGACAACCATCCACGCTGTACCGGAATATTCGGGATAGATATCGATCTGTCCCTCCACCAGCGCTGGATGCAACATCTCCGTTGCGCCCATCCCGATCTTGCTGATATCGGCCTCAAGATCGGTATCATGCTCGATCAGCATCGCCGCCATATGGGCCAGAACGAGACTCTCGGCAAACTGCTTACTGGAGATAACCACCTTTCCTTCCGGCTTGTCCCCCCCACAACCAACCGTCACCAGCATTGCAACCAAGAGAGCGACACAGAGTAACAGGCAAAGGAACTTACGTTTCTGCAACACTGAACATACCTCCTTTTATTTTTAGCAGGGTTTAGCTGCGAACCCCCGTCCAGACGCCGGCTTTGTTCTCCAGAAAGCCCAACAGTTGGTCCAGCGCAACCGCCAGCGCTGAAACCGGGATCGTTCCCGCAAGGATCATGCGGTTATCCATCATGGAGATGCCTGTAAAGATCAGTGAGCCCAGCCCTCCCGCCGCCACAAGGGCACCCATGGTGGTAATTCCTACAGTCAGAACAGCAACGGTTCTTATGCCGGCCATAATTACTGGAAAAGCCATCGGTAGCTCCACCCGGAATAAAAGCTGATTCGAGGTGGCGCCCATTCCCAAGGCCGCTTCCTTTGCTGCCGGATCCACATTGACGATACCGGTACAGGTATTTCTCAAAACCGGCAGCCATGAATAGATCGTCAGAGCGGTGATCGTCGGCAGCCAGCCCAGCCCCAGAAAGGGGAGCATGAAACCGAGTATGGCTAACGAAGGTATTGTATAGAGCGCTCCCGCCAGATCGATCACGAAGCTGCTGATTTTAGGGCGCCGGGAAATGAATATACCCAGCGGAACCGCTGTCAGAGTCCCCAACAGCACACCGGCAAGAGAAAGCCAGAGATGCTGCAGCGTGAGCTCCGCCACCTGTGCCCTGATCTCCCAGAAATAACTGAAAAATAGACCGATATTTTCGAGCAACGCCCCGTTCAAGCCTCCTTTACTACCTATCCAAACTATTTGCCAGATCCTTTCGCCCCTCTACGCCTGATTATTGCAATATTCGTACCAACATTTGATGCAGGTTCGCCCATTATTTGCTTTTACAGAAGATGAATAGGGTGGATTGGGGCAGAAATCACCCGGCGGCAGCTCCATAATAGCAATTAATTTTGCATGAAATATAATTTGCATTTGTGGAAAAGATGCTGTATGCAGCAAATGCTGGCCGATAATGCGTCGCTGTGCAAATATATTTGCCATCCTGTGTCTCACTCTGCTTCCCTCCTCACCCATAATTCCCTACAGATACTGAGCGGGATCTCGCAAGTAGGAATTAAGGCATCCGCAGTAACCGCAACTGCGGCTGCCCATGCTTTAACTGCACTAGATAGTGAGTACAGCTTTGTATGCCGGGTAGGTATCGACCATCAGGCGCACCGTGATCTCACCCTGCACTGTTTCATCCTCATCGAAACTGAGGCTGATTTCCCTTAGCGTGCCGTCCGCCGCGGCCGTCACCTGCGTATTGCGGGTATAGTAGAGCGGCAGGGGATGGCCCGCCGGATCTGTCAACAGCAGGCTGTAGATATGATCCTTCGCAAGAAGCGCGCTCCCTTCAATGACCGCCCTGACGCCGCCGGCGGTAGCCTCGATGCGAACCTCGCCGAGGCCTCCAGGGGGAGAGAGCTCACCCCAGCGTTTAATCGTCATGCCGCCAAAGGCGCACATCAACCCCGTCTCGTAGTCGCTCAGGCCCATCATCTTCAGGCCTGGACCGTAGAATTCGATCTTGTCGCAATCGGAAAGGGTGACGTAGGCGGCGTCTTTAGTGAAATTTCCTTCCTGATCCAAAACAGTGGCGATGCGATGCTTCACATTGGGCATGTCCCAGGAACCGACAAAATTGATCTTGAAGCCGTCGTAGTTATAAAGTGTAAAGAGCCCGTCATCGGCCCGGAGCAACAGGGGATAGCGAACCGCCGAACCGGGATCGAAGGTCACGGTCCCATCCTTCTCATTGAGCTTGCCGGAGAGCACCCACACCAGGGCCCTGTCGCCCCTTTTCTCCACTAAACCGGCAAGGTAGTGCAGCGAATCGAAGCCGATCTGGTTGAGCGAGGGCATCATCGTCGGTAGCGGCACCGCCTGGCGGCACAGTTCCAGCACGGTGGAGGCCCCTAAACCGCCCTCCGGCGCCCGGAAGGGAAAGGGTTGTTCGGCAACGGGGTTCAGCTTGAACTGGAAGCGCTGATCGATCTCCCCACCCTTCTCACCGCCGAAAAAGCGCAGCCCCTGCCGCTCCAGATTGACCCTGTATGAGCCCGAGAGCCTGAGGTTGAGCCGGCCCTCTTCGTCGCCGCGCCAGGTTTCTTTCGGATGGATACACACAAATCTGCCGTCGGCGGAAAGATGCGCTTCAAAGCAAGAGCCATCATCCGCATGGGCGGAGAAATCTTCCTTATCGAGCACCGCGGCCACACTGCGCCCGCCCTTTCGGATCATCAGCGAAAAGGCGAGGGGAGCGTTGCAATCCACCGCCTCCGGCGCTGTCGTCTCCTTCGCACCGAAGGGGCCGGTATACATCAGGTGCGCCCCCTCATCGGGGAGATCGCCTTTGGGGCCGGCCTTGCAGCGGGGATCGGATGCGTTCTTTTCGCGAAGCGGGTAATCGTAGGGAACAAAGAAGATCTCGCCGCTCTCCCCGGCAATATAGACACCCTCTTTGCCCAACGCCGGGGAGGCGTTCATGTCGCTACGGGGATCGGTGATGCAGCGGTACCACCAGCGCAAGCTGCCGTCGGCGTTCAGGCAGAAGAGCTTACCCTCGCCGTTGCCGAAATAGATCTGGTCTCTGCCGTCCACCGCCGGAGAGGAGCGGATCGGCTCGAGGGTATCGAAGGTCCATTCGATCTCTCCCGTGGCGGGGTCGAGACAGTAGACCGTGCCATCGGTGCAGGCCTGGATCAGCCCTCCCGTGGAGAGCTGCGCCGGGCTGGCGTAGACATGATCGCGCAAGCCCGTCTGCCAGAGAAGGGCGCCGTCCTCCTGGGCATAAGCGCGGATATAGCCGTCAAAGCAGCCCACAACGACGGCCGGCACGCCCCCCACCGGGGTCAGCAGCGGTGAGGCAGAGACTGAACCCATGGCCCCCGCGCTCCACAGCTTCTCTCCCGTCTCGTAGTCGTAGCAGAAAAGGTTCTCATTGAGCATGAAGCAGGTGCCGAAAAAGATGCGCCCCGTTTCAGGGTTCACGGCGGGAAGCGACCAGATCATCTCATTGGCCGGGTAAGCCTGCCGCCTCTCCCCAGTGTCCCTATTCAGGCGGTAGACGATATAGTTGTCGTTGGGCGCAAGGATATCGCCGCCGGGCAGGATACCGGTATTACCCTCAAACCAGGTCAGATTGTAGGTCTTGATCCCGAACTCCGCTTCTACCTCCGGCAGGGTCTGGGCTCGAAAACGCCAGATCAAAGCGCCGCTCTCGCGATCAACGCAGTAGAGATGGCTATCGCCGGAAGCAAAATAGAGCCGCCCCCGATCATCGAGCAGGGCCGACGAGTCGATGATCTCGTCTACCGGCAGGGTCCATTTAACGCTGCCGTCGGGATTGAGAGCGTAAAAAATATGATCAGCCGAACCGATATAGACGCATCCCGACCCATCGACCACAGGCGAGCTGAAAATACCCTTCCTCGTTTTAAAGACCCAGGGGTCTTTTTCATTGGGCTCCGGCTGAAGATCCATCCGGCCGTTCTGCATGGCATTGGCCCGGAACTTCGGCCAGGGGCTGCGCCGGTCCAGCGGCAGTCCGTGCGTCTGAAAACAGGATCCACTCATTTAACAGTTCTCTCCTTCTGTTTGATAGATTAAGATCTACGGTTGTTTCTCTAGAGCACATTCTCCCGCAGGTGCTGCATTTCCGCTTCTGTCTCCCTGTCAACGGCCAGCCCAGCCCGTTTCTTGTCGAGATAGTCGATCATCCGGGCATGGCGTTCCGGGGTCAACTGCCACAGAAGGGCGAAGACTACGGTGGGGATCAGCAGCAACACCGCGGTAAAGGACATGAAACTGCGGATAACGCCCAAAACAATGTCAGGCTGCACCTGGGTGATCAAAACAGCGACGCCGTTACGGATCTCCTCAATGGGGTTAATGAAACCGACCAGCCCGATCACCCCCAGCGTCACCCCATTGGCAACAGCGGAGGCGCATTTTCTGGTAAACTGCTGCACACCGAAAAAGCTGCCCTCGTTGCGGGTACCGTAGTAGAGCTCGCCCACATCGGTGACGTCTCCAAACATGCTGATGATCCCGACAATGGGGAAGGCGATAGCCACGCCGATGGCCGCGGCGATGGCGTAAAGCACGCCATGGGGAGTAGCCGGGGTGATAAAGAGGTTGGCCAGGCAGGCGAGTGCCCAGGCGATGCTGCCCCAGATGATCACCTGAACCTTGCTGGTCCGGTTAGTTATCAGTGTCGCCAGGGGCATGGTCAGCACCTCAAAGAGCAGCAGGATCCCGAGAATATAGGAAAGTATTTCGGGGGCCTCGACGATATAGGTCAAAAAATATGCCTCCACCATGGAGATCAGATCCATGGTCACAAAGATGCCGAGATACATATAGAGAAGCCACCGGAAGCTCTTCACCTTCAGCGTATTCACCATCAGCTTGAACATCCCCGTTTTTTGCGTCTCTTCCGCTGCGGCTCCGGCAAAAATGGGGGGCTCTTTAACCCGGAACACCAACAGCCAGGGCAGGGCGAAAAAAAGGCCGAAGACGATCCCCATAATGAAATGGCCGCGAGCAACGTCCTGGTACATGCTCACGATGATCATGGGAACAACGGCGCAGACGAGAGAAGAGGCGCCGGAGACGAACATGCGGATGCCGCTTATAGAATTTCTCTCGTTGTAGTCCGTCGAAATCTCGGCGGCCATTGATAGAAAGGGGATCTGGACAAAGGTGGCCACGGTATTGCTGAACATGTAGGCAAAACCGAAGAAGAGCACCTTCGCCAGCTCGCTGCCGGTGGACAGCGGATACCACATCATCGCAAAAGAGAGAACGATGAGCGGAATGCCCATCAAGAAGTAGGGCCTTCTGCGCCCGAAGCGGCTCCTGGTCCGGTCGGAGATGGCGCCCATCATCGGATCGGTAATCGCATCCCAGACCTTACTGGCAGTAAAGATGAGGCCTGCCCAAACAGGGCTGATCCGCATCACATCGGTGAGAAAAATAGCGTAGAAGAAATTGATGATATTGAAAAATCCGCCGGAATAGATATCGCCCATGGCAAAACTTAGCTTCGTGCCGAACTTGAGTTTTACATTGCTGTGAATACTATCAAGTGAGTCTAAAGCTGTTTCCCGGTTCTCCAAAAGATATCTCCTCCTGTTGTCATCTATACATATCGGCTACTTAAATGTTAGAACCACCACGGTGGGTTCTTCCAGAAGCGCTGGGGTTATCTCCAGGCAATTGCTGTCATGACGCTGGATACGATAGTGCTCTAGCTCTTCGATAAAAGCATCGACCCCCTCATTCAGCTCAAAACCGCGCAGATGATCGGTCTGGTAATGCATCGGGATCACCAGCTTCGCTCCCATGGACCGGACCACCCCGGCCGCCGCCCGCTCATCGATAGTGTAGATCCCCCCCGTGGGGACCAGCAGCAGATCAACAGGGCCGATCTGCTCAAGGTGTTCCGGGGTGAGCAGATGTCCTAGATCGCCCAGGTGGGCGATGCGCATCCCTTCCAGCGTCACCACCCAGATTGTATTTTCTCCCCAGACGGCGCCCTGCTGGTCATCATGCCAGCTCTTCACAGCTGCCGTTTTGATCGTCCCCGTATCGAGGCCATCCACCGCACTCAGGGCGTCGCTGTTCAGCACTGAGGCACCGTGGTTGTGGTCGTAATGATCATGGCTGCAGGTCCACAGATCTGCTTCCACATAAGGGACTTCGTAACCTACAGTATCATCGAAAGGATCCATGAGCACGCTGGCATCCTTCCCTTCCAGGTAAAAACAGGCCAGGCCGTACCAGGTTAGTTTCAT
>DUVX01000102.1 GCA_012840855.1 Bacillota bacterium | reverse complement strand
TTTGCAGCTCGCTGCCTGATGTTGCGCTCCGATTACCGCCAATACCCGGCCTACCCCCACGGCTACGTAACCCATCTTTCGCTGGGCCTCATTGCAGCGCTTCTCGGAGCGCTGGCCATACCGGCGCTGCTGGAAAGGGAGTTCACCGCCGTAACCTTTCTCTCATTGGCGGCGACGCAGTTCCGGGATATCCGTGAGATAGAGCGGGAGACCCTGAGCAAGCTGGATCTGACGAACCTCGTAGCGCGCGGCCCTGACTATATAGAAGGCATCGCCCGCGTTTTTGAGGCAAGAAACTATCTGGTGATGCTGATAGCTCTCTTAGTAAGCGGGTTGAGCTATTTCACCGATTTTATCGTCGGCCTTATCCCCGGTGTCCTCTCCCTTTTTGCCGCTCTGCGCCTGATGCACGGCCCCGTTATCGGCGAGATCGGACGGGTCCGTCCCGCCGAGCTGTCCTTTAAAGGGCCCAATCTATTTGTCGAAGATATTCATTTCATGAACCTGGCCCGCGAAGAGGTGCGCCGGACAGTGCTGGAGCGCGGCCTGGGAGTGGTAATCGAACCCAACGATGACAACGCCCGCGAGATCCTGGCCAACAGCGGCCAGCGGATGGCTATCGCTCACGATGCTGCAACGCAGCTCGGGATCTACAGGGATGTGGATACAGCGGAGTTTACCCCTATCCTGAGGCGCGATCTGGATACGGGGCGGATTGCCATGCTGATCCTGCCCCTGGAAAAAGATATAGAGTGCCTTGTAGCGGCGGTAAAGAATGTGCCGGTGCTGGAAAGCTCCAGCGCCCGTCCGCTGAAATCGAAAGTGGGGCGCGGCGCCGCCGACTGAAAAGGAGCGGCTACAAGAGATGATGAAAGCATCGATCAGCAAATATATCCTGGCAGTGATCACCCTCGACCCCTCCCTGGTGAGCGGCGGCGGGGCCCCGGTATTTGTGGCCCGCGACCGCATTGAGCAAGATCGCATCGCCACCTACATGGCTCGGATCACCGAGGGGGTCGTTCACGATCTGGAAAACGGCGTCTATATCCTGGTCAAGCATTGATGTTCATCTTTTACTACAGCACGTGCAGTCCCTTTCCGGCGCTCCTGGCAGCGATCAACCATTGCCATCCCGCCATCTCGCTGGGGCAGGCCTGGGCGCAGGCGCTGAGGTGGCAGCGCGCAAACAATCCCCCGGGGAAAGAGGTCCTTTTGATCGAGCGCTTCGGACGGACTTCTGAAAGAGATACCGTTTACCTGATGAGTGCCGCAGTGCCGCAGCCGCTGCTCCTGAGGACGCTAAATAGCCTAGCTGGGCTTATGAAAGACAGATGCGGGAAAGAACTGTTTTTGCCAGCCGGTCCCCTTCCCTTGTGGAGCGGCGCGGATGGAAATGCCGGAGTTCGCCCTAAAGAAGCCTTCTGGAAAGAGATCAAAGCGCTGGTGGAGCAGACCAGGCTCAGGGTTGAGCTGATAAAAAAGCGATGATCATTATTTTTCAATGTTACGGGGGAACGCATACCTCGGTGGCAGCTGCTTCGATCTACCTGAAAAGACTGCCTCGCAGACGGGTGCCGCAGTTGAGCGATTTGCTCGCTCTGCCCTACTTCGACCGTGTCGACAGGAACGAAATCGGCACGCTATATTATGTGGGCTGTGACCGGTCGGACAACCCCGTCTTCGTCCTCGGCAGCGGCCGCTGGGGCGCGCAGATCAGAGCGCTCCTCACCCGTCTCACCTCCATGCAACAACAGGGACGTACCTTCCTGTTGCATAATGACAGAGATGACGCCGTGGCGGTCATCGATTGTTTCCCCACGATCACCGGAGCGGTGCGCCTAGGCGGCTTTCTTTCGCGCCGCCTCGGCCTTATCGCCATCGGCCGCCCCCTGGTAGGGCTGGGGATTCTCCGGGCCTATCATCGCTTCGTTGAGCTCGTCGAGAGTTTCGAGAAAGATCCCGGGCCCTATCTCCTGTAGTCCCGTTTGACAGCGCGCTGAAGAATCGGCATAATAAGGTATACTTTACCGGCAAAGGAGGGGCCCGGTTGGAAAGCAGCATCGTTGCCATCGTCGGAAGGCCCAATGTGGGAAAATCGACTCTCTTCAACCGACTCACCGCTGCCAGGACGGCTATCGAAGAGAAGATCCCCGGAGTAACCAGGGATCGGCTCTACGGCACCGCCGAATGGCAGGACAGAAGTTTTATCGTTGTCGATACCGGCGGGCTCGGCTTCAAACGGAGCGATCCGCTGCTCCGCCAGGTCCACCGGCAGGCCGAGGCAGCCATCGAGGAGGCTGCGGTGATCCTGTTTATACTCGATGGGAGGGAGGGACTCAATCCGCTCGATCAGGAAATCGCCGATCTTTTGCGGCGCAGCGGCAAACCCGTTATCCCAGTGGTAAACAAGGTCGATCATCCCGGTGCTGCAGACACGGTTACTTCGTTTTATAGGCTGGGGATGGGCGATCCGGTACCCTTGTCTGCAGCGCACGGGCGCGGCACCGGCGATCTGCTCGACCAGATCTGCGAACTTCTCCCCGTCGAGCAGGCCGGGCTTCTTACAGGCGAGGAGACCATTGGGGTGGCTGTGGTGGGCCGCCCCAATGTGGGAAAATCGCAGCTGATCAACACCGTTCTTGGGCGGGAAAGGGTCATTGTCAGTTCAACACCGGGGACGACCCGCGATGCAATCGATACCCCTTTCAGCTACGAAGGCAGCGACTACCTGCTCATCGATACCGCCGGCGTTCGCCGTAAAAGTAAAGTGAAAGAGGCGGTGGAATATTACAGTGTTCTTCGCGCTTTGAAGGCCATCGAGCGTGCCGATGTGACCCTGCTGCTTCTCGATGCCCGAGAGAAGATAGCCGAGCAGGATCAGCGGCTGGCCGGCTATGTCGACCGGGCCGGTCGGGGTCTCGTCATCGGCGTAAACAAGTGGGATCTAATCGGAGATCGCAAAGAGAGCCGCCGGGAATGGCAGACTGCAATTGAACGCGCTTTCTCCTTTGTCTCTTATGCACCGGTTATCTTTTTTT
>DUVX01000101.1 GCA_012840855.1 Bacillota bacterium | reverse complement strand
CGCAACGGCGGCGAGCTTTCGCGCAAAGAGATCAATTACCTTATTGCCGGTTATACGGCGGGAACTGTCCCCGACTACCAGCTTGCGGCTTTTGCCATGGCCGTCTATTTCCGGGGGATGAGCGCCCGGGAGACGCTTGCCCTGACCCTGGCCATGGCTAATTCGGGCGATATGGTTTCGCTGAGCGGGATCCCGGGGACGGTGGTGGATAAGCACAGCACCGGTGGGGTCGGTGATAGCACCACCCTGGTCCTGGCACCACTGGTCGCCTCCGCCGGTGTGCCGGTGGCAAAGATGTCCGGCCGCGGCCTCGGCCATACCGGAGGCACCCTCGACAAGCTAGAGGCCATCCCCGGCTTTCAGGGCGGCCTTTCTGTGGATGAGATGATCCGCTCCCTGCAGAGAACCGGTGTTGCTGTGGTGGGACAGACGGAGCGCCTGGTCCCTGCGGACAGGAAACTCTATGCGCTGCGCGATCTTACCGCTACTGTGGAGAGCCTGCCGCTCATCGCCGCCAGCATCATGAGCAAAAAACTGGCGGCGGGGGCTGATGCCCTGGTTCTGGATGTGAAGACGGGCGACGGTGCTTTCATGAAAGAGCCAGCCGCTGCTTTCACCCTCGCGGAAGCGATGGTCGAGATCGGCTGCGGTGCGGGCCGCGAAACGGTGGCGGTGCTTACGAGTATGGAGCAGCCGCTCGGTCGGGCTGTCGGCAACGCCCTGGAGATAGAGGAGGCTATCGCGACTCTGAAAGGGAGGGGCCCTGCCGATCTGACGGAACTTTGCCTTCTTCTGGGGGGCTGGATGCTCTTTCTGGCGGGCAGGATATCCCGGCCGGAGGGGGGCCGGTCCATTCTGCAGGAGAGAATCACCGGTGGCGCGGCTGCGGATAAGTTCAAGGAGATGATCCGCGAGCAACGCGGCGATCCTGCGGTGGTAGATCATCCGGATCTGCTTCCCCAGGCCGCGGCTACGGTTCCCGTTGAAGCTGCAGAGAAGGGTTATGTCCATCGCCTTCGGGCGGAGCCGGTGGGCCGGGCGGCAATGATTCTCGGAGCGGGCCGTGAGGCCGCCGGCGCAGCCATCGATTTCGCCGCAGGGGTGACCCTGCAAAAAAAGGTAGGGGATCCCGTTGAGCCCGGCGAAACCCTGGCCATGCTTCATCTGAACTGCTCCCCAGAGTCGGGGGAGGCGATGGAGGCCGGCCGTCTGCTCAGGGGGGCCTACGAGATCGGCTCCTCACCGGTAAAAAAACCGCCGCTGATTCTGGGCCATGTTGACCGCGCCGGACGACATCACATATAATAGTGGAGAAAGAAAAAGATGGTTATATTCGCATTTTAAAAGTTACCGGGAGCGCCGGTAATTTTGCTAAATAGGGGGGAGAGAACTTGCCAGAGGTAGTAATCTATACCGACGGCGCCTGCTCCGGCAACCCCGGGCCGGGGGGCTGGGGCGCCGTGATCATCGGTAACGGTGGAGAAGGTGTCATTAAAGAAATTTCGGGCGGTGAAGCGTATACGACGAACCAGCGTATGGAGCTGCGGGCGGCGGTGGAAGCCTTACGGGCCTTATCTGCGCCCAGCCGGGTTCGTCTGCACAGCGACAGCGCTTACCTGGTGAACGCTTTTCGGCTCCGCTGGATCCCGCGGTGGCAGCGCAACGGGTGGCGCACCGCCGCCAAAAAGCCTGTCCAGAACCAGGATCTCTGGCTGGCCTTGGCTGAACTGGATGCAAAGCATAGGGTGGAATGGATCAAGGTGAAGGGGCACAGCGGCGATCTTTATAACGAGCGTTGCGATGAACTGGCTCGCCGGGCGATCCCGGTCAATGAAGATAATTAAGCGGACGGTGACTGCTCCGGGGAGCGGGACAAGCCCGGAAAAAATTGATGGCGCCGGAGAAGGCTGTAAAAAGTTGTATCGGTCTTCTCGTAGAAATAAAAGGGAACCGGGTCGGCGCCTATAGATAAGTTTTCGGGGCAACCTAGATAAAACTAGTCATGCGATCGGCGCCTGACGACCCGGCCCGCCGCTAGATATAAAAGGAGTGAGTTTGATGAAATTGCAGGGGAACGCTGTTGTCGCCCAATCGGGCGGCCCTACCGCTGTGATCAACAACAGCGTTTGCGGAGTAATTCAGGAATGGCTAAAGGGTGATCCACCGGGCACACTTTACGGCGCCCTTTTCGGCATAAGGGGGGTTATGGAGGAGCATATGCTCGATCTATCCAGGCAGCCCTCCCATATTATCGAAGGTCTGCGCTACACTCCCGGGGTGGCCCTGGGATCTTGCCGTTACAAGCTTGACCGGGAAGAGGATTTTTCCCGTCTGCTCGATGCCTTCAAAAAGCACGGGATCCGCTACTTCTTCTTTATCGGCGGCAATGACTCCATGGATACAGCCGACAAGATCAATCGCTTTGCTGACAAGGTAAATTACGAGATGCGGGTTATCGGAATTCCCAAGACCATTGACAACGATCTTCCCGAGACCGATCACACCCCCGGTTACGGCAGCGCCGCAAAATTCCTGGCAGCTACTGTGCGGGAGACCGGTCTAGACCTGAAGGGTCTCATCACCAGCAATCGTATCGTGGTCCTCGAGGCGATGGGCAGAAATGCGGGCTGGCTTACCGCCGCCTCCGCCTTGGCTAAAAGGGAGGAGTGCGATGCGCCGCATCTGATCTACCTGCCAGAGGTGCCCTTTGAGCGGGAGAAATTTCTCGAACAAGTTTCCGAGGTATATCGCGAATACCGGTTTGCCTATGTTGTCGCCTCCGAGGGTATCCGCTATCCAGACAGCGGTTATGTCTTCAAAGGCCGGGGGAAAGATCCTTTTGGACATGTTCGCCTGGGCGGTCTGGCCGATACTCTGAAGGGGATCATTGAAGAAGAGCTCCACCTCAATGTGAGAGGTATCTCCCTGGGGACGCTGCAGCGGGCGGCGGCACATTTTGCCTCCCGGACCGATGCTGATGAAGCTTACCTGGTCGGCAGCGCTGCCGTGAGGGCAGCGCTACAGGGTGAAACAGATATCATGATCACCCTGCTCCGGGACGAGAGCGCCGGTACTTACCGCTGCACCACCGGCACTGTCGATCTTTCGGCTGTGGCCAACGTGGAGAAAAAGGTGCCCCTGGATTGGATCTCGGCGACGGGCAGCTATGTGGAGGACGAATTTCTGGACTATGCCCGTCCCCTCATTGCTGGTGAGGTAAGCCCGGTGATTAAAGACGGACTGCCTGATTTCATCCATTTTCAGGATTTCAAAATTCCAGAACTGAGAAGGGAGCTTGATCGCGATGCCGCTAGTGTCATTAAATGAGGTTTTAGGCAAGGCCAGCAACGAGGGTTATGCTGTCGGGGCTTTTAACTGCAACAATATGGAGATCGTCCAGGCCATCGCCGGGGCGGCAGAAGAGGAAAAGGCACCGGTAATTATACAGGCCAGCCAGGGGGCGATCCGCTATGCCGGGCTGCAGTATATTGTCGGCCTGGTCAATCTTGCAGCCCACAGCGTCTCCGTGCCGGTAGTGCTGCATCTGGATCACGGGACCAGTTTCGAGCAAGCGGTGCAGTGTATCCGTAGCGGTTTCTCCTCCGTCATGATCGATGGATCGCAATATCCCCTGGAAGAGAACATAGCGCTGACCAAAAAAGTAGTCGAGGTGGCCCATGCTGTTGGTGTTACCGTGGAAGGAGAGCTGGGCAGGATCGGCGGGACCGAGGATGATATCAGCGTCAGCGAGGCCGAAGCCTTCTTTACCGACCCCGCAGAAGCGCGCTATTTCGTCGAGCAGACCGGTGTAGATGCGCTGGCGATCTCTATCGGGACGGCCCACGGTCGCTACAAAGGGGCGCCCCGCCTCGATTTTGCAAGGCTAAAAGAGATCCGGGAGATCGTACCCTGCCCCATCGTGCTGCACGGTTCTTCGGGCGTTGCCGATGAGGATATCCGTAAGGCGGCGCAGCTGGGCGTAAGCAAATTCAATATCGATACGAACATCCGGGAAAAATTTGTCGGTGCTATTCGCGAATACCTGCCGGCTCATCCCGATGAGATCGATCCGCGCAATGTCTTGAAGCCAGCCCGCGAGGCTGCCACAGCCATCATACGCGAAAAAATTCGCCTATTCGGTTCTTCAAATAAAGCCTAGGCTATAGTTACGTTTGATGGGGATTAAACTTTCTGTAAGGGTCGGGCAATGCCCGACCCTACTATTATAGGGTAGCAAGATATCGCGGAATGGCTCAGTAGGGTGGAAGCAGCTTGACGATCAGGGCCACCTGCATCGCCGCGAAAGCCAATAAAACGCCCCAGGAATAGTAATCGTTCTTGCTCAGATGAAGCACCTTCATCTTTGTTCTTCCCGCTCCCCCCGTATAACAGCGCGATTCCATCGCTGTGATCAGCTCATCGGCCCGCCTGAAGGCGTTGATAAAAAGGGGTAGCAGCACGGGGAAGAGTTTTATAATCTTCTGGATAAAGTTGCCGCTATTGAAGTCGACGCCGCGCGCCATCTGCGCCTTGATGATCTTCTCCGCCTCCTCAGCCAGCGTGGGGACGAAACGCAGGGCGATGACCATGGTCAGGGCCAGCTCTTGCGCGGGTATGCCGAATCTCTGAAGGGGCCTCAGCAGCGCTTCGGTACCGTCGGTGAGCTCGACGGTGGAGGTGGTCAGGGTAAGGATTGTCGTCACCAGAAAAAGCAGCAGCACCCGGATCGACATGAGGGTGCCGATATGGAACCCAGCATCAGTGGCGCTGAGGCGCCACCAGG
>DUVX01000100.1 GCA_012840855.1 Bacillota bacterium | reverse complement strand
ATATGCAGGTGAAAAGTTGGGTGGGGGAATTGGAAAAGCTAAGCGACCCGGACTACTACCGCCGTGCATCTGAAAGAGTTAAGGCAGCAGGGGAGCGGCTGAACCCTCTGGCGGATATAAGGGATCTTGAACAGCTTTTATTAAAAAAGGTGGAGGAAGCGGTTTTAACTAAACCCACAAAGTATAAAGCCTTTTTCGAGCTACCTTCGCAGCAAAGGGTTGATCGTCTTCCCCCGGTCTCCAGATACAAAAGATACAGCATCAGTGTTCCCGATAACAGCTGCACCCGTTTCATCGTCAGGATACTAAAAAGGGCAAGAGAAATGATCCGCTCAACTCATGATAACATCTATGATAGAGCTGATGGTGATCAATAACAAAATGTCTAGAAAACTTATTCTGCTACTCAGGGCAATCCTGAAAAGACCGCTTTACCTGGTCGGCTACCTCCTTTTTATACCGCTTTCCTATCTCATGCCTAAAAATAAAAAATATGTAGTTTTTGCCAGCCGGTTTGGCGACTTTGAGGGTAATCTCAAGCATTTCTTTCTCTATCTAAACAGCTTAGGGGAAGACCTTGAGTTTATCTATCTTACCGAAAAAAAAGATATCTACCGGAAGCTGAAAAAAAAAGGTTTTAAGGCCTGGTACTATCCCCGCGTCAGTACCTTTTTCAGGATGCTGCGTACACCCTACCTTATCGTCGACGGCAACGAATGGGCCGGCAACCTGAAATTTTTCATTCTCTACAATACAAAAAAAGTGCAGCTCTGGCACGGCACCGGTTTTAAAACAATCGGGTTGCTCAAGCCCTCGATCAAGAAACTGAGCAGATTCAGGCGGCGATTCAGGAAGGACTATATCTACTACCACCTGCTAACGCTTAGCTCCGAATACCAGGTGCGAGTGAGAAGCAAAGCTTTTCGATATGGCAAACTACTCGTAAACGGTTTGCCCCGCAACGATATCTTTTTCCAGCAAGCTGTTCCGGCCGATGATCTGGGCAGCGACAGCAAGACGATCAGAAAATGTATTCGCCTGCAGGAGCAAGGGCTAAAAATTGTCACCTACACACCTACCTGGCGGATGTATAATCATACCTTTGATCAGCTTGCCCTCGAAAAGCTGAACCGCTTTTGCCGGGAACAGGGTGTTGTCTTTGTGATCAAGCTTCACTACAAACATGACTGTCACCTCGATGCGGGCGATCTGAGCAATGTGCTGGAGTACAACCAGTACGATGACGTCTATCCCCTGCTTACCCGGACAGAGCTGCTGGTCACTGATTACTCTTCCATCTACTTGGACTTCCTGATCCTCGACCGGCCTGTTATCTTCTTCCCCTACGACGGCGAGGCCTATATCGATAATGAGCGGGAGCTGTTGCTCGATTACGACGCGATCACACCGGGTCCAAAGTGTTATAATCAGGATGAGTTGGAGCGTGAAATTTACAAACATTTGGTTGAAGGCAGTGATGAGTACAAAGAACAGCGCAAAGCGCTGGCTGGCAAGTTTTTTAAATACCGCGACGGCAGATCCTCAGAAAGGCTGTGGCGGGCCATCCAGAAACATATCCTTGCCTGAGCTGCCGTATCCGCCCCCTTTTAGGGGGGATAAGATGGGGGATTTTAGGGTTTTCACTTCTCCACTACACTAAAGGGAGCCTAGCCATGAAAGCCCCACGGGCCAGAACAAAGAAAAAGAGGATTGAACCGCACACGCTACCTAACCTGCTCATTTTCGGATTGCTCCGCCGCCCCCGCAATGTCGCCGACAGCATCCATCGCGCCTATGTCTTGCATTACTGGCGGCAATGCCGCTCGGTAAGGGATCACCTCTCTGTGTTTAAAGGGTTTCTCCTGAGCCCGCTGCGCATTGCCCGGGATATCAGGGCATGGAGCGGTAAACTCGGCCCGGCAGCAGCATCTGCCTCCGGCAAAACGCTGTGGCGGCAGCGCCTGGAGCAGCTTTACCTTTCCTTCTTTTTCTCAATTGACTCTGAAAATTACTACCTCCAGGAATTTTATCAGGATGATGGCCTCAAGAGAGCCCGTCATTTTTTTGTTGAAAAGACGTTGAAAGCTGGCGTCTACCGGCTGCTCGGCTCCTACGGCAGATACCTGCACCGGGAGGATGAGATCTGTTTGCTGGGCCGAAAACTTGATTTTTATAAATTTTGCCGCGAAAAGGGATTAAGCGCAGTCCCCGTGCTGATGCAGTTCAGGGGCGATGGCACCATCTCTGATCTCCGCCAGGATCCCGGCCGCCCCGGAGAGCTTCCCGAAGAAGATATCTTCTGCAAGCCCAACCTGGATAACCGGGGGAGAGGCGCAGCGCTCTGGTTTTGGAAAGGGGCGCAGGGTTATGTTAACCCTGAGGGGAAGGCCCTCACTGCAGAGGCGCTAAAAAGCAGGCTCACCGCCCTGGCCCGGCGGCATCGTTACAAATCATTCCTGGTCCAGCCCCTGGTGCTACCTCACCCCGCCCTGGAGCGCTTTCGCATACAGGCTACTCCCACTGTACGGATCATCACCTATACCGATCTAGACGGCACAAACAGGGCCGATCGCGCCATGCTCAGATTTTCTATCAGCCCGGGGGCGATTGTCGACAACGCCAGCGCCGGCGGCGCAGTGGCCCCCATCGATATGGAGACAGGAGTGCTCGGCCCGGCCGCTACCGGCGGATCGGAGCAGATAAGCCGCCGGCTACTCTCTTTAGATAACGGCTTTCGGATTGAAGGGCACTGCATTCCGTACTGGAAAGAAACCCTTGAACTGGTTTTGCGGGCCCACCGCTTTTTCCTCCAGCACCTGGTTGTCGGGTGGGATGTGATCATTACGGAAAAGGGGCCGCTACTTCTCGAAGGGAACAGCCAACCCGGGGTCTGCTTTATTCAGCGGCTCACCTGCAGCCTCTGGGTCAAACAGAAGCGGGCAGGGTTATGGCGGCGCACAGCAAAAACGCTATCGATATTCTGTACAGCGGGCAGCTCGACCAGGGGGATGGCGACGAAACGGTGGACCTTTTTGGCGGCTCGCGCCTGAGGCGCTGGCTCTCCTGGCTGCCCGGCGGCAATGTCAGGGCAGTCCACCTGATCATATCCGGAAAAGTGCAGCGTGTATTCTATCGCCGGTGGCTGCAAAGAGAGGCCCGCGAAAAAGGCCTGGCGGGCTGGGTGCGCAATCGCTTCGATGGTACCGTTGAAGCCGTGGTAAAGGGGCGGGCCTTTGACCTTGAAGATCTGGTGCGCTTGGCCTGGAGCGGCCCTCCCCGGGCCCGGGTCAGCTCAATTGAGGTAAACTTGTACAGGGAGGCGGTGGGCCGCGGCTTTAAAATCCTGAAAAGCGCAGAGCGGGGGGGTAGCGATGATGGAAAAACTTAAAGCTTGTCTTAGATACCTTTTCCATCTGCTATTCACCTGGCTCCTGGCCCTTCCCGACCTAGCTGTTCCCAAAAGGAAGGATCTCTGGGTGGTCGCCTCCCATCTGGGGCTTGTCGGCAATGCCCGTTTTATGGCGGAGCATGTTCTGGAAAGCAGGCCTGCGGTCAGGGTCTATTTCTTCAGCTATTGTGTGGATACCAGCCAGGGGGACAGCGAAGCTTACTTCAAGCGGAGATATGGCGGACGCTTTAAACTGCT
>DUVX01000099.1 GCA_012840855.1 Bacillota bacterium | reverse complement strand
GGGGCGGCGGTGACGCCCTTCCGGACAAAATGGCATGAAAAAACTTATTATGAGCTCTCCCAGATGGCTACCGCAGATGCCCTGGCCGATGCGGGGATGGAGCCCGCCGAGGTGGATGCCGCCTTCTATGGGATCTACAACGATATCTTTCAGCGCACCTGCATCCCCGAGCATCCCCTCCAGGGGATCATCGGGCTGCAGAACAAGTTCGGCATGCGGGTGAGCAACGGCGGAGCTACCGGAGCCTATACCATGTCGGCGGCGCATGCCTATCTCGCAGCGGGCCGTTTCAAGACCGCCCTGGTCCTGGGCGTGGAGAAGGCTACCGACTGCTTCGACTTCATGAGCATGTCCGCCACCCCCGAGGTGATCAAGACCATCGGCTGGTCGGGGGACAGCTTCTACGAGCAGAAGCTGGGTTGGACCGCAGCGGACAGCTATGCCGAGGTGGTTCTCGCCTACATGGATGAGTTTCCCGACGACCTCAAGCCCGAGGTTACCGCAAAGATCTCGTCGCTTTTGAGCGAGCAGGCGCGCACAAACGAGTATGCCCAGCGCCAGTTCGACCAGGTTACCCCCGAAGAGGTGCTCAACTCCCGCACCGTCGTCTACCCCTTTAAGGAGCTGGAGATCTGTGTCTACACCGAGGGTGCGGCGGCGCTGGTGCTTGCCGAGGAGGAGACCGCCAAAGCGATCTCGCGCCGCACCGGGCAGCCGGTGGTCTGGATCACCGGCCTCGGCGAGGCCAACGAGCATTCCTTCGCCGGCAAGAATCATAAGATCATGAACCGGATCATCTCCCACCACCTCGCCGCCTACCGCGCCTACGAGATGGCCGGTATTACCGATCCGCTCAAAGCGGTCGACGTCGTCGAGGTCCACGACGCCTTTGTTCACCAGCTCGAGATCACCATGGCCGAGATGGGTTTTGTACCGCGCGGCCGGGCCGATAACCTCATTGAAGAGGGCCTGATCCTGCCGGGCGGCGAATTCCTGCTCAACCCCTGCGGCGGGCTGATCTACTCGGGACACGCCGTGGGCGCCAGCAATATCATGTCTGCCTGGTCGGCCCGCAATGAGCTGATTCGCCGCAAGCTGAAGACAGGGCTGGTACACGGCACCGGCAGCACCGTGGCCCAGTACGGCGCGGTCATGATCATCGAATGCGAGTAGGAGCTGGGTTTCAAATAACCGGAGGTGAAAATAGATGAGTAAAAAAGTAATTCCACCGGAAGCGGTGCCCGACGAGGGGGGCTATACAGTCTCCATCGAGGGGAAGGATTATCTGGTGATGAATGATGCCATGTTTACCTTCTACCAGCGCTCCATGGGCGAATTCAGCGAGTTTTTCCTGGCGCTGCGCGATGAGAAGAAGATCCTCGGCTGTCGCTGCACCAGCTGCGGCATCGTTCGGGTGCCCCCCTTTGCCCTGCGCTGCCCCGAATGCAATTTTGCTCCCACGGAGACGATCGAGATGGCCGATACCGGCACAATGATCGCCACCCCGCCGATCACCTATTTTGCCAACTCCCTTTTTCAGAAGCAGGTTCCCTTCGGCCGGGGCCGGATCCTGCTCGAGGGCGCCGACACGGCGCTGAGCATCAACTGCTACACTACCCGGGGGATCCTCGTGCCGGGCCTGATCAACAGGGGTACGGAGATGAAGGTAGTCTTTCAGGATGAGCGCATCGGGGACATTACCGATATCTTCTGTGTCCCCGCCGCCGAGCTTACCGAAGCGCAGGTGTCCAAAAAAGGGCTGCTCTCCTCGGAGATAGATTGGGAGAGGGCGGCGGAGCCGCAGCTGCCCGGAGTGACGGCGGAGAACAGGGCCCACTTCGATGAACTCCTCAAAGAGCTCGAGGCGCTTGCAGCCGAGCTCAACGATTGCGCCAGAGCCCGCCAGGATATCGCCGATTGGCAGCGGACGATCCAGATCAAAACCACCGGCGGCGCCTTTATCCTGGAGATCGCCGATGACCGCCTGGCGATCAAACCCGGCGAAGCGGCCGAGCCGGATTTCACCATCGTCAGCCCCGACCTGGGCGTGCTCTTGGACGGCCTCGGTTACCGCGGTTCGCTGACCCAGGCGATCATGAAGCGCGATCTCTGGATCAGTAAAAACAGTGAATTCACCACCATCTTCAAGCTGGAGCGGATGGCCCGCTCTCTCGCTCGCTCAAAAAAATAAGGGTCCGGGTAGAAGCACGACGGCTGCGCTGCGCCTCCCAGGGGCAGCGCAGCTCCCTTTGTACGGGGCGCATCAGCGCTTTGGCGTCTGTCAATACAGTTGACACCCAAAAGGGAAGATTGCTATAATTGCCTCAGACAAACTAAATCTTTCATGCTCAGGAGGACAGGAGATGACCGAAAAATACAGGCCCGGCACTTTCTGTATCGATATCGATTGCCCCCGTCATGGGGAGCTGGCTGCGCTGGAAGGGGATGCCTATCTGGAGAAGAAAAAGGAGCTCTGCCGCGATTGCCTCGCCTGGAGGTTTTTCCGGTGGTTGGAGGAGCGCGATTTTAGGGTGATCAGGACATTCGATGAGATCCCCGCCAAGGAGCTGGCGGCCCGGCTGAAGGGGATCGATCCGGTAAAAGTGGAGCATCTCTCCATCGAGGAGATCCTCTGCCTCTAGGCGCTACCGTCGCGGTGTAAAAATGAGACCCCTCTCACCGGGAGCACGGCCGCGGGCCGTCCCGTCAAGCGAGGTCTCTTTTTTTATGCTGCTTTTGGATCAGGCGCGCCCGATGATATAACGCAGCGGATCGACATCCCTGCGCAGGATCTCCAGCTCCTCGTCCGTTGGGGGAGCGCTGTTCTCTATCTCCGGGGCCCAGAGAAGCTCAAAGTCGGTATTCTCGATAATATCTTCCCGGGTGATCCCCGGATGGATCGACTCCACCTGCATCCGCTTGCTCTCTTCCTCAAAACCCATCACCACCAGATCGGTGATAATTTTATGCGGACCGCAGTCCGCAGGTAATCCAGCCTTCTCGCGGGCGCCCCTGCCGGTGAGGTAGCCGGGGCTGGTGATAAAATCGATCTTGTTGGTGAACCTCATCCTGTTCTGGGGGGTGATCATCATGATGCGCCAGCAGAAGGAAGCGAGATCATTGGCACCGCCGCTCCCTGGAAAGCGCACCCGGGGGCGATCGTAGTCTTCACCGATGAGGGTGGAGTTGATATTGCCGTACATGTCGATCTGCGCTCCGCCAAGAAAAGTGTAGTCCACCATGCCGCGCTGGCAGGTGCTCATGATCTCGGACATGGTGCTGGCGGCGAAGGCGCGGTAGAAGGTGCGGGAATCCCCCACCGATATCGGCATCGACGGCAGCAGGGGGCCGATTCCCCCGGCTTCAAACAGGATCATGATATTGGGCGCCACTGTGCGCTGAGCCAGCATCGCCGCCGCACAGGGTGCGCCGGTACCTACCACGACGGTACTGCCGTCTTCCAGATAGCGCGCCGCCAGGCAGATCATCAATTCCATGCGATTGTATTCGGCCAAAGCCAAGACACCTCCTTAAATTTAACCCCTGCCGGGATTGTGCTCCGTCATCTTCTGGCGATAGACCAGTTCTTCGGCCCGCAGCTGCTGCATCCGCTCCAGGCCGCCGTTCAAAGTGATATATTCCCAGTGGTTATCGACGTCGTAGATATTTTTCTGCAGGAAGGAGCGAAACTGCTCCTCATCTCTCTCCACCTCCAGCCACCTCCCCAGATGCTCTTCGTCGCTGAAGTATTCGTAGGCCATATTGGCCGGATAGGCCCCGTAGGGGATCTCGATGACCGCATCGACCAGGTAAAAGGGGATCCCCGTGCTTTCGGGCCTCTGGCGGATAGTGCTCTCGGGAACCAGTCTTTCGGTGGAGATGATCAGCCTTTTGGCGGCCCGGGCCAGCTCCAGATCGGAGATGGTGATTCCGTCGATCTGGGCGTTTCCGTAGACATCGCAGCGGTGCACATGGATAATCGCCAGATCGGGATAAAGGGCGGGCAGGGCGATATAGTTTTTACCGGTGTAGGGGCAGGGCAGCTGCACGGCGGCGCTGTACTTGAGCGTATCGGTGCCGAACATATTGCGGGTGGGGATGAAGGAGATCCCCATCGACGCAGCCTTGTAGCGCCAGGCCAGGGCGGCGTTGGTCCACTCGGTGGCCTCGATCTCGCCCTCTTCAAAGGCTTTGCGCGAGATGGGGGAGAGGCCCCGGGCCTCCAGGCCGATGACGTAGGCGATATCGCAGCGGTTGATGCATTTTCCGCCAGCCAGTATCTGCAGATCGTGGGTGGCGGTATGGCCGGAGAAACCGAGATTGTTTTTGCCCTGGCGAACGATCTCGTGGAGCAGGGCGGTGGGGATACGATTGCTCCCAAAACCGCCTACGGCGAGATAATCACCATCCTTTAGCAGCCGCGAGACCGCTTTTTTTGCCGTCGTCACCTTGCTGACCAGCTTACGCGACTTGCTGCGGAAATGCTCCCGGGCGCTGTCGGCATCGGGATCGGTAAACAGACGGCGGTGCCCCACTTTGCGGTAGGCAACTTCCTGATCACCGTGAACGGAATAATCAGGGCCAAATCTGGACATCTCTTTTTACACCTCCTGGTATGAAAAAACAGGGATATATAAAATTACGCGTTAAACCACCGCGTTATTTATTCAATATTACCTCTAAACATACATTTCTGTCAACAGCGACAGCTTCTTCCACCTGCGCCCGGTGCAATCATGATCAAGGCCCCGCCGGCAAAGTGAGCCCCGGAGGGCCTAACGATCTCCCTTCAAAGGATATTCGAGGGATAAGGTAGAATTAATAAACATTAGTGCCAATAATTAATCGCTTAGGCAGACTGCACTGCGGTGCAGCGAAGCAGATAAAAAAATCCACAGAGGGGCAGAGCTGTGACCCTGTGACCTTTGAAAGGAGAGTAAATCATGGCCCGCATTAAAAAGATCATCCTCGTTATCGGCCTGGCAGCGGTTGTTCTCCTCCTGGCGGTGGCCGCCGGCGGTTACACCGTCCTGCGCCGGGCGGTGCCGCAGCATGCCGGCGTTCTTAGCGATCACCGGCTCCAAAAAAAAGTAACTGTTTACCATGACGACCGGGGGGTTCCTCATATCTATGCCTCCACCATGGACGATCTGCTTTTCGCCCAGGGTTATCTGCAGGCCCGGGAGCGTCTCTGGCAGATGGAGACGCACCGGCGCTTCGTGCAGGGACGCCTGAGCGAGCTTATTGGCGGCTCCATGCTGGAGACCGATATCTTGCTGCGCACTTTCGGGCTGAAACGAATAGCCAGGCAGGTCCTAGAAAAAACCTCCGCCGAGGGGCGGCGCTTTTTAGAGGCCTATGCCACCGGCGTGAACGCCTTTATGGAAGAAGGCCCCCTGCCGCCGGAGATGCGCCTGCTGGGGATCGACCCGGAGCCCTGGACAGCGGAGGATAGCGCCGGAATGGCCGTTTTGCTTTCGTACAACCTGGGCGAAAACTGGCGCATCGAAGCCACCCGCCTGGCGCTGCAGGAGGCGCTGCCGGCAGCTCTTTTCGAGGAGCTGTTGCCTCCCTATGATGATTGGGAGACCATCCCTGTCTGGAGCGGGGAGAGGGCGGGAGCCCGCGCTGTCGAAAACCTCCGGGGACTTCTCGCCGCCGGCGATCTGGAATCGATTGCCCCCCTGCCCGCCCTGGGCAGTAACAGCTGGGTGATCGGACCGGAGAAATCGGCTGACGGCGTTGCGGTCATGGCCAACGATCCCCATTTGAACCTGAGCCTGCCGGGAATCTGGTTTGAAAACCATCTTTCCCTGGAGGGGGGGATGGATGTTTACGGCTGGTCCATTCCCGGCTCGCCGGGGGTAATCCTCGGCAATAATGAATTTATGGCCTGGGGCGCCACCAATATTGGTGACAACCAGGATCTCTACCTGGAGAAGCGGGATCCGGACAACCCCCGCCGGTTTGAATATGATGGGGAGTGGTATGAAGCGGAAGTGATCACCGAGGAGATCGCCGTCAAGGGCAGGGATGAACCGGAAGTGGTGGAGGTTATCGTCACCAAAAATGGTCCCCTCCTCTCCGAAGATCCGCCTCTGAGTGTGCGCTGGAACGCTTACGATCTCGAGGCGAGCACCGTCGATGCTGTGTTCGGAATGAACCGGGCGCAGAACTGGGCAGAATTCAGAAAAGCGCTCTTCCTCTTTGCCATCCCCATCCAGACTTTTGTCTATGCTGATGTGGAGGGCAATATCGGCTTCCGGGTGGTAGGCCAGGTGCCGCTGCGGAGCGGGGGTCAGGGGCTGCTGCCGCTGCCAGGCTGGGACTCCGGGGCGGCCTGGGAGGGTTATATCCCCATGGAGGAGCTGCCGGAGCTGTTCAACCCCCGCGACGGTTTTATCGCCACCGCCAATCATAAGGTGGAGGGCGAGGGATATCCCTACCTTATCGATCTCGACGTAGCCCCGCCGTACCGGATGCACCGTATCGTCGAGCAGCTCTCCGCGGGGAACAGATTCACGGTGGAAGATTTTGAGGCGATGCAGACGGACTGGTACAACGGGCATGCCGCCCAGTGGCTGCCCGGCTGGGTAAAGCTCCTGGAGGCCCGCGAGGACGATCTCGAGGGGGCCGAAAGGGAAGCGCTGGCTCTGCTGCGGGAATGGTCCGCCGAGCCCGTCAATCTACCGGAGCTGGCCGCGCCCGCTATCTTCCAGGTCTGGTATCTTGAGCTTATGGCCGAGATCTTCCAGGAAAGAATGGGCGATGAGCTCTACCACGATTTCATCGCCACCGCCTATGTGGCCTACAGCGCCCTGGAGAGCCTTCTGGAGAGGGGCGATTCATCCTGGTTTGGCGGCGATCTGGAGGGGCTTCTCCTGAGTTCGTACCAACGCACCATTGCAAAGCTTACCGGGGAGCTGGGCGGAAAACCGGATCGCTGGCAGTGGCAGAAACTGCAGAAGATCACCTTTGAAAATGTGCTCGGTTCGGTAGCCCTGCTGCGCCCCCTGGTAAACCGGGGACCCTATCCCTTCGGCGGCGACCATATGACCGTGGGGCGGGCGGCTTACTCGCTCACCGACCCCTTCAAGGTCGACAGCGCTGCCGGTTTTCGCTTCATCGCCGTCATGGATCGCGGCGCCCTGCGCACCCGCGCCGTCGTCGCCGGCGGGCAGTCCGGCCATCTGCTCTCCCCTCACTATGACGACCAGATCGAGAGCTGGCTTAAGGGCAACTATTACGATCTGCTCTACTATAAGAAAGATCTGCTGAAAACAGATCCCGATCTGCTGGAATTCCAGCGATAGACCCACCAGGCGGGACAGGAGGGACGTACCTTCCTGTCCCATTTTGCCTGCAATACTGCTACTTCTCAGCTCCGCCGAGAAGGCGGTTCATCACCGTGCTGGCGGTGGAATAAGGTAGATACAGAGCATTAAGGCCGGGCCCAGGAGCGCCGTTACCACATAGACAGCCATGCCGAGCAGGGCGCTCAGACCGGTGGTTATTTCCGGTATATTTTCCAGCGCCAGCTCTTCGCTGCTGTCAACGCCGGGCGCCGCCCCCGCCGGAGGCGCCCTTGCGGAGGTTTTTTCGCTGATAAGCAGTTCTATCCTCCGCTTCCTGTCCTTTCAGTTCAAAATTCGGTCTCCAGGTGAGTAAAAGGAACCGTCCCCCCTACTTAGGTGAGTAAAAGGAACCGTCCCCCCTACTCACGCTTCCTGTCTTTACAGTTCAATATTTAGCCTTTTGATGCGGTGCTGCAGACGCTGCCGCGAGTAGCCCAGGGTCCGGGCGGCTTTGCTGATATTGCCCCTGTTCTCTCGCAGCGTCTGCAAGATGATGCTCCGTTCTACGCCCAGAAGATAGGATTCGAGATTGTTGCCTGTAAACGGCTTGGGTCCGCCCTCGCCCTCGCCCCCGCCCTCGCTGGGGATATACTTATGTTTCAGATGGGGCGGCAGATGCGCGGTCTTGATCAGCGGCTCGCTTTCATCGACTACGTTCACGGCATGCTCCACCGCATGCTCCAGCTCGCGCACATTTCCCGGCCAGTGGTAATCATAGAAAAGATCGTAGACTTCCTTGGTAAAGTCAGCGGCGCTCTTGTTGATGATCCTGTTTGTGCTGTCGATAAAGTGCTTTGCCAGCAGGGGGATATCGGTGCCCCGTTCCCGGAGGGGCGGAATGATCAGGTTTACTACCGCCAGGCGGTAGAAAAGGTCGTGCCTGATCCGGCCGCTGGCGATCGCCTTCTGCGGATCGATATTAAGCGCGCTGATGATCCGCGGGTTTACGGAGATCTCCTTGTTCCCACCGAGGCGGCGGATCTTCTTTGTCTCGACAACGCGCAGCAGCTTGGCCTGCAGCGCCAGATCCATGGAGCTGATCTCATCTAGGAACAGAGTCCCCTGATGAGCTTCTTCAAAGAGGCCGGTCTTATCCTCGGCGCCCGTAAAGGCCCCCTTTTCTGTGCCGAAAAGGGCGCTCTCCAACAGTGTAGCGGGGATGGCAGCGCAGTTCACCGCCACGAAAGGCCCCTTTGAACGCAGGCTGTAATTGTGGATGCTCTGGGCAAAGAGCTCCTTGCCGGTACCCGTCTCACCCTGGATCAGCACGGGGGACATGCTCGTGGCTGCCCTTTTGGCCAGCTCCTTCGTATTCTGCATGGTGCTGCTGGTGCCGATGATATCATCAAATTCATACTGGGTCCGGTTGTGCTTAGTCTGCTTTATCTGTTTCTGCAGCTGTGAGATCGTTTCTACCAGGCGTTTCTTGGCGGTAATATTGCTGTTCACGGAGACTGCGCCGATCACTTTTTTGCCGGAACGGATGGGGTAGGTGTTTGTGATGATATTGACCTTCTCCTTTTCCTTGGTCATATAGACGGCATGATGGTTTTTAATCGGTTTCCCCTGTTTAAGCACTTTCAGCAGGATACTGGTTTCGTCATCGAGGTGGTAGGCTTCGGAGATATGCTTTCCCAGAACAGAGTTGCTGCGGTAGCGCTCTATTTTTTCCAGCGCCTTCGAATAGAAGAAGGTGCGGCCCTGCGAATCAACAACATGGATTCCATCTTCAAGGACGTTGAGCGCGCTGCTCAAAAGCTCTTTCTCATACAAAACCTGCTTCAAATCGGCAGATGCACTTTCGACCGCCATCGGTGTCAGTCATCTCCTTTCTGGATAGCAAATATTTTTGCTTATAATCACTTTATTCGCTCTAAATTACTCTTTTCCTGCCCCGATTAGCTGATGCAAAATATATTTCGTGCAAAACATATTGCCATCGGCGCAGCCGGGACCAGCGAATATTAACCTTTTATCGTCCAAACACCCTCGAAAAAGCTATAATTGAGCTGTGCCGCCGCCGAATGTTGGCATTAATATTGCAATAACAAAGAATTGAAAAAGGAGGTTGCCGGGCAAGCAGTTACCGCAACCGTATTAGGAGGAATAGGTTATGAGCAAGATGGATCATCTGAAGGACAAACCTATCGCCGTGCTCGGCGGTGGGGCGGTAGCGAAGGCCATCGCCGCCGACTGCGCCCTCGGGGGTGCCAGGGTGCATCTTTGTGATCTGGCACCTTTTGCCGAGAAAACGCTTTTCGGGATCAAAGAATCAGGCCTTAAGTTCTTTGGCGATCAGCTGAACCTTTATGGCTTCGAGCGCCACGGCACCGCGGTGATGGAGATGGTGACGGAGAGCGTCGCCGAGGCGGTCAGGGGCGCGGGGATTATCGTGGTAGGCACTCCGGCAATCGGCCACCGGCCCTTCTTCGAGGAGCTGATCCCCGCCCTGGAAGATGGGCAGGTCATCCATATCTTCCCGGATAACTACGGCTCTCTGCTGCTGCGCAAGATGATGAGAGAGGCCGGCTGCAGCAAGGAGGTCATCGTCGGCGGTTGGTCCAGCTCCACCTACGGCAGCCGCGTCGTGGTGAAGGGCGGAGTGATCCTGCCGCAGATAAGGGCATATTATCGCGCCATCACGCTCCGCGGCGCCGCCATGCCCGCCTGTGACACTGAGGCCTTCATTGAAAGCTCACATTACCTTCCTTCCATGGATGCGGTCACCGGGGGGGAGGGCCCCGTGGCCGGCGATACCGTTCTCGATATCGGCTTCAGCAATGTTAATCCGGTGCTGCACTGCCCTGGGACCATCCTTGGCGTAGGCACGATGGAGAACTGGGGTGTGATCTACGGTGAAGACAAATATGATTTCAGCATCTATTCTCATACGTACTGCCCGTCAATCGCCCAGGTGCAGCACACGTTTTACGAGGAGGTCTGCGCTATCGCCGATGCCATCGGTGTGGATGTTCAAAGATATGACAAGAAAGACTTTTTCTCCCGGGAGAGCATCCTGGGGCAGGAGTATATGGGCAAAGATTACCTGATCCCCTTCGAAGAGCACGACTATATGCAGTACGGCACGGGTCCCTTTACGATGGAGAACCGCTATATCACCGAGGATATTCCGGTGGGTTGCCATATCTACCATCTTCTTGGAAAAACATATGGGGTGAAGACGCCGGTGATCGATTCCATGATCAACCTGGCATCGGCTATACTGCAGCGGGATTTCTACGCCACCGGATATTCGCTTGAATATCTCGGCATTGGCGATATGGATAAGGAGCAGTTGAACAGATACCTGCGCGAAGGGGAGAAACGGTAAAAGGCTGCGAGCGGGGGAAAAGGGCTTTTTTTCCCCCGCCCTTTATGGATAACCTTCTATGGGGGTAGAAAAAATGAGCGAGATAAAGCGCAACATCGAGTTCCGCGTTTTGAATGAAGAGAAGATCGCCCGGATCCATGAGAAGACGCTTTACCTGATGGAGCATGTGGGGATGAAAGTAGACGGTGAGCGCGCCGTCGAGCTTCTCACCGACTGCGGCGCCCGCCTGGGCAATGATGGGCGCATGCGCATCGGTGCCGATATGGTGGAGAAGGCGCTGGCCAGCGCGCCTAAGGAGCTGACGCTTTACAACCGCGACGGGGAAGCAGCGATGGTGATCAACAGTGAAAATCAGGTCTACTTCGGCACTCACTCGGACCAGCTCGAGCTGGTCGATCCTTTTGAGGGCGGCGTAAGGAAATTTCTCAAAAAAGATATCGCCACCATGTGCCGGGTGGCCGACAGCCTGCCCAATATACACTTTGTGCTTTCCGTGGGGATGACCGCCGACGTTGATCCCCGGATTCAGACCCAGAGTACCTTTATCGAGACCCTGAAGCACTTCAGCAAGACGATTAATTTTTCTTCCAACGATGTGGCCTCGCTAAAAGATTGCATCAATATCGCCGCTGATTTTGCCGGCGGGTTGAAAGAGCTGCAGGAGAAGCCCTTCCTGTTCTATTACTGTGAGCCGATCCCCCCTCTGACCCACCCCGCCGACAGCACCGAGAAAGCCTATATCAGCGCTGAAAACCGGATTCCCTTTATCTACATGCCCTATTGCATGATGGGTGGCACCTCGCCGATGAGTTTGGCAACAACCCTGGTTCAATGCAACGCCGAGGCGCTTTTTGGCCTGGTCCTCTCGCAGCTGGTCAGCGAAGGTGCCCCCTTCATTTATGGAGCGATGCCTTCTGTCCTCGATATGCGCACCACCGTGGGCAGCTATGCCGCACCGGAATTCCACCTTTCCATCGCCGCCATGGCCGACCTTGTCGCCCACTACGGCCTGCCTTTCTACGGGACTGCGGGCTGCTCCGATGCCTGGGCGGTGGATGAGCAGTCTGTCAGCGAGGTGACCTTCCAGATTCTCTCGACCATGCTGAGCAAGGCCAACCTGATCCATGATATCGGTGTTCTCGATCACTGCAACAATGTTTCGCCCGAGATGGTGGTGCTGGCCGATGAGATCATCGAGGGAGCGAAATACTACACTCAGGGGATCGCCGCTGGAGAAGAAGATTTTGCCCTCGATATCATCGAAAAGGTCGGTCCGGGAGGGCATTACCTTAACGAGATGCACACCCTAAAAAATTTCAAGCAGGTCTGGTATCCGCAGATATTTAGCCGTGAAAGAAGCGGCGCCGCTGTGTCTATAAGGGAAAGGATCAGGCAGAAAATAAAAGATATACTGGAGGGGGACGGGAGTCCCGCTCTTGATCGCAGTCGTCTGGCCCTTCTCGAGGACTGGGAGAAGAAACTGAGCCTCTAAACAGGCCAGGCCCGCCCGGCGTGGCGGCGTGAAATACTTTGATTTTTGAGGAGGAATGATGCCGATGATTTTCTGGCAGGATCGCGATCGGGGGATTGATCATATTAGGGCTCGCAAAGACCATGTCTGCTACGGTATGGGCCTGGGGATCATCCTGCTGAACGATGCCTATCCGGGTTTTCCGGGAGATGTGCGCAACGCTAGCGCTTTCCCCTATCCGCTACAGTACGAGATCGCCGAGGGCGTGACCAACAAGACGCTGGTTTACGACAAAAACCCGGCGCAGTGCCGCGAGGCGGTTATCGCAGCGGCTAAAAAGCTGGAGCGGCTCGGCTGCCGGGCCATCGCTGCCGAATGCGGCTACTTTGCCTTTTTCCAAAGGGATGTGCGCGAGGCAGTGAAGGTTCCGGTCTTCATGTCCAGCCTGCTCCAGGTACCATTCATTCAGCAGGTCATCGGCCCGCGCAAGAGCGTCGGCATCGTCTGCGCCCAGAAACAATTTCTCAGCGAGGAACACCTGGTGAGTGTGGGCATCGATCCAAAGAGCAACTATCGCATCGCCGGCTCCCAGGATGAGTACGGCGTCAGTGAATTTGACAATCTGTGGAATCCTCACCTCAGGCCCGAGCGCCCCGAGGCTTCTTATAGCAGGGCGGAGGAGCAAATTGTCGGTTGCTGCCAGAAATTCGCGGCGCGTTACCCGGATATCGGTGCGCTCATGCTGGAATGCACGGGGATGCAGCCCTTTGCTCGCGCTATCCAGCGGGCTACGGATCTGCCCGTTTTCAGCTGGGGCACCCTGTTGGATTATGCCTATTCCGTGGTCGCTCACCGCGATTACTACGGCCATGTTTAAAGGGGTGAGCTGCAGATGAAAGTATCGGCCAGTTTTTTCTCCCGCGAGGAGATCGGGGATCTCCATGAGGCTACCCTTACGGTGCTCTCCGAAACGGGGGTGAGGTTTGCCCACCAGCAGGCGCTGGAGATATTCAAAAAAAACGGGGCCAGGGTCAGCGGTGATAGGGTCTTTATCGACGAAAGGCTCTTAACGGAGGCGCTGAAAAGCGCGCCCCCGTCGTTCACGCTCCACGGCCGTGAAACTGAGGACGCCGTTGTTGTCGGCGCCGGCCGGCCCGTCTATGCTCCCGCCTCCGGCCCCGTCTACGTAAAAAGGGGCAGCGAAAAGAGGCCTGCTACCCGGCAGGATTTCATCGATCTGCTCAAGCTGTCTCAGAGCAGTGCGGTGCTGGGGGTAACCAATTATATTGTTGTTGAACCGCAGGATATGGACGAGAGCAGACGGAAAATCTTTCAGGTCGCGGCGGCGCTGAAATATACGACAAAGCCGCTGGTGGGGACGGTTATGGGCGAGGGAAGGACGGCGCAATCCTTCCGGCTACTGCGCGATTTCTACGGTGGGCTGGAAGAGTATCGCACGCTCGGCATCATCAGTCCCCTCTCTCCTCTGGCCTACGACCGGGGCATGCTCGAACATGTCATCGAATATGCCCGCGCCGGGCAGCCGCTCATGTTCGCTTCGTGCTCCCAGCCGGGATTCACCGGCCCGGTGACGCTGGCCGGTACCATCGTTGTCGACAACGCCCAGCAGCTGGCCGGGATCGTCTTCAGCCAGCTCTGCAGGGAGGGGCTGCCCGTGATCTACGGCAGTACTTCCACCTCCTGCGACATGCGCTTTGCCTCGCCGGCCATCGGTTCCCCGGAAGCATCGCTGATCACTATCGCCACGGCGGAGCTGGCCAAATTTTACGGGCTCCCCTGCCGCAGCGGCGGTGCGCTCACCGATGCCAAATCGCCGGATATGCAGGCGGGCCTGGAATCGATGATGGTCTCTCTCAGCACCGCTGTGGCGGGGGTTGATTTCATCCTTCATGCCTGCGGTATCCTCGATTCTTTTAACACCGTC
>DUVX01000098.1 GCA_012840855.1 Bacillota bacterium | reverse complement strand
CATGCTTCATCGCCATGATCGCCACCCTGCCGGGGGCCGTTTTACGGCAGGTGTAGATCGTGGTCTGGGTCTCTACGATCAGAGGCCGGCAGAGACAGCCGCTTTCCTGAAGCCTTGCCGCAAATTCTAGCGCACCGAAGGTTCTCCCAGGATTCAAGACGATGAGCTGATCGTCTCCCGCGTAAGGCGCCATCAACCTAGCTATATCGCCGTGGGCATCGGCCGGGGTGGTCACTAAAACGATCGATGTTCCGCTTACCACTTCCCCCAGGCTGCTGCTGACCAGCTCAAGTCTGGCGACACAGTTGATAAAACCGTCCGCCCTGATCACCGGCGAACGAATCAGCGGCTCGATCGCCTCTTCCCGGCGGTTCCACAACCGCACAGAGTACCCCTCTGCAGCCAGATGCGCTGCCATGGCCAGTCCCGAATTGCCGGCGCCCAACACCGCCACTGTTTTTACTTTTAATCTCTCCTTCCCCGTAATAGTACCCGCTTAGTCAGTCTGGTTTTCCAGCCGCACCGAGCCCTTTGATCCGGCGAGCTTCATCAAGGAGATTGCCCTGCCCATCCACCGCATCATAGCCCCCGTCTATCGGCCTTGTGTTGATCCTGCCCGGGGCAGCGGGGTTGTTCAGCAGGTGCGGTGCATCGAGGAACCCCGCCCTCACCGCCAGAGCGAGGCAGGCGGGATCGCTGAGGGGATCGGCTGCCCTGTCGCTGTACTGCTCGCACAGGGCGCGCAGCAGCTTTTTAGCCTCTTTTACCAGATGCCTTTTACGCTCCTGAACCGCGGGATCAATGCTGAAATCAGGAAATTCGTTCCCAGCGCTGCGCAACACGCCCCGCACAATTTTGCAGCTTTCGATCACTTCGTCCGGAGTGGCGGCATGATCGGCTTCGCTAAAGCTGACAACATGGATGATCTGCGGCTTAACGGCCATGGAAAGCAGGGTTGATGCCGCCAGCTGTCCTTTGGCCACAGCGGGATCGATGGAGAAATGGGTAAGGCCGGCGCGAACCTGTTTTAGGCAGGTAAAATTTTCGTCCTCCAGCCCGGCAATCAGCTCCAGCTTAGCTAGCATCTTCGCCAGATCCATCTTCGCCGAGGTCAACCGCGGCGTATTGAACATGAGCTGGGCAATATATGTTTTTACCCCCAGCTTCCGGGCATTGTAGGCGGCAATATAAAAATCGGCCACTGCCACGGTATCGGGGGATTCCCGCAAACTCCAGTGGTGGGCTTCATTAATTTCTACAGGGATACCCCGCTGGGCGTACCAGCTGATCACTTGCATATTTTCAGCCAGAGCTTCTTCAACAGAACGGCGGGAACGCCCATCGAGAACACTGTACCAGAACAGGGGAACCGTTCCCCAGGCATTTTTGATGGTGCGATGGCTCATCTCAGCCCACTTTAGCAGGTTGTTGGTTCCCGAGTAGATCCGTAAACGGGGATAGTTACCCCGCTGGGCCGCCCGCCAGAGAAGAATAAGCTCCTCCTCGGAGCGAAGGGGGATACCTCCGGTGCCATCGAGCCCCGGGTCCATCTTCTCCGGTTCAAAAAAGAATTCCTGGGCATTCTGATCCGGGGCCAGTGAAATAATATCCACCTGCCCCGACTCGGCGATCTTCTCTATGCCGGCGATGCTCTGTTCCAGGGAGGGCAGGCCAAAATGATGCCGCAGCGCAGGCCGGTAGCGGCCGCTCTCGATGATCTCTTTAAAATCAGAATGATCGGCGCTCTCCCCCTTCAATGACAGGCGCGGGAGGCCCCCGCCTTTCCGCCGCCCCTCTTCAAATAAAGTAGCCATCAGTTGGGGGAGATCCTCTTCACCCTGAAAGAAGGCGCTGAAGCGGCGGTATCTTCTCGCAACTTCCAAGCAAGGTCCTGTCCCCCCGAAATAGTAGAGGCGGTTATCCAGCAGCCCCTTCTCTTTCAGCGAGTGGAAAAATTGCTCTAGAAGAGCCGGTAGCGCCGACGGGGTCAGACGGTAGCTGAGACATACCAGGGCAGGATCGTGCTTCTCGATGATCTGCAGCCACCTGCTCACCGGCACCGCTGCTCCGAGGAAATTAGTCCGGTAACCGGCGCTCTCCGCCAGTTTTAAATAATTGAAGACACCGGCCACGTGAACGCAGTTACCGATGGCTCCACCGACAATCAAGCTGTTTTTGAAAATTTGTGACTGATTTTGCATAGCTATATCCTCTCGGTCCGGGATCAAATTTTCCACCGCTACCGCCGGTGCAGCATTTTTAATAAAGGAACTTTTTTCTGGGATCTCCTGCCGGCAAACAGCAACCGTCAGCAAGAGTAAGACCTCGTAAAATATTTTTTATTATAATGCGCCCCGCTTTAGCCGTCAAGGCTTTTGCGGTTCTTCTCAAAGCGCCAGGCGTCGCGGCACATATCAATGACACCGCGCCGGGCGATCCAGCCCAGCTTCCTGCGGGCCAGGGTAACATCAGCATAACTTTCGGCAATATCACCGGGCCTGCGATCGGTAAACTCGTAGGGCACCGCAATACCGTTCGCCTTTTCAAAGGCCTTCACCAGCTGCAGTACGGTAGTGCCGCGGCCCGTTCCCAGGTTGTAGATATGCACCCCCGGGCCAGGCCTTTCCAGGGCCCGCAAGTGGCCCTCAGCCAGATCGCAAACGTGGATATAGTCGCGCAGGCCGGTACCGTCTACAGTGGGATAATCTCCCCCGAAAATCTGCACTTTGTCCATCTCTCCCCGGGCCACCCGGGTAATATAGGGCATCAGGTTGTTGGGAAGCCCTCTGGGCGCTTCTCCGATAAGGCCGCTAGGGTGAGCCCCCACCGGATTGAAGTAGCGCAGGAACACCACCGTCCAGTCCCCTCCAGAGCGGGTGGCATCGGTAAGGATCTGCTCGCTAATCACCTTGGTCCGGCCGTAGGGGTTTACCGCCGGCCTGAGCGCCATCGTTTCCACAAAGGGGGGCCGATTATCGCCGTAGACCGTGGCCGATGAGCTAAACACAAACTGCCCCACCCCGTGCTCAAGGCAGGCCCCGGCAAGAACCATGGTGCTGACGGTATTGTTATAGTAATAGT
>DUVX01000097.1 GCA_012840855.1 Bacillota bacterium | reverse complement strand
TTCCTCAACCCGCTGGAACAGAGCACTTTCTTCTATATCGCCGCCGGATGGGCCCTCCTTTTTGGTCTCGCCGATCTATCGCACGGAATCGTGGGCCTTCTGAAAAACAGGTAGGGTTTCAGGAGATCCAGATGAGCGGCAAAAAGGTTCCGTGTCCCCGATGAGGAGCTGCGCAGGACCACCGGGCCAAAAGCGAGGCGCCGGATAGCCGGGAGCTGGTAAAGATGAATGTACAGTGAAGAAAGCGGCGGCGGGCAGCGGCTCCGACGCCGATAAGAAGGCGGGGGATCCAAGAGAACCCCCCGCCTTTATCATCATGCTGAACCGCTTTGAGTACTGATGGGGAACCCCCGCGGTGGGGTGCGAAAGGTCCCCTTCTAGACCTCCAGCTCCAGATCTTTCTTCTTAATCCTCGACAGGAAGAGATAGATCAGGATACCGATGATCACCCAGATCACTCCGAGGAGCATCGCTTTCCTGGAGAGGCTGAACCAGACCACGCCGATTACAAAGAGGCCGATCACCGGCAGCACCAGGTGCTTGAAGTACTGCTTCGATTTTTTCTTGTAGATAAAGTAGTAAACCACGGTAAAGTTAAGGATGATGAATGCTGAAAGCGCCCCGAAGTTGATCAGCTCCGCCAAGTCCTGGATCCCCTGGGTGAATACCAGGGTGATCAGGAGCGAGAGCACCGCGATCAGCAGGGTGGCGATATGCGGCGTCTTGAAACGCGGGTGTACCTTCGCCAGCGGTTTTGGCAAAAAGCCGTCGCGGGCCATGGAGAAGATGATCCGCGAGATGGCGGCCTGCGCCACCATACAGTCGGCAATGCCCCAGGCCAGACCGGTGGCGATAGCGCAGATCCACATTAGTTTCGCCCCGCCGGCAACAGCGGCTACCTCGTAGAAGGCTTCATCAATATTGGCAAATGTGGCCGCCCCTTCCCAGGGAATCACACAGGCTGCCAGGTAGGTCTGAATAAAGAAGAAACCGCCCACCAGCACCAGCGCCCAGATGCTCGCCCGGCCGATGGAATCTTTACCCCCCCTGGCCTCTTCCGCCAGGGTGGAGATCCCGTCGAAACCGAGGAAAGAGAGAACGCAGACTGAAACAGCGCTAAGAACGATGCCGATGCTGAATTTATCAGGGTTGAAGATGGGCTTCAGAGTGAAACTCACTTCAGGATTATTTACAATATAGATAACCGCGGAGACACAGAATACGATAAAGACAATAACCTCGAAAACAAGCATGATCCAGTTCAAACTGTTGGTAAACTGGATGCCGATGATATTGATGATCGTATTGAAAACCACAAAAAAAACAACCCAGGCCCAGAACGGAACTCCGGGAATAATCGATTGCAAGGCCACGGCAGCGACCACGTAGAGTAGCGCCGGGACCAGGATATAATCGAGAAGGATGGCCCAGCCGGAGACGAAGCCCACCCCTTTGCCGATGGCATGGGTGGCGTAGCCATAAACCGACCCGGAGATGGGGAATTCCTCCGACATCCGCCAGTAGCTAAAAGCGGTGAAGATCATCCCCACCATGCCGATCATATAGGCCAAAACAACCATACCCTCGGAGATATTCATCACTGTCCCGAAGATACCGAAGGGAGCGATGGGCACCATGAAGATGAGGCCGTAAACAACAAGATCGGCCACAGAGAGGGTGCGTTTCAGCTCCTGTTTATAGCCCAGACTTTCCAGTGTTTTACTGTCTGACATAGTTTTCCTCCTGACATCTGACTTATCTACCCTATTTAGTAAACGCGGTAGATCATGGCACTTTTAATTACTTTTAATACTTTATATCGGGTGCATATTGCTTGGGAAATACAAAACGGACCGTTTTTTCCGGGTCCACCACCTGGCTGACCTGGACGTTCCCCACCAGGCTCATCAGCATGACAATTTCCGGATCTGTATAGGTCAATCGCTCCGCCAGAAACTCGAACATCATCTCGGTGGCGCGGGAGATAGCTTCATCGGCGGTAGGCTTGGAGACAATTGCCGCAAATTCGTCCCTGTTTTCAAGGAAAGGATACTCCAGAGCCCGGCCCTTGATCAGATCAATGGTCAGGTTCACTTTCGCCGGACATTCCAGGCCCGAAACACCGATTTCGCCATCACCCATCACCGCATGGCAATCACCCAGGGCGAAGAGCGCCCCCGGCGCGGCCACAGGAAAATAGATCGTGCTTCCCTCGGTGATCATCAGGGTATCCATATTACCGCCGTGCCGTCCCGGGGTGCCGGTATTCACCGGATCCCCCGCCGGCGCCACCCCAATCACGCCGATCATCTTTTTTACCGCTATCGCCAGATCGAGATAGCGAACGAAACCATTTTCGATGGGGACGACGCGAACATGCGCCCCCTCGATGCGATGCCCCAGGGTTCCCTCGTTTTCTAAACAGCACACCGTCCCTTTTTCATCGAGATCGATAGCGTTGATGGTAACCTTCAGCGTATCACCGGGCTCGGCGCCCTCCACATAGATCGGACCAGTAGCCGGATTGACCCGGTCCCAGTCGAGTTTCTCAATTGTGTCTGAAGGATCTCGCAGCTGGTTGGAAAAGCAATCAAGGGTCTCCACATCGAGTGTCGAAGGAGCGGAGAGGCGCAGCGCCGGTGAGTGCTCTTTGCTGAAGGCAAAGATAACTCTCTCTGCTGAAAGAAGCATCAAAACCAACCTCCTCTGTTTGTACTTATTACTAAACTAAACTTATACAACTCACCGGTGTGTGTCAATGAATATAGATAATATGTACAAACAAAAGGAAGTTTTGATGATGCTGGGGGGATCGTGAAGGAAAAAGTAGGGGAGCCTATGCTTTACCGGTGCAGGTCACGGTCTGCTCTGCCCGGCAGATGGGGCAGGTTCCAGCTGCGCTCGCCGCCCACCCTGATCTCGCGACGCAGGAAAAGAAACCAGGCCCCCGCCGTCGCCAGCAGGAACGCCACCAGCAGCCCCGCCAGCCAGCCGCCGTCCAGCCCTTCCACCGCGACGCCGCCCTGATAGTAATAGAGCGGGGTATAGCTGCTCACCATTTCCAGCCTTTCGTCAATGTTAGACAGGCCCAGCAGAAGGTAGTTGCCCACCAGAAGCGCTCCGGTGACCATGCCCGCCGAACGCGCCGCCGGCAAGACCATGCTCAGGAGCAGAGCGATGGCCGCAAATAACAGCAACACCGCCAGCAGGGGCAGGAAGGGAAGCAAAATCTCCAAGGGTGTGAGCTCCAGCCCCACCTTGCCGGCAGGCAGCACCCAGGTGAGCCAGCTTACCATGAGGACGAGTACCAGGGCAGCGATCAGGGCGAGCAGCCTGCCGAAGAAAAAACCGGTGCGGCTCACCGGATGAGCCAGGAGCAGATCGAGAATGCCTCTTTCCTCGTCGCCAGCCAGCAGGCCCGCCCCGGCGCTCACCGCCAGGATCCCGATGACCAGATGCAGGTAAGAGAAGTAGTAGACATCAAGGTAACCCATGGGGGTGCCGATAATATGGATGCTTTCAAAAAAAGCGAAGATCGCTTCGGGAAACATGGCGATAAATTCTTCGGTCAGATCGCCCATCCCCACCATGGAGGGGTAGAAAAAAGCCATCAACAGGCCGTAGATCCCGATACCCACAGACCAGCCGATGGCCTGCCCGCGCAGGCGGTGCAAGGTATGTTTAAACTCTGCCCACACTAGCGAGACTCCCCTTTTTCTCCATTGTCGCTGTAATAGGCGAAGAAAAGTTCCTCCAGCGAGAGATGTTCGCTCTGCAAGTCGCTCACCGGGAAGGCGGCCAGCGCCTTGATCAGGCGATCCACTTCCCCTTCCACCTGCAGGGTAATCTCCCTGTCGCCGGCCTGCCCCACCGGGGTAACCCCTTCCAGGGCGGCAAGGGGGCCGGGATCTACGGGCTCACAAAAACGAACCCGGTAGCGCCGTATCGACATATCGACGAGCCGGCCGGGTTCGGCCTCCTCGACAATTACACCTTTTCGAATGATCGCCACGCGTCCGGCGATCGCCTCTACCTCGCTGATCACATGCGACGAAAAGAAAACTGTGGCGCCGCCCTCCCGGGCCTCCCGCAGAAGGCGATAGACCTCCTGCTGCATGAGCGGGTCCAGCCCGCTCGTCGGCTCATCGAGCAGCAGCAGCTCGGGGCGGTGCATCAGCGCCTGGACTAGCCCTACCTTCTGTTTATTGCCCTTAGAAAGATTCTTTATCGGCACCGCCAGATCCAGCTCGAGCCTGCCGGCCAGACGGCGTGTATAACCCCAATCGCTACGGCGGCCGCGCAGCTCGTTAAGATAGCGCAGCATCTGCTCCACAGTAAGGTTGCCCTCTAGGCTCAGCTCGCCGGGCAGATAACCCGTGCGCGAGCGGATGGCAACGGGATCCTTTGCCGGGTCGATCCCCAGCACACGTATCCTGCCGGAACGAGGCCGGATCAGATCGAGGAGGCAGCGGATGGTGGTGGTCTTGCCGGCGCCGTTGGGGCCGAGAAAACCGAGGATCTCGCCCCGCTTCACCTGCAGGTTCACCCCGCGCAGCGCTTCCACGGGCCCGTACCTTTTGGTCAACCCTTCTATGGCGATAGCTGGAATATCTTTCATTCTCTCCCTCTCCACCGGGGGCAATTAGTGCCACCCCGCTTAAACCTTTAAATTACATTATAGCCCATCGCTGTAACTGTGACAATCTTCCAAGCACACTGCTTAAAAATCGTGTGGCCCTGGAACCCGGTCAATCTGTAGAGAACAAACTCGTCGGCCCGCTTGCCTTATGGGATAAAAGCGGCGCCTATCACAGCGGCTGTCATTTAGCAGTAGGAAAATTCGCCCATCCGGCGAATATGATCTATTGATTGA
>DUVX01000096.1 GCA_012840855.1 Bacillota bacterium | reverse complement strand
TTGTAGGTGCGGATACGCTCGCTGCGATCACCGCTGCCGATCTGGGAGCGCCGCGTCTCCGCCAGCTCCGCCGCCTGCTCGGCGATATAATGATCCATCAACCGGCTGCGCAAAACCCGGAGCGCTTTCTCCCTGTTTTGCAGCTGGGATTTTTCATCCTGACAGCTCACCACTAAGCCGCTGGGGAGATGAGTTACCCTCACTGCAGATTGGGTCGTATTCACACTCTGACCGCCCGGGCCTGTGGAGCAAAACGTATCGATGCGCAGATCCTGAGGATTGATCTCCACCTCCACCTCTTCGGCCTCGGGCAGCACCGCCACCGTGGCGGCCGAGGTATGGATCCGCCCGCTTGATTCCGTCGCCGGAATTCGCTGGACCCGGTGCACACCGCTTTCATACTTCAGGCGGCTGTAAACGCCCTTGCCCTCGATCCCGGCCACCACCTCTTTGAAACCGCCAATATCGGTGGCATGAGCATCGATAATCTCTATTTTCCAGCCTTTCCGCTCAGCGTAACGGCTGTACATCCTTAAAAGGTCGGCGGCGAAAAGAGCGGCTTCCTCCCCGCCCGTACCGGCTCGGATCTCCAGAAAGACATTCTTCTCATCATGGGGGTCGCGGGGCAGCAGGCTCTCCCTCAGCTCCCTGCTCACCTGCTCCATCTCTTCCGTCAGCCGCGCAATCTCTTCCCTCAGAAAATCAAGAAGTTCACCATCCTGCTCCTCCTGCATCAGCTCACGGGCCTCGGCACGCTCTCTTTTCAGGGCGCCGTAGCGGCGATAGAGCTCCACGCCCGGCGTCAGTGCCGCCAGCTCCCGGGAATACTGCTGCCACTGCTCCTGCCGGGCCAGTATATCGGGATCGCTGAGCAGTCCTGTGAGCTCATTGTAGCGCTCCTGGGCCCGGGCCATCTTCTCAAACATTGCTCTTCACCCCGGAGCAGCCACACCCGGTTTCGCTCCGCTCCCCCTCCGGATCAAGCACCGCTTTCAGGGCGCAGAGAGCCACCTCTACCTGGCCATTGTCGGGCTCGCTGGTCGTCAATCGCTGCAGCCACAAGCCGGGGACGACGAGGAACCGGAGCAGGGGCGAGTTGCTCCGCGCTGTCAGCCGGATCGCCTCATAGGAGAGCCCGGCAACGAGCGGGAGCAGAAGGAGCCGCAAAGCGATGCGCTGCGGCAGGGAAGGCCAGCCGAAAAAAGAAAAGAGCAGTATACTCAGAACCATAACAATGAGGAGAAAGCTGGTGCCGCAGCGAGGATGAAGGGTGCGGTAGCGCTGCGCCTTTTCCACCAGCAGCGGCTCACCAGCTTCAAAGCAAAATATAGCCTTGTGCTCGGCACCATGGTAGGCAAAAAATCGCTTCATCTCTCCCCAGCGTGTCACCAGAAATAGATAGGACAGAAAGATGGCGAGGCGGATCAGCCCCTCAATGAAGTTGAGAATAATCGGGTGAAGGGTCTGCGGCACCAGCTTCGCCAGGTAGGTGGGCAGAATAAAAAATAGGGCAACCCCCAGCCCCAGCCCCAGCAAAACGACGAGAAAGGTCTGCCAGCCCTGGATCTCCTCCCCTTCCTCCTGGAGTACCTCCGCCGCTGACAGGTTGATCGCACGCACACCGGTGACGAGAGACTCAAAAAAGACAACGGCCCCCCTGAGAAGAGGCCAGCCCAGCACCGGAAAACGGCGGGCCAGAGGGGTTACCCTCTCCGAAATGAGGCTGATGCTGTTGTCACCACGCCGGCAGGCGATGGCCATCCGATCGTGATGGCGCATCATGACCCCCTCGAGAACCGCCTGGCCGCCGACCAATTGCGGCTTCTTCATCTCCGTTCCCCCCCGCAGCCCCGGTTTGGGGCTGCTTTTACTTGAGGCCATACTTGCGCTTGAAGCGCTCTACCCTGCCGCCGGTATCAACAAATTTTTGCTTGCCGGTAAAGAAGGGATGACACTTGGAGCAGATCTCGACCCGCAGGTTCTCCTTTGTGGAGCCCACTTCAAAAGACTCACCGCAGGCACAGGTCAGTTTTGTCCGGTGATAAGGGGGGTGAATATTCTCTTTCATTAAAAGCACCTCCTCTGGCTCTTCTTCCGAAACTAGATGATAACACAACCTTATTTATCGCGCAACAGAAGGAAAGTTTTTTCCCGGGGCTAGCCCCCTCCGAAGCCCTTTTCTGCTAGATAGTCGGCAACTGCCTGACGATCGCTGTACGGTACGGCCCTCTCTCCGATGATCTGGTACTCCTCGGCCCCTTTCCCGGCCAGGAGCACCAGATCTCCGGGTGCAGCGGTGGAAAGGGCGTGGAATACAGCCTCCCGCCGGTCGGGGATGATCAGCGGATCGGTGCTCATACCCCGCCTGATATCCTCGATGATCGCCCCAGCCTCCTCCCCAGCGGGATTATCGGCGGTGAGGATCACCATATCGCTATAGAGCTCGGCGATCTTTCCCATCAGCGGCCTTTTGCGGCGATCCCTCTCGCCGGGGCAGCCAAAAAGAGTGATCCGCCGACGGGCCCGCCTCCCCGAAAGCAGCCTCAAGACCTGCTCCAGCCCCTCCGGGGTATGGGCGAAATCGATGATCACATTGAAGCCTGCGGGCGTCTCATACTCTTCGAAGCGGCCGGGAACCTGCCGCAACGACGCCAGCCCCCGAACCACCGCTGCGGGATCGAGCCCCTCCCGTCGGGCCACCGCCGCCGCCGCCAGAGCGTTGTAGAGATTGAACCTTCCTGGAAGGCGGAGCTCTACCGGAAAAGGCTCGGGCCAGCCTAGAAGGTTGAAGCTGTAGCGCCCACTTTCGTCCTGACGCAGCCCCACCGCTTTTATCCCAGCCCCTGCGGCGGTAACACCGTAGGTGAGCTGGGGAAGATGCGCCGCCCGCGCGGAGAGTTCACGGTAGTAATAATCGTCGGCATTGAGGACAACCCCGCCGGCGGAGCGCCCCCTTTTCAACAGGCCCAGCAGCCGGCTTTTCGCTTCGAGATACTGCGGCATGGTCCGGTGATAATCGAGATGCTCGCCGCTCAGGTTAGTAAAGGCCGCACAGTCAAAAAAGCAATGCGCCACCCTTTGCTGCACCAGAGCGTGCGAAGAGACTTCCACCACCGCCACCGCCGCCCCTTCCTGCAGGGAAAGATGGAGATATTCCTGGAGATCCAGCGACTGTGGGGTGGTCAAGCCAAATTGCTTTCTTTGATCCTTCAAAATGAAGCCGTTACTGCCCATTATGGCGGTGCGGTAACCGGCTGCTTCGAAGATGCTGGCGATAAAATAGGAGGTCGTGGTCTTTCCATCAGTGCCGGTTATCCCCATCGTCTTCATCCTATCGCTGGGGTATCCGTAAAAGTGGGCTGCGGCGGCGGATAGGGCCAGCCTGCTGTCCTCCACCGCAATCACCGGCACCCCGGCGGCAACAGGGCCGATCCGGCGGGAAACAACGAGGGCCGCCGCCCCCCGGGAGACAGCCTCAGCAGCGTAGTCATGTCCGTCCGCTTTGCTGCCGAACAAACAAAAAAAAAGAGTTCCCGGCACCACCCTGCCGGAATGATAGGCCAGCCGGGAAACGCTGATCCGCCGGAGTTCCCTCTTCAGGCGGTCCGGAAGAAAGGGCTCCAGCAGCTCCCCGGCGCTGAAGTTTTTGACAGAGACCACTCCACCACCGCCATCCTACAAAGATCCCAACAACGCTGGGGTCCGTTTAATTCAAGAGCCGCAGCGGGTTCACCTTCTCCCCGCCGTCATGAATTTCAAAATGAAGATGAGGGCCGGTAGTATTGCCGGTCATGCCCACACTGCCCAGCCTCTGGCCGGCCTTTACCCGCTGGCCCGCCGAAACTAGGACCTTGCCTGCATGGGCATAGCGCGTCCGAAAACCGGCACCATGATCTACCTCGATCAAAATCCCGTAGCTGCCCCTGTAACCGACGAAGGCAACCCGGCCGGCCGCCGCCGCTCGAAAGGTCGAGCCGTAGGGGGCACCGATATCGATGCCGTAATGAAATTTACCGCCCCTCCAGCCGTAGCCGGAAGTGAGGTTGCCCTGCAGGGGCCACCGGAAGGAGGGCTGCAGCGCACCGCGAGATATAACCCCTCCCGGCACGATGATGCGCTCCCCTCGGGGCAGCGTCGCCGGATTTTCAATCTCGTTGGCCTGCAGTATCGCCCTCTCTTCAACACCGTAGGAGCGCGCTATAGCTGCCAGCGTATCCCCTTCCACCACATCATGAACGCAGCCGGCCACGGTCAGAATCTCCAACCGGTCCCCCGGGTAGATCAGCCCGGGATTGCTCAGCTCGTTCAGATGTATGAGCGTACTCAGATCGGTCCCAAATTCTGCCGCAATCGTGCTCAGGCAGTCTCCCGCCTGAACCGTATAGTCTAAAATCTTTGGCCGGAGAGCTTCTTCTTCCAGGGTTGCCGTAAAATCCTGCAGCTGCAGATAATAAAGCGGCACCCCTCCCCGCTCTCCTTCCTCCCCTCCCTGCTCCCGGGCTGCTCCACCTCCGGCAAAGCCGAGGCAGATCAGCCCCCCGATGAGCATTGCCGTAGCTGTCTTCGCAAGACCTGACATCATATCAGCCTCCCTCACAGCAACTTTGTTCCATATTTTGCTGTTCGAGAAGCATATTTATTCATTTTACACCCTCGGGGGCAGGTGAGGTGGCCCGGGGAAGCTTTACTTTCCCGGGGCTTGCGCAAAGATTTTATGAAAAAGTATACATGTTGTTGAGAAAGTCCTCGTTGTTTTTTGTTTTCTTTAGCCGGTCGAAGAGCATCTCCAGGAATTCAACGTTCTGGGTATTTCCCATCGCCCGCCGCAGGGCCCACATGAGCTCGATCTTGTGTTCATCGAGAAGAAGCTCCTCGCGGCGCGTCCCCGAACGGGATATATCGATGGCCGGGAAGATACGGCGCTCGGAGATCTTGCGGTCCAGATGCAGCTCCATATTACCCGTCCCCTTGAATTCTTCATAGATCACATCGTCCATGCGGCTGCCGGTATCGATTAGAGCGGTGGCGATGATCGTAAGGCTGCCGCCGCCGTCAATATTGCGGGCCGCTCCGAAAAAGCGTTTGGGCTTGTAGAAGGCCGCCGGATCGATCCCCCCGGAAAGGGTCCGCCCGCTGGGGGGGATGACCAGGTTGTAGGCTCGGGCCAGGCGGGTAATGCTGTCCAGAAGGATGGCCACATCGTGCCCCCGCTCTACGAGGCGTTGGGCCCTCTCCAGAACCAGCTCGGAGATCCGGATATGGTTCTCCGGCCGCTGGTCAAAAGTAGAGCTGGCCACATCGGCCTTGACGCTGCGCTCCATATCGGTAACCTCTTCGGGCCGTTCATCGACCAGCAGGATGATCAGGGTTACCTCGGGATGGTTCGTGGAGATACTGTTGGCAATCTGTTTTAAAAGAATGGTCTTTCCTGCCTTAGGGGGAGAGACAATCAGCCCCCGCTGCCCTTTGCCGATGGGGATCAGAAGATCGATAATCCTGGTTGCAAGAATATGGGGTTCCGTCTCCATGCGCATCGCTACACGGGGATGGACCGGCACCAGCGAGGTGAAGGTGGGCCGCCGCGCAAAGCTTTCCGGCTTATCCCCATTGATCGATTCCACCTGCAGCAGCGCATAATACCGCTCATTATCTTTCGGCGGCCTGATCCGGCCGGAGATGATATCTCCCGTGCGCAGATTAAAGCGTCGAATCTGCGAGGCGGAGATATAGATATCGTCGTCGGAATAGCGATAACGATAACGGCGCAAAAACCCAAACCCATCATTCATGATCTCCAGGAGGCCGGAAGCGCTGTCCAGCTTCTTTTCCGCTTCATCTTCCCCATTATCCTCGGCAACGGTCTCCGCGGAGGTGAGCAACCGGGTCAAAGCGTCGACCAGCTCCTGCTTGCGCATGGTGGAATGGCCCCGCAGCGCTTTTTCCCTGGCCAGGCGGCGAAGTTCACTCAACGTCGCCGATTGTAGTTGACTTGGATCCAATTTAAAAACACCACCCTTACTTCATTTATATGATACGTTCTCTCAGATCAATTCGCCTCCGGGGAAAGCCGCCCGTCTGTGCTTATGCTTGGTTAAAATGTGTATGGGGATCAGCAGACAACCGGGGTAAATGGCCGGACAAAATACTCCTGGCCGGTTCTCGCAGTATCCCTGCCCGGGTTCTCCAACCCGGCGTGGCGCAGCGCATGTGAGCATCTTCGCACAAACACCGCAGGCCAGTCTGATATATCCTTACAGGGAGATACTGAGCCTCTATTAACAAAAGAATGGGCGCGCCTTTTTTCGGGGGACTTTCAAAACCTTTCTTATGAAAAATTATGATCTTTTTGAGGATAATTTATTCCGGGCTCCCGGTGAGCTCGGGCGGACCCGCCGGGCGACCTGCTACCTTATGCTGTAAGCTATTCGCTACTGTTCCTCTATTTCCTGCTTTTCTAATAAAATCTCTTTTATAGTTATGAATTTCACCCTCTAGGATCATACTATCTATTCAATATACTGACAGATCCGGTGGGGGGAGAGTCTCTTTGAACTTATTTCGCGGGTTTTTAATCATCCTGATCGCCCTATTACTGAGCCTATCCGCCAGCTTCGGCTACCTGCTCTACACTGTGGGGGAGATGGACCGGCTTCCGGAGCCCTCTCCGCCCTTGACTGCGCAGATATTTGACTGCGGCGATGAGATCCTCGCTCTCCGTTATCAGGAAAACAGGATCCCCGTCACCCTGGAGCAGATCCCTGATCATCTCATCAAGGCCACCCTGGCAGTGGAGGATCGCCGTTTTTACCACCACCCCGGCTTTGATCCCGCCGCCCTTTTTCGGGCTCTGCTGAACAATCTCCGGAAGGGCCAGACTGCGCAGGGAGGCAGCACCATTACCCAGCAGCTCGCGAAAAACCTTTATCTTTCCCATGAACGCACCCTGGAGCGCAAGCTTAAAGAAGCGCTCTATGCCATTCATCTGGAGCGACGCTACAACAAAGATGAGATCTTGGAAATGTACCTCAACACGATCTATTACGGTCATTTCGCTTATGGGGTGGAGGCGGCCGCGCGGAGCTATTTTGGGAAAAATGCGGCGGAGCTGAGCCTGGGAGAAGCGGCTCTCCTCGCCGGCCTGCCCAAGGGCCCCTCCTATTACTCCCCGCAGCATAACCCGGAAGCGGCGGAGCAGCGCCGCGAGAGTGTCCTCAGCCAGATGGTCTCCACCGGATTTATCAGCGAGGGAGAGAAAAGGGCGGCCCTGCAGGAGGAGCTCTCCTTCCGTGAGCTGCATGCCGGCGAAAGCGCCTCCTATTTTATCGACTACCTCATTCAAAACGAAATGGCCGATTTTTTCGACGGAGATCTGAGCCCGCTCTACCGGGAGGGGCTCAGGATATATACGACTCTGGATCGGGAGCTGCAGGAGCTGGCTGAGGAGCTCATCGCCGGCATCCCCGAGGAGCGGCGCGACGAAAGCGGTGTCCGGCAGCCCCAGGGCGCGCTCGTGGCCCTGGACCCGGCCACAGGCTACGTGAAAGCGTTGGTGGGGGGACGCGATTTTGAAGAGAGCAATCTCAATCGCGCCCTCGTACCGCGCTCGCCGGGTTCATCTTTCAAACCCTTTGTCTACGCGGCGGCTCTGGAGGAGGGTTTTACCGCCGGCGATCGGATACTCTGTGAAGCGGTCACCTTCACTGAAGCGGGGCTCTCCGAGCCCTATGCCCCCACAGACTATGGCGGCGGTTTTCACAACCGGGAGCTGACCCTGCGCGAGGCTCTGGCAAAATCATGCAATATTACCGCCATCAAGTTACATGATGCTATCGGCAGGGAAAAAGCGGTGGCGATGGCAAAGCGCCTGGGCGTGACCGCCCCCCTGGAGCCCTATCTCTCCCTGCCCCTAGGTACAGGCGAGGTCTCCCTGCTCGAGCTCACCGCGGCTTTTGCCTCCTTTGCCAATGGAGGCTATCGTGTGAAGCCGCTGCTGATCCGAAAGGTAACTGATGCCCGGGGGAGGGTTCTGCTGGAAAGAGAGCCGCAGAAAGAGCCGGTGCTCGACCCCGCCATCGCCTACCTCGTCACCGATATGCTCAAAGACGTGCTCACCGGGGAAGGCACCGCCGCCGCCGCAGGCGCCATCCTGAACCGTCCCGCTGCGGGAAAATCGGGGACATCCCAGGATAATAAAAGTGCGCATATGATCGGCTACACGCCGCAGCTCGTGAGCGGCGTCTATGTGGGCGATGATTGCGAAATACCGCTCGATTCATCCGGCGGCGGACTGGCCGCGCCTCTGTGGGCCTGGTTCATGGAGCGGGCGCTACAGGATAGCGACCCTCTCGACTTTGATCTACCTGAAGGGATCGTCCGCTACCCCATCTGCCCTGAATCGGGGTTGCGCTGCGGACCCGGCTGCCCGGAGCCGGCTCGGGAGGAGCTTTTCCTCTGCGGCACCGGGCCCGGGGAATGCACTCGCTGCAGCCCTGCGCCGCTCTACCCCTGGCTTCCCCAGCTGAAACAACCCGCCGGCCGCCGGCGGTGATGCCCTGCCGGCCGGCCGGTTTGAATCGGCCGCATTACCATGAAATACCTGCTATCGCAGAAAGGGATTGCCCAGCGCCTCCGCGCCGATGGTCGTGGCCGGCCCGTGACCGGGGTAGACCGCAGTATGGGGCGGTAGAACCAGCAGCTTCTCCCTGATGGAGTGCAGCAGAAGATCGTGGGAACCTCCGGCCAAGTCGGTCCGGCCGATGGAACCGGCAAAAAGAGCGTCGCCGGTAAAGACGGCATCGTGGCCGTAAAGGGAGATGGAGCCACCGGTATGGCCGGGGGTTTCGAGAACCTCCAGCCGGCGCTCCCCGAAGGAGAGCTGCTCTCCCTCCCGAAGCAGGCCGTCGGGCGGGGTGGGCTTCCCGAAGATAAGCTTCAACCCGAAGCCGGGGTTCTGATAGCTCGCCAGCTCCTTTTCCGGCAGGAGGAGCGGCACCTGCAGCGCCTGCTTCAGCCTGCCGTTGGCCCCGGTATGATCGATATGACCATGCGTGTTAACGATGGCCCTTATATTCAACCTGCTCTTCTCGATGGCCTCCAGGATCCGCCTCCCCCCGGCTCCGGGATCGACCACGATCCCCTCACCCGTCTCCGGGCACCCGACGAGGTAACAGTTCGTCGCAAAGATGCTCACCACCAGCGTCTCTATCTGCATCTGTCACCCTCCCCCATCGATTTTCTCCGCCAGCGCCACCCGCAGGGCCGCCCTGATATCGGTAAGTTTGCGCAATTGCGGGGCGATCCTGCACCGCAGCTCCGCCGCCCCGATCATCAGCGCCGGAACGGGATTAAAGGTATGCCTGCTGTGGGAAAGATCTTCGATATTGCCGTGATCGCTGGTGATGATCAGCAGCATCTCTTCCGGTTTCAGATGATCCGCCGCAGCGCCGAGAAAGCGATCAAGCTCATTGATCACCCGGCCGGCTTCTCCCCGATCGGCCCGGTGCCCGGCGTAATCGGTGATAAAATATTCAAAGAGGGTCAGATCGTGGCGGGTCCCAATATCGATCAATCTTTTGCCTGCTTCCTCGGGAGTGATCTCCGGAACGGCATAACCCATCTTGTTCAATAACTTGTTAGTCAGATCCATGTAGAGGGCGCTGCCCCCCTTTAACTCGTCGATGCCGTAAAAGGGTACTTCACCATAATAGGTAAGCAGAGTTGAGCAGGAGTAGCGGCGCCCGGGGAGACCCTGCTTTAGTTTTTCAAAGAAAGAGGGCCGGTAAGCGTTGGCAAAAGTGCAGCGGTATCCCTCTTCTCGCAGCGCGGCAAAAATCCCCTCCTCAGCCAGAAGATTGCGGAGCACCCGGTTCGGAAAACCGTTAAGGTGATATCCCAGGCGGCGGGGTGCATTTACGCCGGTAAATAGCGATGCCTGGCCCGTGGCGCTCTGCGGCAACCCGGGGACCCCGAGCCGGGCGTCGAGAGCGCTGAGGCTTGCGCGATGATCATGAAAATCCTTCATCTTTACGGTAAGCGGATTCCCCTGGAACAAAGAGGTCAGAAAAGGGGTTTCCGCGAAGACGAGAGGATTATCATCGGAGAGCCGCCCCAGGCCCAGTCCATCAATAAATACGAAAACTACATGCAAATCGATCTTCTCCCCATCGTCACCCTGCGGTTACTGCTCGGCTTCTGCTTCGCCGGTGACGACGGTGACGGTGCGGCTGCGACTGTTCCGTAAAATGGTCAGCTCGATCTCGTCACCAGGATAATAACCGAGTAGAGCATCGAAAAGCTGCGCACTGTAGCGCACCTCTTTCCGGGCTACCGCTGTGATTACATCGCCTGCCTTGAGTCCGGCCGCCGCTGCGGGGCTGCCCGGGTTAACTTCGCCGATATGGACCCCCTGGTCTGCAGAATCCCCGGTATAGGCGGAAAGATTCTGGATGAGGATGCCCAGTTGGGGGCGGCGGACCCGTCCGTCCTTTTTCAGATCATCCGCAACCCGTTTCACTGTATCGATAGGGATAGCCAGGCCGATCCCCTCGGCACCGCTGATCTTGGCAGAATTGATCCCGATTACCTCACCGCCCAGGTTGATCAGAGGCCCCCCGCTGTTGCCGGGATTGATCCCCGCATCAGTCTGAATATAGGTATAGGCATACTGGCTCTGCGAAGCCCTCACTTCGCGATCCAGGGCGCTGATGATCCCGCGGGTGACAGTATGCTTAAGGTAGCCCAGGGGATTGCCGGCCGCCAGGACAGTCTCTCCAACTCGCAGCGAGCTCGAATTGCCCAGGGGAACAGATGGGAGATCGTCCCCCTCGATTTTCAGCAGGGCCAGGTCGGTCAGCGCGTCCTCTCCTACCACGGCGGCCTCAAAACTTCGCCAGTCTGAGGTGACCACCACGATCTGGGCAGCACCGTCGATGACATGCTGATTTGTAACGATATAACCATCCTTCGAGATAATTGCTCCCGAGCCGCTGCCCTTCTCCACGTAGACGTTTCGGCCAAAATAGGAGCCAGGGACATAGCAATTGACCGCCACCACCGCCGGCATAACCCGGTCGACAACATCGACAACTGCAAGATCGTCCTCATGAGGCGGGGGCGGTGACGGCTCTTCCTCCCCGGCCGGCGGCGGCACCTTCAGGGGATCGTCCCCGCCGGGCAGGCGTTCCCCTCCAACGAGCACGAGATAGACAAGCAGGGCGCCGATGAGAACCCCGCCCAGGCCGGCCACGAAAAGCGTCCAGGCCGGGGCCGTGCGGCGATGAGGAGATGCTGAGCGATATCCGTCTTCATAATCCATGGCGCAGCCCCCTTTTCTTTTTAGTTTACTCAAAAGGATCGACTCAGTAAAGGATCAATTTTTTATATTAAGATGGCTGGTGTCGTCAAACAGGAGCAGGCGGCTGCGCTGGCGGAGCGGATCGTGGCGGAGGATCGACAGGGAGGCGGGAGCGGGGGCATAGGGCCATCTCTGCCTCCCCGACAGCCCCAGAGCACCGGAGATAAAGGCGTTGATCAAACCGCCGTGGCTCACCAGAAGAACCCGGCGCGGGCTTCCATGGCGGCGGCGGAGCTTCCGCCGTAGCGCCCCCGTTCGGGCCAGAAGCCGGCGCGCCCCCTCCCCTTCGCAGCGCAGCGCCTTCAGCCTGCCGCTTACCGGGCAGAGGAGGCCGGGGTAAGCTGCAGCAATCTCGCAGCGCCGGAGCCCCTCGGCGAAGCCCCAGGAACGCTCTCGCAGAAGCGGTTCCCGCAGGGGGAGCAGATTGATTGCCCGGGAAATAATCAGCGCAGTCTCCCAGGCCCGCTGCAGATCGCTGCTCAGGAAAAGGGTGAATTGAGCAGCCCCCTCCAGGCGACGGGCCAGCAGCGCCGCCTCAAAACGCCCCTCCTCATTGAGAGGGATATCCTGACGCCCCTGAAAACGTCCTGCCACATTTGCTGCCGTCCTGCTGTGGCGCACGAGCCAGAACTCCATCTTTAGCCCTGATCGTCCGCCGCACCGGAGGATCGCCCGGCTCGGTGGCATCTGATCTGCGCACCCAGGGACTTTAGCTTCTCCTCTATATTCTCGTAACCGCGGTAGATATGCTCCGCTTCGCTGAGCACCGTCTCTCCCTCCGCAATCATCCCCGCCACCAGCAGCGCCGCGCCCGCTCTCAGATCCGTCGCCGAAACCGGTGCCCCGGAAAGAGGCACACCTCCGTCGATAACCGCGGTGCGCCCCTCGACCTTGATCCTCGCTCCCATTTTCTCCAGTTCATCAACATGGCGAAAACGGCCGTCAAAAACGTTCTCAGTGACAACACTGGTACCCTCCGCCGCTGTGAGAAGGACCATGCCCAGCGGTTGCAGATCGGTAGGGAAGCCGGGGTAGGGAAATGTTTTAAGATCCGAGGGGGCCAGCGGCCCGCTCCGGAAGACTCTGATCTGATCGGGACCTACTTCCACTTTTACATCCATCTCCCGCAGCTTCGCTGTCACCGCCTCCAGGTGCTTCGGAATAACCTCCCCCATGAGCAGATCCCCGCCGGTCGCGGCGGCGGCAAGCATGAAAGTGCCCGCCTCGATGCGGTCGGGGATAATAGTATGCTCGGCGCCGCCGAACTCCTCCACCCCGTCAATTTTGATCACATCGGTCCCCGCCCCTTTTACCACGGCGCCGATGGCATTTAAAAAATTGGCCAGATCGACTATCTCCGGCTCCTTTGCTACGTTTTCCAGCACCGTCCGCCCCTCCGCCGCCGCCGCCGCCAGCATGAGGTTAACCGTAGCGCCAACGCTGACCACATCAAAGTAGATATGCGCCCCGCTGAGTTTGTCGGCCGTCAGCTTGATCAGGCCATGCTCGATGAGGCAGTCCACCCCCAGGGCGGTGAAGCCCTTGAGGTGCTGGTCGATGGGGCGGGGCCCCAGATCGCAACCCCCGGGCACAGGGACGGTGGCCCTGCCGAAGCGGGCCAGCAGGCTGCCCATAAGATAGGAAGAGGCCCTGATTTTTTGCACCAGATCGTAGGGGGGGGCGTAGCCCCGCAACCTGGAAGGGTAAAAATCCAGCGAATTACGCCCCCGGCGGCGGATCGTTGCCCCCAGATCCTCAATGATTCGCAGCATTGTGCGCACGTCGGTAATATCAGGAACATTGTTTAAGGAGACCTTTTTGGAAGCCAGGAGCACGGCCGGCAGGATCGCCAAGGCCGCATTTTTGGACCCGCTGATCCTGACCCTGCCTCTCAGCCTGTTCCCTCCATACAGCGCTATTCTTTGCACTTCATCTACTCCCATCAGTTAGAAGTTTCCGGCTCCAAATTGCCGGTAAAAGCGTTGATAAAGATACTCTCGCCGCTGTCGAAAAGAAAGCGCCACACCGGCGGCATCTCCCATTCATCAGCATCGTAGGAGCGGCTGTAAAATCCAAGATCGGCTTTGACAATTTGGCGCGGCGGCGAACTGGCTCCGCGGATTTCAATCAGCCTTAACAGCGCCCTGGCGGAGGAGATCACCTCCATCCCCTGACCCTGAAGGGGTTTTTTGGGCTCCAGCAGGCTCAGCTCCAGGGCTGTAAGAGTATTATTTTCCATAATCGCTTTAAGATAACCGCTAAAAAGAGGTGCGCCCTCGCAGCTCTGCAGGTAATGGAGGACGGTCTTCCCGTCAATAGTGGTAGCATGGTCATAATAGAACTCATCCGGCGCCAGGCCCTTTTCACGAAGGAAATTCTCGACAAAAGGGGCAGGCGCCGCTTCCTCATCGGCAGCTGTTTCCTCCATAAGCGCTATCCCCGGCGCGAACTCCAGCCGCAACAGCCCCCCCGGGAAGACCTTCAACTTTGCCTGCCGCCCCTCGAATAGAAGTGCACCTGCGGAATCGGTTAAAGGGGTTGGCGACAGGGCAAAGCGTTCCCGGATCGCTTTCTCCGGTGCCTTTGAAGGGGATACCGTCAAGAAAGCGCTTTTTCTGGCGCTGCGATCGACCTGCGCAGCCAGGGTATATCCGTTTCGCTCCAGCTGCTCTTCGATTTCGCGCCATTGCTTGCGTGAAACACGCATCCGCAGCGGCTCACTGAGAGCATTCCCAAAGAGATAGAAGCAGAGAAATAGATTGAGCCCCAAAAAAGCGAAGATCAGAATCGTCTTGGCCCGGCTCAGGTTCATGGTTTCCATCCCTCCGGCGGAACAAGTTTATCTGTCTTTAGCGGGATTACCTCGCCGCTTAGGCGAACGACCCATACCGGAACCGCCTCTGTCCCTTCAAGGTAGTAGGCCAGATCCAGCCCTTCCAGGATAAGCTGTTGCTCCCCTTTCCCTTGCAGCGACTTCACCGCCGCTCTCAGGGCATCCTGGTAGCCTTCCACCTTCACCCCGGCGCCGGATCCCTGGCTGTGCTCGTAAAGATTGCGCCGGTAGCTCTGCAGACCGTGTTGGTAGGTCATCTCCACCCCATTATCCCCCAGCAGAAGAAAACCGTCGAGGTAGCTGCGCCACTGCGCCCTGAAGAGCCCCTCTGTTGATCCCCCGCTCCGCTCCTGCCGCTCAAGATTTTCGAGATAAAGGCTGTTGGGCCAGCCGCCGTGATAGCCGAGCAGCTTGCCTACCTTCAACAGGGCTGCCGGATAAGAAAGATCGCCTCTCTTCTGCCCCGGCTGGGGATGGGAATATTCAAGTCCTCTTTCCAGGCGCAGCCCCTGCTCTCCGTCGGTGTAGATCAGCCCGCCGTCCTTTTCCTTGATCTCGCGGACAAGATTGCGGTTGATAAAGAAAGTTTTTAGCAGCGCTTCCTCATCGAGGCGCTCCTTTTTCAAGGAGTACCGCTTCATCCTGGAGATAGCTGCCGGCACACATACGAATTCGCTGATCTTGACCGCAGTTTGCCGTACCATCATGATCTCCCCCGCCGGCAGCATTTCACAGAGCTGTTCCGGCTGCGGCTCGAAGCGATCGTAGAGCCCCGCCAGCCGCCCCGCCCAACCCGGCGGCAACAGCAGTAGGGGAGCCGCGCCCCCGGCCTCTTCCAACTTAGCCCAGTAACGCTCTTCCCATCGCCAGATCTCCAGCCCCGCCAGCTGGCCGCCACGCCTGCTCTTCAGCCAGATGCTTTCCGGGCCCAGGGGCAAGCGCGGTTCGAATTGCATCGAAATAAAGAGGGCAGCTCCATCGAGAAGCCCTTCTTTGTCGTAATAATAATCCAGTTCGGCCATCTCCTGCAGCAACTCCGACAGCTCTTCCCAGAAAAAGTCGAAGCCCGGTTCACCGCGGCGGACCTGGTAGCGCTTCTCCTCGCGATAGATATAGATCCGCTGCGGGTGGATCATCTGCGACAGCGGCCGTGTTTCGTCAAAGTAGACCGGCTCATAATCGCTCTCCGCTGTTGTCTCCACCGGCCGTTGCCCAAACCAGAGCTGGTACGTCAAAATCAGGCTGCAGAGCACCAGCAGACAGAGCAGCACGCTCTTAGCCCTCTCCTTCACCGGCTCCCCCTCCTTTCTGCGGGGCCGCAGCGGGCAGGCTAAACCAGGCCCTCGTCCCCACTCCCTCGATGCTCTCCAGTCCGATCTTTCCGCCGTGAGCCTCGACAACCCGGCGGGCGATGGGCAGGCCCAGTCCCGTTCCTCCGTAATCGCGGCTGCGTGTTTTCTCCACGCGGTAGAAACGCTCAAAGATCCTTTCCTGGTCCGCCGGGGGGATCCCCGGCCCGTTGTCTTCGATAAATACCTGCACCCAACCTTCCTCGCCCCCTTCCGCCGCTCCGATCCTGATCTTGGAGTCGGCGGGGGTGTACCGTATAGCGTTGCTGAGCAGGTTCAAAAAGACGCGCATAATCTTTTCCCGGTCAGCCCAGAGCGGGGGCAGCGCCGGCGAAAGAGCCAGCTCTATCCTTGATCGCTTCAGCTCCCCTTTCTGCTCCAGCTGCTCCAGCGCTTCACCGGCCAGGGTCGGCAGATCGACCCTGCTCTTCTGCAGCTCTGCACCGCTATAGCCGAGACCGGATAGATCGAGAAGATCCCGGACCAGATCCACCATCCTGTCGGTTTCGCGCTTAAGCACGTTCAAAAAACGGCTGCGAATCGCCGGATCGGCAGCGGCACCGTCGAGAAGCGTCTCCACATAGCTTTTTATCGTTGTCAGGGGTGTCCTCAGCTCATGCGATACATCGGCCACAAATTCCTGCTGCTGCCTGATCAGCGCCCTCTCCACAGTGACGTCATGGAGCACCACCAGAGTGCCCTCCGCCCTCCCCTCCTCCTCCTCGAAAGGAGCAAGGGTAACCTTTAACGCCACCGCCGGCGCATCCCGGGCCACCTCCAGCGTGAGCGGCTCGCGGTGGCGCAAAAACCGGCGCAGCGGCGGCGCCCCCACCAGGCTTTTAAGCAGGCTGAAACCGTACCTGCCCCGATGTGAATGCTCTTCTCTTTGGCTGAATTTGTCCAGAAGCGCCTGCGCCGCCGGGTTGATATGGATGAGGCGACCCTTCCCGTCGAGAGCGATGACCCCGTCGTTCATATGGTTGATGATCGCCTCTATTTTACTCTTCTCTGTAGAGATCGCTTTTATGTTCCGGTCCAGCCGCCGGGCGAGATAATTAAAGGATGCGCCCAGCCGGCCGATCTCGTCGCCCGATTTAACCCTGATCACCTGTGAGAAATCACCGCGAGCCATCAGCCCCGCCTGCCGGGTCACTTCCTGGATCGGGGTGGTGATCGTCCTCGCTAGAACCATGCCTAGAAGCGTACTTATTGCCAAAACGAGGCCGGAACCGCTCAGCAGGATCAGCTTGATCTGATTCAAAACGGTGTCGACCTTCTTCAGAGAACCGCTCAGGTAGATCACTCCGTTGACATCGCCTCCCCCTTTCAAGGGAAAAGCGAGGTAACAGCGCCTCTCTCCGGCGGCGGGATCGAGGCGGATCGCCTCTCCCTGCTCACCCGCCAGCGCCCTGGTCACCTCATCTCGGATCAGGCGGCCTCCCACCTGGGTTTGGCTTTTGGAGCTGCCGCAGATATGGGCAGAGGAATCCAAAACAGCGATCTCCGTTTCGCGGAGCCCGCTAAATTCCCGGACCAGATTGGCGATATCCTCGGATGACTCAGGCTCATCCCGTAAGAAAGGCTCCAGAAATGAAGCGAGCAGGCGAGCCTGGTATTCCAGGCCCGTCTTGAAATTATGCAGATAATACTGCTCCAGCGACTGCACCAGGTAGACGCTGATCAGCTGCAGGGCAAAGAGCAGGAGTAGGGAATAGACCAGCACAATCTTCCATTGCAGGCTTCTAAAACGGATGCTTCTGCCTGAAATAATAGCCCACACCCCTCTTGGTATGTATATATTCCGGCTCGGCGGGGTTTAACTCCAGCTTCTCCCGCAGCCGCCTGATCGTCACATCAACCGTCCGCTCGTCGCCGTAAAAATCGTATCCCCAGACGGAGTTAAGCAGCTGCTGCCGGTTGAAAAGACGTCCCGGCCTCTGGATCAGCACCGCTAAGAGATCGAACTCTTTGGGCGTCAGATCCACCGGACGGCCGCGATTAAAAACCTGCATCGTCTCCGGATCGACAAGAAGATCGCCCTGGCGCCATTTTTTTTGTCCCCCCCCGACAAAAGCGCGGGTACGCCTGAGGGTGGCCTTTACCCTGGCCATGACTTCCCGTGCACTGAAGGGCTTCGTGACGTAATCGTCGGCCCCCAGCTCCAGACCGAGGACCTTGTCCAGCTCCGATTCTTTCGCCGTCAGCATGATGATGGGGATCTCTTTATGAGCCCGAATCTCGCGGCATACGGCGAAACCGTCCTTTTTGGGCAGCATGATATCGAGGAGGATCAGATCGGGCTCCTTTTCTTCCAGGCGCTCCAGCGCTTCCTCGCCATCGAAGGCCAGGACAACCTCATACCCTTCCCTCTCCAGATTATACTTCAAGATCTCGGCGATGGGCCGCTCGTCGTCGACTACCAGTATCCGCGCAGTCAAATGATCGCTCCTTAAAAAAAGTAGACCTGATTTACTTCTTTTCCCGGGGTGCAAATCCCTGCCGATTTCCCCATGACAAAAAAGGGGCCGCCCTTTACGGACAGCCCCTTTACAGATCCGTTTGGAAATTTAAGGGCTGAAGAAATTCAGAGGATTAACCGTGGGATTGGCCGACCATTTCTTCAACTGGCCCAGGCGGACTTCGAAGTGAAGGTGCACCCCCGTCCGGCCATAGGTGCGGCCGGTGTTTCCCATCAAGGCGATACACTGACCCCGGCTGACTGTATCCCCTGCGGAGACCCTGTTCACCCGGTTGTGGGCGTAGACGGTGTAGTAAGAACCGTGATAGAGCACGATATAGTTGCCCCGGGCAGGGTCCCAGCCTGTTTCTACCACCGCTCCGCTGTCTGCAGCGAGGATCCGGGTATTGATGCCATTACTGTGCCAGATATCGATGCCCACATGCCCCGGCCTGCCGGCGGTACGGTATCCGGAGCTGATCTTGCCGCCGCCCTCCACGGGCCAGAGAAAACGGCCGCTGCCCAGCGAGGGGGCCCGGGCGGTTCCTTTCTCCACCACTTTGGTAACCGGCTCCTGGAGAATCCTTTCATCTACTTTCTTACGGGCAATCTCCCGGCCATTTTCACGGGTCACATGGTAGGAAACCTCTTTTTTGCCCGCCTCGCCCCGGGTGATCACACGGCTCTGCGCATACCACATTTTGTTGCTATAGCGATAGCTGGTCTTGAAAGGGATAGTTTCTGTAATGCTGATCTTTTCAACAGTCTGCACATGTACCTGCGGCAGCGCCTCTTCCAGCTGCAATTTCTCCCCCGCCCTGCTGGCCAGAAGCGCCCGGCCCTCTTCGATCTCTCCATCACCGCACAGCAGCTCCGCCACTTCCCCGGGAGCGCAAACCCTCTCCGGAGAAACGCAGCACGGTGCCGCACCAACCTCCTCAACCAGGCAAGTCTTCAGCAGGTTTTTATCGCCTACCTGGCTGGCGAAGCGGTTGCTAAGCAGATCGACCACCTCGTCAACCTCTTTCTCCGACCTCAGCGGAACAACAGGAACCTGATCCACCGTCAGCATGACCGCATCGGTGACCAGCCTGATCTGCCGGCGGAGAGCCTCTTGCACAGCGCCGGGATTTTCTTCACCGGAGGAGCGATATTCACGGTTCAGGGTAACTTCCTGCTCGAGCTCCACGGGCATCCCGTAGAAGGAGCTGCACTTTGACGTGAGATCGTCGAGGAATTGCTTCACCACGCCCTCATCATGAACCATACCGATCTCCTCCCCCTCCACATTGACTATGTAGAAAAAAGAAGAGCGGTAATGATGCACCCCCAAAAGCACGCTGATCAAAAGCGATGCCAGCACCAGGTAAAGCGACCAGTGCAGGGTTTTACCCTCAAACCACAGCCGCAGTTTCCTCAGCTCGCTGTTACGGTAAGCGCGCTGCAATCTTTTGCGTAGCGCCGCTGTCCATAATCGGCCACTCTGGGATCTCATCAAAAACCTCCTTTAGGGCTCACGGTTAAAGACTGCTGCGAAACACAATTGTTAATACTAATACTACTTCTTAACAATTATTAAAATGCCTTAATCATTTCGCTGCAAAACCTGAAATTCCTGCTCCCTAAAAGAAAAAAATCCCTGCCGCTGCCGGTAATCTAAATCCCGGGGACGGTGGTGCTCTCTTCTATGTGGCTATAATTACCTGGTGCACCATAATTTATTCAGGGCGGCAGCCCAGCCGGCGGCTGATCTCCCTCGCCGCCAGGACCCCCGAGGCCGACGCCTGGACGAGTCCCCTGGTGACGCCGGCTCCGTCACCGACGGCAAAAAGATTGGGTATTTCGGTCTCCAGACAGGGGGTCAGGCGAAGGCGGAAAGAGTAAAATTTAACTTCCACTCCGTAAAGGAGGGTGTGCGGTGAATTGATCCCGGGGACCAACCTATCCAAAGCTTCGAGCATCTCCATGATCGAAAGAAGGTGGCGGTAGGGCAGTACGAGGCTCAGATCTCCTGCCGTCGCCTCCCGCAGGGTCGGCCGGACCATGCCGCGGCTGATCCGCTCAGCCGTGGAGCGGCGGCCCATCTGCAGATCCCCTAAGCGCTGCACCATGACACCGTCACCGAGCATATTGGCCAGGCTGGCGATATATCTACCGTAGCGAATAGGCTCAGTAAAGGGCTCGGTAAATGTTTTACTCACGAGGAGGGCAAAATTGGTGTTTTCGCTGCGTTTCTCCGCGTAGCTGTGTCCGTTGACCGTCACCAGGCCGCCGTTGTTCTCTGTGACGACGACGCCGTAAGGATTCATGCAGAAGGTGCGGACACGATCGTCGAAGGAACGGGAGAAGTAGATCAGCTTGGATTCGTAAACTTTACTGGTAAGATCGTCGAGGAGCACCGCCGGCACTTCGATTCGCAGTCCGATATCGACGGGGTTGTTCAACCCCTTCAATCCCAGGCGGGAGGCTTCTCCATGCATCCACATGGCGCCCGCTCTTCCCGGACCGCAGATCACGTAATCTGCATGAAGCTGCTTCCCCGAGGCGAGCTCCACACCCGCCGCCTTCCCGCCGGAGGTCAGGAGAGCGGCGACTTCGGTGCCGGTGGCGATATCGACCTCTTTATCCAGGCGGGAGTAGAGCTTTTCGAGAACGCGATAGCAGTTTTCTGTGCCCAGATGCCTCAGCAGCGCCGGAATCAGGTGCAGCCCCGCCGCAGCGGCATCGCGCTGGAGTTTTTTAATTGCCGCCGTGTCGGTGCCGTAGAGGATATCGGTGGCGCCATGCTCCAGGTAGACCCCGTCTACATACTGAATCAATTGCTCCAGCCGGGACGGCGCCAGGTACTCATTCAGGCTGCCCCCGAATTCCGGGGAGAGAGTCAACTTGCCGTCGCTGAAGGCCCCGGCACCGCCCCAGCCGCAGGTGATCGCGCAGGGATCGCAACGCAGGCAACGTCCGTATTCGCCCAGGGTGGCGCATTTGCGCTTTCCGAGGGCCGCACCCCTGTCGAGAAGCGCTACCCGGGCTCCCTTCCGGCGGCTCAGCTCCAGCGCGGCGAAGATGCCGGCCGGACCCGCCCCCACAATGATGACATCGTACTTTTTAAGCATCGCTCTATCCTTTCTCACATGCTCGGCGCCGCTTCAACCCTCTCCGTGCGGGCAATATTGGCGAAGCAGTTGAAACGATCGAGAAAGCAGAGCTCAATCGTCCCCACGGGGCCATTACGCTGCTTGGCGATGATAATTTCAGCAATATTTCCCTTGTCCGTATCCCGGTGATAGTAGGATTCCCGGTAGATGAAAAGCACCACATCGGCGTTCGCTTCGATTCCTCCCGATTCCATGAGATCGCTGAGGATAGGGCGGCGGCTCTCTCTCTTTTCTACAGCCCGGCTCAGCTGCGAGAGCGCCACCACCGGTATGTTGAGTTCTTTGGCCAGCGCCTTTAAAGAGCGCGATATTTCGGAAAGTTCCTGCTGCCTGTTCTCTGCCCTGCTGAAACCGCGCATCAGCTGAAGGTAGTCGACAAAGACAGCCTCCAGCCCCCTTTCCGCTTTCAGGCGGCGCGCCTTTGCGCGCACCTCCATCACTGAAAGCGAGGCCGAGTCATCCACATAGAGCGGCGCTTCACCTAGGGGGCCGACAGCGCGCGTCAGTTTCTGCCACTCCTCCTGCGAAAGGAATCCGCGGCGCAGGTTGTGGGCATCGATCTTCGCTTCAGCACAGAGCATCCGCTGGGCCAGCTGCTCCCGGGACATCTCCAGGCTAAAAAATGCAGCTGGCTTCCTCTGCTTAACGGTCACATGGTGAGCCATGTTCAAGGCCAAAGTCGTCTTGCCCATGCTGGGCCGGGCAGCAACGATGATCAGGTCTGAGGGCTGCAGACCCGAGCAGATCATATCCAGATCGGTAAAGCCGGAGGAGAGCCCGGTGACTCCTTTTTTATCGTCAAAGAGGTGCTCGATCCGGTCAAAGGCTTCCTTGAGAACCTCCTTTAAGGGGACAAAACCCTCCCGCTGGCCCTGCCGGCCGATCTCAAAGATCTGCTGTTCTGCGCTGTCCAGAAATTCTTCCACATCGGGAGGCCCCTCGAAAGAGCCGGCTACAATCCTGGTGGCGGTATTGATCAGTGAACGCAGTATCGCCTTATCGCGCACGATCAGGGCGTAGTACTGCACATTCGCCGCTGTGGGCACCGCTCCGGCCAGGGCGCTGAGATAGGCCGTACCGCCCGCCGCCTCGAGAGCGTGCCGGCGCTGCAGCTCATCGGCCAGGGTAACCAGATCTACGGGCTCTCCTTTTTCGCTCAAAGCGATGATCGCCTCGAAGATCTTTTGATGGGCCGTGCGGTAAAAATCGCTCTCCTGGAGCAGCTCCGCTACAACAAAGATCGCTTCTTTTTCGATAATCATCGACCCCAGGACGGACTGCTCCGCTTCGATGCTCTGCGGGGGAACCCGGTCAACTGTGAGAGCCATCTAATTGATTCTCCTTACTTGATCTGCAACTGCCGGAGAGCGCCGCTTTCCATAAAGTGGGGAAGCAGATCTCCAACCTCCCCGGCTGTAGCAATTTTTATATCAGGGAAGCGACGGCCGGTCCCGGCGCCGTTTCCCGGCGGGATCACTACTTTCTTCAGTCCGGCCAGGCGGGCTCCGTAAATTTTTTCGGTAATACCGCCTACCGTTTTTAGCTGCCCGCGCAGCGATATTTCGCCGGTAACAGCGCAATCCTGCCGCAGGGGGATCTTTTTCACTGCGCTCAATATGGCCAGAAAGATGGCCGCTCCGGCGGAAGGCCCGTCTATGTTGCCCCCTCCGACTACGTTGAGATGCAGGTCAAAATCTTTTATATCGACACCTGTCAAACTGCGCAGCAGGGAAGCCGCTACGAAAACAGAGTCCCGGGCCATCGAGCCAGCTGTTTCGTTGAAACGGATCTCCCCCCTGCCCGATTTGGCGGCGGGGAAAGCAAGCGCTTCGATCTCCAGCACCTGCCCGGTATAGTCGCTCACCCCGAGAGCCAGCACCCGCCCGGTTTCGGTCCTGTCGCCGGTCCATACGGGGTTTAAGGGAAAATAGCGGTTGCTCGCCAGCACTTTTTGCATCAATGCGGCGGTGACAACGAACTGCCGCTCCCCCTCACCGCGGTACCGATCCTCGTAAAGGGCCCGCCCGTATGCGTCGATCAGCAGGCTCACCGCCCGCCTGCCCTCGCAGGTGTAGCCGCTCACCAGGCGGGCCGCTTCCGGCTCGATAGCCAGATTTAACCGGGCGGCTGAGCTGTGCACAATTTTTTCTATCTCGTGAGGCGTGAGCGGTTCAAAGTAGACTGCCGAGCAGCGCGAGCGCAGCGCCGCCGAGATCGCCTCCGGCGGGCGGGTGGTGGCCCCGATCAAAACAAAATCGGCCGGGGCACCCTTTTCAAAAAGAAGCCGGATGTACTTGGGCACCTCTGTATCGGTAGGATCATAATAGGCCGAGTCGAAATTGACCCGTTTGTCCTCCAAAACCTTGAGCAGCTTGCTCTGCAGTGCAAAGTCCATTTCGCCAATTTCATCGATAAAGAGTATTCCGCCGTGCGCATCGGAGACCAGCCCCAGTTTTGGCTCGGGGACCCCGCCCTCCACCAGGCTTCGCCGTGCCCCCTGGTAGATGGGATCATGCACCGACCCGAGCAGCGGATCGGCGATCTCACGGGGGTCCCAGCGCAGGGTAGCCCCATCAACCTCCACAAAGGGTGCATTTTCCGAAAAGACCGCCCCCGCCATCTCCTGCACATTCGCCAGGGCCAGACGCGCCGCGGTAGTCTTTCCCACGCCGGGAGGGCCGTAGAGGATAATATGGGGCGGGTAGGGCGAAGCCAGTTTAGAGACAAGCGCGGCCACCGCCTCGTCCTGCCCGACAATCTGCTCCAACCGCGACGGTCGGAGCATCTCCTGGGCGGAGCGGGAGAGCTGCCGGGCGAACATCTTCTCCGCCCGGGCGTATTTTTTAAGCGTCTGCGGATTTTCCACTCCGCTCCATTCCCTGACGATCTCTTTTTTTATCTCCTGCAGATATTTCTCGTGCTGCTCCTCCAGGCGCTCCCGGATCTTGTATTCCAGCGATTCTTCCAGCGTCCGCCGGGCCATCATGCCGGCGAGAACCCCTTCAAGATCAGTGATAACAGCCCCGTACTCCTCTTCCGCAGGCGCCTCGCTCAAGGTGGGATCCTCAAACAGGAGACGCTGCAAGCCCAGCAGCTGCTGGGCCGGCTTTTGCGAGCGAATCAAGAGAAGCGCCTCCAGTTTACCCGCCTTCAAGACCATCTCTTCTGTTCCATAAACCCGGCCTACCAGATCCAGCAGGGCGCTAAGCCGGCTGTCGATCCTTGTGGCCTGCTGCTCCGGCCCCATAATCTGCCTCCTAACTCTCTTCCTCCACCTCTATTGCAACCACGGCCTTGATTCCCGAGTAAAGCTTGACGGTAACCTCATAACGGCCGACGGCCTTGATCGGCTCCTCGAGGATGATCTTTTTCTTGTCCACAGCAAAACCCAATCGCTGCAGCTCCCCGGCGATATCGGTTGCCGTCACCGAGCCGAACAGCCGTCCGCCTTCGCTGGCGGCGAGCCTGAAACGGAGCTCCTGCTTCTCCAGGTGCTCCGCCTGGACGAGGCTCTCTTCTTTTTGCCGGCGCTCCTTTTTCTTCGAGACCTGCGCCCGGTGTTGCAGTTCGCGCAGACGGCCCGGCGTGGCTTCCTCGGCGAGCCCCCGGGGAATCAGCAGGTTACGCCCATAACCGGGCGCAACATCCTTCACTTCGCCTTTCTCCCCCAATCCAGGGACATCTTCTTTCAAAATAACCTTCATCGGCTCCACCCTTTCAAAGGTTTGCTCTGTACATCTGCCTCTTCTTGCTCGGCCTCCACCAGCTTATTAATTCGCGCCGCCGGCGTCGTGCTCCTGCCCAGGAATAAAGCTAAAAAACGGCGCCGGCAGCAGAAGCCTCCAGCACCGTTTTCCCGGGGGGGGGTCCTTTTGATCTGATTATTCGGAGGTAAAGGGGAGCAAAGCCATGATCCGCGCTCTTTTAATCGCCCGCGTCAGCTGACGCTGATGTCTGGCGCAGTTGCCGGAGATACGCCTCGGCAGGATTTTGCCCCGCTCCGTAATAAAGCGCTTCAGCTTCTCGTACTGCTTATAATCTACCTGCTCAACTTTATCAACACAAAAACTGCATATTTTTCTTTTAGGTCTACGGCCCCGATCGCGCCTCAACTAACCAGCCTCCTTAAAAAGGAATGTCATCTTCGCTTACTTCGTCTCCGGAAAAGGAATCCGAAGAGTCTCCCGGATCCTTGGTGCGCGGCGGCTCGAGAAATCTGATGTCCCGCGCCACCACCTCAGCGGCCTTGCGGCGAATCCCTTCCCGGTCGTCGTAGGAACGGATCTGCAAGCGTCCCGTTGCCGCTATCAGCCTTCCCTTCTGCAGATAGTTGGCACAGGTTTCCGCCAGCTTATCCCAGGTAACGATCCTGATAAAATCAGCTTCTCTTTCACCCTGTTTGTTGGTAAAAGGCCGATCGACCGCCAAGTCAAATGTGGTTACCGCTGTGCCGTTCCCGGGAGTATAACGGAGCTCCGGATCATGAGTCAAACGACCGATCAACACCACGAGGTTAAGCATCCCATGCACCGCCTTTTTGTAAAATAGAGATTCTACTCGTCTTCCCGCACGATGATAAAGCGGATTACCGCGTCGTTGACCCGGAAGAAATGCTCGAGTTCGGGGACGATCTCATGGGATCCCTTGAATTGCAACAGATAATAATGACCCTCAGTAAATTTGTTGATCTCGTAGGCCAGCTTACGTTTTCCCCAGTCATCGGCTCTGGTAACCTCTCCTCCGAGTCTCTGTAAAATGGCCTTGATGCTATTTAAAAGCTCTTCCTCAGTTTCGTTTTCTAGTTCTGGTTGAAAAATGAACATGGTTTCATAGACGGCCACTGCGTTTCACCTCCCTCTGGACTGTCGGCCCCTTTATATGGAGCAGGTTGGTACGGGCTGATCATAGCATATCTCACCACCGCAGGCAAGCGGCAGATGCAGATAACCGGGTATCCTGTCGCCGGAGCTGTCCGCCCGGCGAATAAACAAAGATACTGTCGAAGCCTAACTGCGGAAGTGAATATAGATCACTTCACCGTCGGCCAGCAGATAGTCCCGCCCTTCGGTGCGGAGAACCCCCGCTTCACGCGCCGCTGTCAGGCTGCCCGCTTCGACCAGAGACTCCCCGGAGATCACTTCGGCTTTGATAAAACCCCGGCCCATATCCGTATGGATCATGAAGGCCGCTTCGAGAGCGGTGACGCCGCGGGGAACGAACCAGGCGCGGGCCTCTTCACCCTTCACCGTATAGAAGGTGAGCAGATCCAGCAGGCGGTAACACTGCCGCAGCAGCTCATCAACCCGCGATTCCCCGAGACCGAATTCTTTTAAAAAATACCCTTTCTCCTCTTCGGGGAGTTCACCGATCTCCGCCTCGAGGCGGGCGCAAAGTGAAACCATGGGGCTTCCCTCCGCCCGGGCCAGCTCGATCATCCCCCGCGGCGGCGGTGCCCCGTTTTCATCCTGGTTAAAGATATAGAGCATCTTTTTCGAAGTGAGCAAAAAGAGCCTTTCGAGGTACTCTTTTTCACTCTCTCCCGCTGGAAAAAGGCGGGCCGGCTCTCCCTGCAGCAGCAGCTGCTCCAAGCGATCGAGAAAATTCAGCTCTGCGGTGGATTGAACGGGGCTTCCTTTTTGCTGCCCGCGGACCTTCTCTTTGCGGCGCGCCACCGTCTCCAGATCGGCGAGGGTAAGCTCCAGATTGATCAGGGCAGCCCGGGACGCGGGGCTTTCACCCGCCCCCTCCAATTGTGAAAAGCCGGCCACGACATGGAGCAGCAGATCGACGTTGCGCAGCTCCCCCAAAAAACGGTTGCCCAGCCCCTCCCCCCTGCTGGCCCCTTCGACAAGGCCGGCAACATCGACAATGCGTATCGCCGGCGGGGTCACTTTTGTGGAGCCGCAAAGCGCTGCCAGCGCCTCCAGGCGGGGATCTTTCAGGGGAACCACCGCTACATTGGGATCTATGGTGGTAAAAGGATAGCTGTCAATAGGAACATCGATCGCCGTCAGCGCTTTGAAGAATGTGGACTTCCCCGCATTGGGCAGACCGACGATCCCGCAACTCCAGGACACTTGGCGCCCCCCTTATCTATTTTCTGCCGGCCCCCCGCCGATCACTTTTTTGACACGGCGGGTAAAGCGGCTCCGCGGCATCAGGACACTGCGACCGCACTGAAGGCAACGTATCCTGAAATCTGCCCCCACCCTGGTGATCTGCCAGCGATTGGCTCCGCAGGGGTGCCCTTTTTTCATCTCCACGATCTGCCCGATCTGATAGGGCTCCACTAGGCCGATCCCACCTCAAGGGCAGCGCTTATATCGGAAAAAATCTGCTCGATCTCCCGGTTGCCGTCGATGATGGTGATAAGGTTTTCTCTACCGTAGTAATCGATGAGCGGAGCGGTCTGTTCGCGGTAAACCGCCAGCCTTTCCTGAACCGTGGAGAGAGAATCATCTTCTCTCTGATAAAGCTCCCCACCACATTGATCGCAGACATTGCGCACGCGGGGCGGATTGAAGTTAATATGATATGTCGCGGCGCAGTCGCGACAGACCCTCCGCCCGGTCAGGCGGGTGATCAGCTCTTCTTCATCAACCTCGATATGGATAACCCGGTCTATCCCCGTGCCGATCTCACCCAGAACTTTATCCAGTGCCTGCGCCTGGGCTACAGTACGGGGAAAACCATCCAGAATCGCGCCTCCGGTGCAGTCGGGGGCAGTAAGCCGCTCCCGGACGATGCCCACGACAACCTCATCGGGAACCAGCTGCCCCTGCTCCATAAATACCCGTGCTTCCCGCCCCAGGGGAGACCCGCTCTTCACAGCGGCCCTGAGAATATCTCCCGTAGCGATATAGGCCAGATCGTATTTCTTGACCAACCGGTCTGCCTGTGTTCCCTTGCCCGCACCCGGAGGACCCAATAAAATTATCAACATCTATCTCCCTCGCTTTTGGGGATACCCAAGGTTAGTATGGTGATTGTAAAAGTATAATGTTCTTCTTTTTCCCGCCAATTCCTGCTTGTCCCCGGAAAAGGGTTCTTTCACCAGATTTTTAGAGCAGCAAAAATATTCCAGGCCAGGCAAGCCAGGCGGGTCTCTTCGATCTGCAAAAGCTCCGGCGGCACCCCGCCCAACCAAGCCAGGGGAAGGGCTACACCGATGATGATGGCGGCGCAACAGAGCTGTCCGGCCATGCCGATCATCACCCCCCCCCGGCGGGCGGCGATGCTTATCTGGCCCTCCTCTTTATCTGCCAGGGCTGCCCCACAGAGATGGAAAAATCCCCACCAGAGCGCCAGGCCGGCCAGAAAAGCAACGGTGTGACCCAGCAGCGCTGTCAACAGCGTCGCCAGATTACCGGGATCCGCCGCCGGCGCCGCTCCTTGATACAACGCCTGCCATAGCGCTCCGGGCAGCCCCGGGGGACGAACTGCCCCGTCAACAGGGGCGCTTACCGGGAGGGCCAGGCGGCTGTGAACGGCAGTCTCTATTACCTTCTCCAAATTGCCATGCCGAGCCCCAAAATATTTCAGATCCCCCCGGCCCAGCAGCGCCGTTAACGCGGCGCAAATAAGCGCACCCAGGTGGCCAAGAGCCCGGCGCCATCCCCACCGGTAACCGCTGATCGCTCCTCGGAGGATCAGGGAAACCACGGCCAGATCCAGCCAGATCAACTGCTCCACTGCTTTCCTTGGACTTATCCGGATCCCTTCATACATATTTAAGGGCAACTTCTAATATAACTAAGGTATATCAGCCGCGAGGAGGACTTCGATGGCCGACCTACTGGTAACACCACCGCGAGGGGGGGCGCGAGCTAAAGAAAAGGCCGCGCTGCGGATAAATTACCAGGATCTTAAAGCAGCGGACAAGATCGCCGGCGCCCTGATGATCCTGATCTCCAGCCTGGGGGGATGCTCCCCGGGGCGGCAGCGAACCGTAATCTGCATCGGCTCGGATCGCTCCACCGGCGATTCATTGGGCCCGCTGGTGGGCTCTTATCTGGAGCAGCTTTCGCTGCCGCGCACCACAATCAGGGGAACCCTGGCCAGCCCCGTTCACGCCCTTAATCTGGAAAAACACAGAGTTGAGCTGGGCGACAACCCCGCCAGGCCCCTCGTAATCGCCGTCGACGCTTCTCTGGGCAAACCGGGTAGTGTGGGGCTGATCGAAGTGGGTCGGGGCCCGCTCATGCCCGGCGCGGGCGTCAACAAACACCTGCCCCCGGTGGGCCAGATCTACTTAAGCGGCATCGTCAATATCGGCGGATTCATGGAGCAGATGGTTTTGCAGAGCACTCGACTCCACCATGTTTTGGAGATCGCCAGAGTCATGGCGGAGGGGTTGCAGCAGGCCCTCACCCGGGGTTAAGTCTTCTCCTCTATTCCAGAATCAGATCCCTTTTCTTGGAAAGGCAGCGCCGCCGCACCCTCAGTGTAAACGCAGATCTCCATATTCCCGGAAAAAACAGCGCCGTCGTCAACGATCAGACCGTTTGCCTTCACGCTCCCTAGGATAACCCCGCTTCCTCTTATCTCCAGCTTACCCTCTGCCTCCAGGCTGCCGTCAAAGCGTCCGGCGATGGTAATATTGCGGGCTTTTAGATCCAGCTTCACCTTTCCACTCTCCCCGATGACCACGTCACCCTGGGTAGTGATATCGCCTTCCATCTCACCATCGATCCTGATGAGGCTTTTTGTCTTGATCGATCCCTTAAAGCAAGCATCCTCGCCGATGATCGTGCTGACCTTGCCCGGTGGAGCCTCCCGCGGTGTCCTCTTAAACATAGAACGCCCCCTCCCTTATTAGTACATATATTGCGCCGGATTCACCGCCACCCCGTGGAGATGCACCTCATAGTGAAGGTGGGTACCGGTGGCAGATCCGGTTCGCCCCATATATCCGATCACCCGGCCCCTCTCCACCACCTGGCCCGGTGAAACAGCTATCCTGGAGAGGTGTCCGTAATAGCTTTGAAAGCCATAGCCATGCTGGATAATGACCAGGTTCCCCAACCCCCGCCTGTATCCGGCGAAGGAAACCCTCCCTTTTGCGGTGGCCCAGATGGAGCTGCCATGAGATGAGGCGATATCGATGCCGTAATGAAATCTGTAGCCCCCTCCGAAGGGCGATCGGCGCATCCCGAATCCCGAAGTGACCCTGCCTCCGCAGGGCCATCCAGAAGGGGTTGCCGCCAGGCGGCGGTTATATTCATCAACCTCTTCTTTCAGTGTTTGCAGGGCTACAGTGTTTTCGGGCAGAAGCTCCTCCAGCGCGGCCAGGTTGTCTGCCGTACGATCCAAAATCCGCTCATCAGCGCGCGATGCATAGTTACGCCCTTCCGGGGAGCGCTCCTCTTTACGCGAAGTGGATTTTCCATCCTCCAGTCTGAGCCCCAACTTCTCCGACACCAGCCGGGCCAGTTCCTCTACCTCCAGCATCTGCTGAAGTAGCTGCTGGGTCTGCCGGGCGAAAGAGTCGATCTCGTCCTGCTGGGCCTGGTTAACCCGCCGTAGGATAGCCGCCTCCTCGGCTTCGGTAAGGGCGCGGCTGTATGCGTAGGCCAGAACAAAAAAAGCGGCAAGCCCGATTACGCAGAGGGCAACGACTAGCTGGCCAATGTAGAGGGGCACGCGAATACTGTATGTAGATTCCTCGGAATGAGGCACGATCATAATCGTAAAACATCGTTTCTTGTCAGCCATCAGCTACCCCGCCTTCAATCCTGCGCCCTGACCCGGCTTTTCGCCTCTACAAGAGCGCAGGCCTCTTCCTCACTGAGGCTATGGACCGGTTCCCCCCGCTCGATGGTCTTACCGTAACACCTGCTCTCATCGCGTCCGAACAGGCTTGTCAGCACAACGCCGTTTAGATCGCGATCGAGCAAAGCCAGGGAGAAGCTCAGATCACTGCCGGTTTCCCGGAAAGCGTTGTAGCGAACCAGGGCCACGCCGGCTATCGTGGAGCGCAGCTGCGCCTCCGCCGCATCTAGGCGCGCCTCAATCCTTTCCCTGCTATGAAGGCCCTCCTGCAGAAGCTCCCCGTGACTGCCGAGCAGCTCTTCCAGATCGAGCCCCTCCTGATTCATCATCAGCCGGGCATAACGCCGCCTCAACCGACGCGCCGCCACCAGCGCCGCTATCGCCACAACCAGGCCGGCCAGCAGGGCCGCCCCCGCGATGGCGACAAGGGCGGCCGGATGAGCAGATACCCACAGGTCTAGATCTTCCCAAAGTGGCAAGCCCCTTTCACCACCCCTCAACTTTGTTAAGATATGTTAACAACGATTACTTCTCCTTTAGCGTCCATTCTCCTTTTTCCGATATGTTTCACGTGAAACATATTTAATCCAGCCCGGTTGGCATCAGCAGAGAGATGAGCCGCTCGAGGTCATCCTCCCCGTAAAAAGATATCTCGATGGAGCCGCCGCCCCTGCGCCGGTAGATCTTGACCCTTGTTCCCAGCTGACGCTGCAATCTGCCCTGCAGCTCTTTGGTGAGGGGATCTGCCGGTTCCGGCACCTCCCGGCGGCGCTTCTGCCCCATCTTCGCTCCCTTACCGGTTAGTTTTTCCGCTTCGCGGGCCGTCAGTTTACCCTCGATGATCTGTCGAGCCATCTCTTCCTGGCGGGATCGATCCTCTATTGCCAGCAACGGCCGCGCCTGCCCCACGTTCAGTTTTTTTTCAATGATAGCCTTCTGCACGCTCTGCGGCAGCGAAAGCAAGCGCACCGCATTGGCGATGGCCGGCCGGCTTTTCCCCAGACGTCTCCCCAGCTCTTCCTGGGTTAGCGCAAACTCATCCATGAGCCGGCGATAAGAGCTCGCCTCTTCAATGGGGTTCAGGTCCTCGCGCTGCAAATTTTCAATAAGAGCGATCTCCAACATCGCCCGCTCATCGAGCTCCCTGACCAGTGCCGGCACCTTCGTCAGCCCCGCCATTTTGGCCGCCCGGCAGCGCCTTTCGCCGGCGACGAGGTAATAGCCCCCCCGGGGCGCAGGCGATACGATCACCGCCTGAACTACGCCGTGTTCTCTGATGGAATCCGCCAGCTCCTCCAGCCTGCCCGGATCGAAAGCCGAGCGCGGCTGTAGGGGGTTGGGCTTCACCTGATCCAGGGGCAGCTCCATGATATTCTCCTCCCCGGTCAGCGCTTCATTGATCAGCGCACCTAACCCCCGGCCGAGCCGTTTTTTCTCTTTCAATCTCCGATCACCTCCCGTGCCAGGGCGTAATATACCTCCGCACCCTTGCAGCGGGGGTCATACTCGAAGATATGGAGACCGTGGCTCGGCGCTTCGCTGAGGCGGACATTTCGGGGAACGATGGTCCGGTAAACTTTTTCCCGAAAGTAGCCCCGCACCTCTTCCACAACCTGCTCGGACAGGTTTGTCCGCGAGTCGTACATCGTCAGGACAACACCCTCAATGTCCAGTTTTTGGTTGAGATGCTTGCGGACCAGCGTAATTGTATTCATCAGCTGGCCCAGCCCCTCCAGAGCGTAATATTCGCATTGGATGGGGATCAGGACCCCATCGGCAGCAGTGAGCGCGTTCAAGGTTAACAATCCCAGGGATGGAGGGCAGTCGATCATGATAAAGGAGTACCTGTCAATAATCGGTTGAAGCGCCTCTTTTAATTTTACTTCTCGCGATACTGTGGGAACCAGCTCGATCTCTGCGCCGGCCAGCTGGATTGTGGCCGGCGCCACATCTAGATTTTCCCAGCGAGAAGGCAAGATAATCCTCTGCAGGGGTAGATCATTGATCAGAGCATCGTAAACGCAGACCCTGATCTCCTTCTTGGAGAGGCCGATGCCGCTCGTGGTATTCCCCTGGGGATCGATATCCAGCAGTAATACTTTCTCTCCCCTACGGGCCAGGGCGGCACTAAGGTTTACTGCCGTGGTGGTTTTACCGACACCGCCTTTTTGATTGGCGATGGCTATGATCCTTGCCATTTCCCCTCTCCTTTGTACCGATAAGTTTGCTCTTTAGATCCCGTTAAAGTCACTGTTACGTTTAAAGCGTATCGTTACCTCTACATAATCGCGCTCCACTTTCTCCTCCACCTCGGGGCTGAGGCCGGATTTCTCAATAATCCTGACCGCTTCTCGGAGCGTGTTCAGGAAGATGCGAACATCCCGCACCACAACCTTGCGCTGCGGGGCGCTCCCTCCGGTCTCCTCTCTCCCCACGATCTGATCAATTTTATTCTCCGTTTCGCTCACGGTGAGCTTTTTCTTGATAATCTGCTGGATCATCGCCAGCTGCTGTTCCTCTGTTTCCAATTTTAGAAGAGCCCGGGCATGTCTTTCGCTGAGCTGCTCTTTTACCAGGAGCTCCTTCACTTCAACGGGAAGCTTCAGTAACCTCATCTTGTTGGCGATGGTCGATTGGCTTTTCCCCAGCCTCTGGGCGAGCACCTCCTGAGTGAGGGCAAATTCTTGTATCAGCCGGGCATAGCCGGCGGCTTCATCGAGATAATTTAAGTTCTCCCGCTGTAAATTCTCGATAAGCGCCATCGTTGCCATGGCGCTGTCGGTTACCTCTCTTGCTATCGCCGGGATCGTTTTCCAGCCCAGGCCCCGGCAGGCTATCGCCCGCCGCTCCCCGGCCACAATCTGGTAGCCCCGCCCCCTTCGACGGACGATGATGGGATGCAACAGCCCGTATGTCCTGATGGACTGCCTTAACTCATTGATCTTATCTTCTGGGAAATCCTGTCTTGGCTGGTAGGGGTTTGGTAGTAGCGCCTCTATTTTTACCTGGATGACCTTCTCCTCGCCGGGCACCCCCCGCACCGCAGGGTACCCTTTCATCCGGTTATCTTTCATGTGAGCACCCGCCCTTTATGTATACTCTTAAAATTTAATTAGACAACCGCAGTAACATTCCTTCAAAATTAGAAATAAAATTAGGAGCCCAGCGGCTTTTTCGCCGCTCTCCCCTCTCTCCGGGGGTATGCCGCAGCGGTAGCTTCAATTTTTTTTATCGCAAAAAGGGTCCTCTCCTCTCCTGTAGGCAGGCGGTAGCGTCCGCAGCGCTCCAGCCGCCCTCCACAAAGCCGTATGGAGGCCCCTGCTTCCTCGATCTCCTCGGGGCCCCCTTTCCCTTTGTAAAGGAGCAGCTCTCCCCCCACCCTTACCAGCGGCAAAGCCAGCTCGGCCAAAACTGCAGCTCCGGCCACGGCACGGCTGACCACACAGTCAAATTTTTCGCGGTAGCGGGGATGGTGGCCCCATCGCTCGGCCCTTCCTGGCATAAAATAGGTACCCTGTAGGGCGAGCTCGGCGGCAACGCGCCTTAAAAAATTGATCTTGCGCCTCGCTGCATCGAGGAGGTAAAGCTCCGTACCGGGGAGGCATATTTTAAGAGGAATCCCCGGCAGGCCCGCCCCCGTTCCCAGATCGAGCAGGCTGGGGGGTGTCAATCTCCACAGCTTCAAGGGATAAAGACAGTCAAAAAGATGCTTCTCCACCAGAATATCTCCCCTTGTTTCCCCCACCAGCCGCTGCCTCGTGAGACCCTCCAGTATCAGCGCAATATATCGCAAAAGCTGTCGTTTTTGCTCGTTATTCAGTTTCAGATCGAGCATCTTAGCTATATTTTCCAAAATGGGTGCCAGTTCCCTCATATCGCCTTTCCCGGCCCACCTTTTTTCACTTGCCGATACAGAACTCGCTGAAGATCTGATCGAGCAGCTCTCCCGAAGCAGTTTCCCCGGTAATCTCTCCGAGCTTCCGCCAGGCTTCCCGCAGCTCCAGGGCTACCAGTTCCAGCGGCTGCCCGGATAGAACCCCTAGCGCCCTCTCCAGGCTATCCCGCGTCTCCTCAACAATCCGGGCCTGTCTCATGCTGGTCATGATCGGCGACTCTGCACCGGCCGTCCCCAGGCTGCGATCGAGCAATCTCCCGATCGTCTCCTCCAGGCAGCCGATGCCCTCATCTTTGATCGCCGCCGTCTCCACTACCGGGCAATCGCCAAATTTTTCGCTCACTATCTCCCTGCTGAGCCGCTGCCGCAGATCTATCTTGTTGATCACGATGACCACCAGCTGCCCCGGCCCGATTAGCGCTGCCGCGGCATCGTCATCTTCGCTCCAGGCGGTGGAGCCGTCGAGCACCAGGATCATGAGCCGGGCTCTGGTAGCAGCTCCCGCCGCTTTTTTTATGCCTGCCTGCTCCACCGGATCCTCCGTCGCGTGGATCCCGGCGGTGTCGATCAGGCGTAGCGGGTAGCCGCTTATGGTGAGATATCCCTCGAGCAGATCCCGCGTTGTACCGGGCGCTTCATGGACAATGGCCCGCTGCTCCCGGAGTAGAGCGTTGAGCAGGGAGGATTTTCCGGCATTGGGCTTTCCCACAATGGCGCTGAGCAGTCCCTCCTGCATTGTCTGCCCTCTTTCAGCGCCTTCCGCCAATCTCTCCAGCTCCCCCCTGAACCGCAACAGCTCCTTTTTGATCTCCTCCTCCACCGCCGCTTCATCATCCAGATCATCGGGAAAATCCAGTTGGGCCTCCACCCGGGCCAGTAGGCTGAGCATGGCGCTGCGCATCTTACGAATATTTTGTGAGAGCCTCCCCTTTAAATTATCGGCTGCTATACGAGCCCCTTCCTCCGAGCGAGCCCGGATTATCCGCAAAACGCTTTCCGCCTGGCTCAGATCAATACGCCCTCTTAAAAAAGCCCGCTCGGTGAACTCACCGGGTCGGGCCAGTCGCGCCCCTTCGCTCAGCACCCTTTTCAATATCTGCCGCAGTGTAAATATACCGCTGTGGCAGTTTATCTCCACACTGTCTTCGCGGGTATAGGTGTGCGGCGCTTTCATAAAAGAGAGCAGCACTTCATCGATGATCCCGCCCTTCTCGGAAAATATATGGCCATAGTAGAGGTGGTGAGAGCGGGGATAATCGTCAGCCGGCCCCTTTCTGCGAGGCACAAATATCCTTTTGCCGATGGAGTAGGCCTCTGCTCCGCTGATCCGGACTATGCCGATGCCTCCCTCCCCCGGGGGAGTGCCGATGGCGGCGATGGTCTCATCAAAACCCAAATATAATCCCCCTTTCAAAGAAAAAACCGCTCCCCGGCCGAGGAGCGGTGCGCTACCTCTCGCTTACCGGGGAGCAATAACCACCTTTCGGTAGGGCTCCTCTCCTCTGCTGTAGGTGACCACGCCACCGCAGTCCTTTAGCGCCAGGTGGATCACCCGCCTCTCCTGCGGCGTCATCGGCTCGAGTATCTCTTCGCATCCGTCCTGTTCTACGCTGCGGGCAATATTCCTGGCCAGGCGGGTTAATGTTTTTTCGCGCCGGTAGCGGTAATTTTCCACATCGATAATGATCATCTTCCCTAAATGGGTAAACTGACGGCGCATTATCGTGTTTGCCAGGTACTGCAGATCATTTAAAGTTTTCCCCCGCCGCCCGATTAAGACTCCCACTCTTTTGCCGCTGATCGCAGCCTCGATCTTCTCCTCATCTTCCTCCACCATAACCTTTGTCCTTAAACCCATCGGCGCAATAATATCGCCCAGTATATTTTTTAAATACTCCGCCGGCCCCTCCTGCGGCTCCACTTTAACCCGCGCCACCCGTGAGCTGATAAAGCTGAAGAGGCCCTGCGCCGGTTCGCTGAGCACCTTAATGGAAGCGTTTTCCTTTCTTATTCCGAGAGCGGAGAGCGCTTTCTCCACGGCTTCTTCCACGGTACGTCCCGTTGTTTCAACAGGTATCATCTCTCTCCTTTTGCTCCTTTTTTAACTTTTGGCGATCTCTTCTGTTTATTCCCCGCCGCTGGCTCCACTTTTGTTTCGCTCCTGTTCTCCTCATCCATCCGCACTACCAGCTGATGCTGCCCCATAGTCAAAAGGTTGTTTGTAATCCAGTAGACAATCAGCCCCGCCGGGAACTGAAAACTAAAAAACACAAACATCGCCGGCATGGCGTAGAGCATCATTTTCTGGCTGGGATCGGTGATCGCTGTTTTCTGGTAAAGGTAAGTGGTGAGCCCCGAAATTATCGGTAATGAATAAAATATCACCTGCTGGACCATATCCCCCTGAAACTTGCTCGGGGCGATACTCAGATCAAGAAACTGAAGCGAGGGTAGCAGGAAGGTGTTGATCGTATCCCCCAGGAAACTTCCCGTGTCCCTGAGCAGGCGAAAAATTCCGTAGAGAATCGGCAGCTGAACGAGCAGAGGCAGGCAGCCGGCCATGGGGTTGATCTTATGCTTCTGCATAAATTCCATCATGGCCTGGTTCTGCTTCTCTTTATCGTTCTTGTATTTTTGCTGAATACGCTTCATCTCCGGATTTAGCTCCTGCATCTTCTTGCTCGATTGCAGCTGCTTCTGGTTCAGCGGAAAGGTCACCAGCTTGAACAAAACGGCAAAAATAACAATGGCTGCACCAAAATTGGGTATTAGCGTATAGATATAGCCGATAATCACCCCGAAAAATTGTGCAATGGTATCGATCATCTTAGATCACCCCTTGGTTTCCTGGAGGAGCCTTATTTTACCGGGTCGTAGCCGCCCGGGTGGAAAGGATGGCATCGCAGTATCCGTTTCACCCCGAGCATACCACCCCGGAAGACCCCGTATTTTCTTATTGCATCATAACAGTACTGAGAACAGGTCGGATAGAACCTGCAGGTAGGAGGTTTTAGCGGCGAAATATATCTTTGATACACTGATATCGCCGCCAGGCATACTTTTTCCATGATCAGCCCTGCTGGCTGTTTTATTTTCGAAGCAACTTTCCCCTGCGGCAAAGCGCATACAACTCCTCCCGGGCCAGGCTCAAAGGTACCCCCACAGCTTCTCTCCGGGCCACCACAACAAGATCGTAACCCTGCTTGATTTCGTGGTAAAGGCTTAAAAATGCTTCCCGATAAATCCTTTTGATCCGGTTTCGTTGTACGCTTTTCCCCACTTTTTTGCTTATGGAGAACCCAATTTTGCTGTGATCGGTCCTGTTGGGATAAACATAGAGGACAATTCTTTTAGAGACAAAGGATTTGCCTCGCCGGTATACTCTCTTGAATTCCCAGTTTTTTTTAAGCCGCTTTACCTTCATCCCCCGCTTTTAAGCGCTGATCCTCCGCCTTTTCCGCCGGCGCCTTCTCCTGATGATCGCTCTTCCGGCGGTAGTACTCATTCTGTTCATAAAACCATGCTTACGCTTTCTTCTTCTCAGTTTAGGTTGATAGGTCCTTTTCATAATTTACCCTTTCTAGCGCTTTTGTTAGGTTGCAGAAAAAGTATACCGCAAAAAAATTACCAATGTCAAGATAACCGGCTCTTTTCGCCTTCAAATAGGCCTCGCGCCTCTTTCTGGTGATTGCGATGCCCCATTATATCTGTTAATATATGATCTACTGTAAGCTTAACATAGCTATCTTGCGAGGTTATTCACAGCAACCTGTTAGTAACTATGCTAATTTGTGTATAACTCCAAAACCCTTCGCAAATTCAGCAGGGAGGTATCATCTTGCCCGGTAATCTTTCTACACTCTGGTCGGCAATCCTTGCTGAAATTGGCAAGGAGATCGGTAGGCCAAGCTTCGAAACCTGGTTTCATTCGACCCACCCGGTTTCTCTTAAAGATCACTGCCTTCTCGTTGCGGTGCCCAATGATTTCACCCGCGAGTGGCTACAAAATAAGTACCGCGAAATAATCAAGAAAAAAATCGAGGAGGTTACCTCACAGGATTACGATCTCCAGTTCGTCGTCTCTGCAGATTTTATCGATTTTGAAGAAAACAGCGGTGATGACGACGCCGTTGTTCCGACAGTGGCGGATACAGAGGAGCGGGACGCCAAAGATCTCTCCTTTTTTAACCCCCGCTACACCTTCCAAAGCTTTGTTGTCGGCCCCTGTAATCGCCTTTCGCACGCCGCTTCCCTGGCCGTTGCCCAAACCCCCTCCAAAGCCTATAACCCTTTTTTTATATACGGTGGCGTGGGGCTGGGAAAAACTCACCTACTACATGCTATCGGTCAGTATGTGATCAATCACCATCACTGCAATAATATCCTTTACTGCTCTTCAGAGAAGTTCACCAATGATTTTATCAATTCGATCCGCGATAACAAAACCGCTGAATTTCGTAACAAATATCGCAGCATGGAGATCCTGCTCATCGATGATATCCAGTTTTTAGCTAGAAAGGAGCAGACCCAGGAGGAATTTTTCCATACTTTCAACACTCTCCATAATCTCAACCGGCAGATCGTTATCTCCAGCGATCGTCCGCCCAAAGAGATCCCCACGCTGGAGGATCGCCTGCGTTCCCGTTTTGAATGGGGCCTTATCACCGATATCCAATCGCCCGATCTCGAAACGAGGATCGCCATTCTCAGGAAAAAGGCGCTCACCGAGGGCTTAACTATCCCCGATGAAGTGATCCATTATATTGCTACCAAAATAGAAAATAATATCCGTGAACTGGAGGGCGCCCTGATCAGAATTGTCGCCTATGCCTCCCTTTTCGATTCCGAGGTTACCATGGAGCTGACCGATGAGGCGCTCAAGAATGTTCTATTTTCCCCCAAAAAGAAGATCACTGTAGAGAAGATCATCGAAGCCACCGCTGAACATTTTCACCTCAAGGGAGACGATATTTGCGGTAAAAGAAGAACCAAAGAGATAGCCTTCGCCCGACAGGTGGCCATGTACCTGGCACGCGATCTTACCGAGCTATCCTTACCGAAGATCGGCGAAGAATTTGGTGGACGCGATCACACTACCGTTCTCTACGCCGTCAGAAAAATTGAAGATCTTTTGGAAAGCGAGGGCGATAAGAAGATGACTGTCGATCTGATTAGAAATGAGATCTCTAACAGCCTATGAGTAACTTATGGACAAGCAGAGGAAATCCGATCTATGCACATTCATCCCCTAAACTATTGAGGGGCTTGTCCACATCATCGGGCGACATAAAGGCAATGGGAGAGCTCTTTTTTTACTTTTTAACATTTTCCACAGGGTCTGTTATTAGTATTTCCTAGATCTATAAATAGCTCCTAGATTCTTACCTGTTCAAAAACGAGAAAGTGGGTGAATGATATCTCTATTCTATTACCGAAGACCGGTTTACACCGTTCCCTGGAGATCGTAGAAAAGGCTTTACCAAAGGATTCGGCGGTGCAATCTCTGGAGAACATTCTTCTGGAAAGCGATTCCCAGCAGCTGGTCCTCTCCAGCACCAACCTCGAGCTTTCGATCAAAGTCTCTCTTCCTTACGAGGGTGACGAGCCGGGAAGCGTGCTGCTGCCGCCCAAGTTAACCGATATCGTCCGGTTGCTGCCGGAGCAGGAAGTGCAGCTCGATCTGGATCAGGACAACCTCCATCTTTCCCTGAGTAGCGGCCAATCCCGCTACAACCTGTTCGGATCGGATCCGGCCGACTTTCCCCGGGTAGAAGAGCTCTTACCGGGGAGCGACAGTACCATCACTATCGATGCGCCGGTGCTGCGGGATCTTTTGAAAATGGTTGTCTTTGCCGCCTCCACCGAGGAGACGCGGCCGGCTTTCAACGGTATTCTCTTTGAATTTGATGGCGGCAGGTGGAACCTGATCTCTTCGGACACCTACCGTCTGGTCTTTAAAAGCCTTTTGGACGGAGATTGGCACTTCGAGCCTTTACGTTGTCTCGCGCCAGCCAGAGCGCTGCGTGAATTCTCGAGGATCCTGGATCTGGAGCAGGAGGAAGTGGTAATTTACCCCGGCAAGGATCATCTCGTGTTCAGGCTTCCCACGGTTTACTTTGCAGCGCGGCTGTTAAATGAAAAGTATCCCGATATAAGCTCCGTCATACCGGAACACTACTCCACGAGAATATTTGTGAGCCGCCATGAGCTTACCGATGCGGTGAGCCGGGCAGCCCTGCTTGCCGAGGGGATCAACAGCGCCATCCAGCTCTCCCTCTCTGAAAGCACCCTTTTTGTTCGCGTCTCCTCGCAGATCGGGCGCATGGAAGAATCCCTTGCTGTTAAAAAAGAGGGCGAAGAGGTGGAGCTCTATATAAATTCCCGGTTTGTGATGGATATTCTCAAGGCTACCGTTTCAGAGGAGATCATTATCGATTTTCATGGTAAAAGCGGGCCTGTTGTTTTTCGCCTGCCCGGCGATGAAAGCTATCTTTATCTCGTCCTGCCGATCAAGATGAACTAGATAGTGCAAATTCGATCATGTATTTGGCGACATTAAAACTGGTCAACTTTCGCAACTATCTTCAGGAAGAGCTCTCCTTTCATCGGGGGATCAATATATTTACCGGGCTCAATGCCCAGGGGAAAACCAATCTCCTGGAGGCGATCTACTACCTGGCTGTATCTCGTTCCTTCCGGACCAACCGGGAAGCCGATCTGTTGCGTTTTGGTAGTGAATATTTTTCCCTGAAGGGGACCTTTCAAAAAAAAGGGGAAAGCAGCCGGGTCGGGATAGAGTACCGCTTGCCGCGGCGTCTTCAGGTAAGATGCAACGGTAAGGCGCTCAAAAGGGCGGAGTATATCTATCGCCAGCCCATTGTGGTTTTCTCGCCCGACGATCTTCTCCTCGTTAAAGAGGGCCCCGCCATCCGCCGCCGCTTTCTGGATATGGAGGGCTCGCGGCTGAAACCGCTCTACTACCGCCGGCTGCGCGATTATCATCGCGCCCTGCAGCAGCGAAACCGGATTTTAAAGGAAAAGCGGGGCAGCTCCGCTGCGGCGCGCTCGCTTTTAGAACCCTGGGATCTGGCTCTGGCAAGGTGGGGCAGCGTTATCATCAGGGAGAGAACGAAGATGCTGGCGGCACTGGAGAGCAGGGCCGGCTTTCACTTTGCCACCCTTACGGCAGGGAAAGAAATGCTCACGCTGCGATATCTCCCAACGATAAAATTTGACGGCGACCCCGATCTTCTGGAGGGAGCTTTCCTGGAGCAGCTCAGGAAGGGGTATACGGCGGAGATCCGCCGCGGTTCCACCATGTTCGGCCCTCACCTCGATGATTTTGCCATGCTGATCGATGGCCGCGATGCCCGCAAGTACGGCTCCCAGGGGCAGCAGCGCAGCGTTGTGCTCGCTTTGAAGATAGGTGAGGTGGACCTCTTTAAAAAAGCCGGCGGCGAAGAGACAATATTGCTGCTCGATGATGTTCTCTCCGAATTCGATGAAAAGAGAAGCGCCCATCTGCTGCAATTTCTACGCAGCAGGGCGGGACAATCCTTTATCACCACGGCTTCACCATCATGGGCGGCGGAGCAGCGCTGGTCCGGCGGGGCGCAGGTCTATAATATTTCCCGGGGGAAGGTTAAAATTGATTGAGCTGGGACAGATTATTAGACAGGTATTGGAAAAAAGAAAAATGTGGCGCCAATATCGCCAATACCTTATAATAGATCAGTGGGAGCACCTGGTGGGTGAAAAGATCGCCGCGGTGACCCGCGCGCACCGGATAGAGCGGGAAATACTCCGGGTGAGGGTGAGCGATTCTACCTGGGCCTACCACCTAACCCTGTTAAAGCCTCAATTGATTGAAAAATTGAATCAATATGCCGGTGAAAAATTAGTTGACGATATCTACTTTCAGATCGGGTTGGATGACCACTTTTAAATTAAAAAGCGCCGGTATCACGGGGGGAGTAAGATGTTTATCCATATCGGAAAGGGGCGGGTTGTTTTTAAGAGCGAATTGATCGGTATTTTTAATATGAACCTCCGGGACAACCCCGTTAATAAACAATTTCTTGAATCGGGCAGCGATAAGAAATTTTACCGGAACAGCGATCTTGGGCGACATAAATCTTTTATTGTCACCGATGACGCTCTACTGTTCTCTCCCATTGTTCCGACCACCCTGGCGCGCCGAGAAAGCAAAAATAGATAAGCATAGTTGCTAAAATGATTGATGGTATAATCAATCTCAGGCGGAGGTATGTATGACCACAGAAAAATTCAAAGATATTCAGAGCGACTACGGCGCTGAGCAGATCCAGGTACTCGAAGGGTTGGAAGCGATTCGCCGTCGTCCCGGCATGTATATCGGTTCCACAGCCAGCCCCGGGTTGCACCACCTCGTTTTTGAGGTTGTCGATAACAGCATCGACGAGGTGCCTTACGGATGCAAAAATATCAATGTCTGGGTTCACCCCGATAACAGCATCACGGTAAGCGATGACGGAAGGGGTATCCCGGTGGAAGAGCATCCCTTAGAGAAGCGTCCGGCGGTGGAAGTTGTTTTGACCACCCTTCATTCTGGGGGCAAGTTCGATCAGAAAAGTTACAAAGTCGCCGGCGGTCTTCACGGCGTGGGCATCTCCGTGGTTAACGCCCTGGCTGAGTGGTTGGAGGTAGAGATATGTCGCGGCGGGAAGATCTATCACCAGCGTTATGAAGAGGGGAAAAAAGTAACAGAGCTGCTGGTAAGGGGTAAAAGCAAGCGCACGGGAACGAAGATCTCCTTCCGGGCGGATCCCAAAATATTTGACGAGATCCATTTTGAGAACGAAATCATTATCCAGCGCCTGCGGGAACTCGCTTTCCTGAACCAGGGGACGCGGATAGTCTTTCAGGACGAGCGTAGCGATTTCAAGGAAAGTTACCAGTACAATGGCGGTATCAACCAGTATGTTCGTTTTTTAAATCAGGGCAAAGATGTGGTGCCGAGAAAGCCGATCTATATCAGCCGGAGTATTAACAGCTTCCAAATTGAACTTTCCCTGCAATACCAGAGCGGCTACAGCGAGACGATCTACACCTACGCCAACAATATCCATACCAAAGAAGGCGGCACCCACGAACAGGGATTCAAGGCTTCGCTGACCCGCCTGATCAATGACTACGCCCGCCGTAAAGGGCTGCTCAAAGAGAATGAGAGCAATTTTACCGGTGATGATATCCGTGAGGGGCTCACCGCAGTCCTGAGCGTCAAGCTGCATGAGCCCCAGTTTGAAGGGCAGACCAAAACGAGGCTGGGCAACAGCGAGATCCACAGCGCCGTCGATACGGTTTGCTACGAGGGGGTCAATACCTTCCTCGAGGAGAACCCTTCTACTGCGCGGAGGATTGTCGATAAAGCGATTCGCGCCGCCCGGGCGCGCAAAGCGGCCCGGAAGGCCCGGGAATTGACGCGCCGTAAAAATGCCCTCGAGTTTACCTACCTGCCTGGCAAGCTGGCCGACTGTAGCAGCAAGGATCCGCAGGAATGTGAGCTCTTTCTGGTGGAGGGGGACTCCGCCGGAGGGTCGGCCAAGCAGGGCAGGGATCGGCGGATCCAGGCCATCTTGCCCCTGCGCGGCAAGATTCTCAACGTGGAGAAAGCACGGCTCGACCGGATTCTGGCCAACGAAGAGATCCGCACGATTATCAGCGCTGTGGGGACGGGCATCGATGAAGACTTCGACATTGCCAAACTGCGCTATCACAAGATAGTGATCATGACCGACGCCGATGTGGACGGCTCCCATATCCGGGTCCTGCTATTGACCTTTTTCTACCGGTTTTTGGCCGATCTCGTTGAAAGCGGCTTTATCTATGTTGCACAGCCGCCTCTCTACAAAGTTAAAAAAGGGAGAAGAGAGCGCTATCTTTACCGGGATGAAGACCTGGAGAAGCTGCTCGGGGAATGGGGGCGCGAGGGGATCCAGGTGCAGCGGTACAAAGGTCTGGGGGAGATGAACGCAGACCAGCTGTGGGAGACGACGATGAATCCGGGCAGCCGGTTTATCAAGCGTGTTGAGCTCATCGATGCCCAGGAAGCAGATCGGATCTTCAGCATTCTTATGGGCGACAGGGTCGAGCCGCGCCGGCGTTTCATCGAGGATCATGCCAATCTGGTGCAAAACCTGGATATTTAGCCGCGCTTTGGAATAAGCCGGCCGCCCCCTACTCTGCTGTGCGGCGGGCGGTATTGAAATCTTGAAGTTTCGGGAAAGGGAATCTGATGGACGAGAAAAAAAGGATTGTACCGGTTAGCGTTCATGAAGAGGTAAAAAAATCATTTCTCGATTACGCCATGAGTGTGATCGTCAGCAGGGCGTTGCCCGATGTAAGGGATGGCTTTAAACCCGTTCACCGCCGCATTCTCTATGCCATGGCGGAGATGGGCTCCACGCCCGATAAACCTTATCGCAAATCGGCGCGTATTGTCGGCGAGGTGCTCGGCAAATACCATCCACATGGTGACAGCGCTCTTTACGATGCCATGGTTCGCCTGGCCCAGGATTTTTCGACACGCTATCCCCTGGTGGACGGACACGGCAACTTCGGTTCGCAGGACGGCGATGCGCCGGCGGCGATGCGTTATACCGAGGCCCGTCTCTCCACCTCGGCGATGGAGCTGTTACGAGATCTGCACAAGGAAACTATAGACTTTCGGCCCAATTTTGATGAGAGCCTGGAAGAACCGGTGGTGCTGCCGGCACGTTTTCCCAATCTGCTGGCCAACGGATCGGCCGGCATCGCCGTGGGGATGGCCACCAATATACCACCCCATAATTTAGGCGAGCTCATCGAAGCTTTGCAGCTATTGATCAAGCGCCCCGAGAGCACCGTGGAGGATCTGCAGCGCCTGATCCACGGCCCCGATTTCCCCACCGGAGGGCTCATCGTGGGCTATGAGGGGATCAACAAAGCTTATCGGACGGGCCGGGGGATCATCCGGATGCGGGGCCGGGTACTCATTGATAAAAAAGATAAGAACCGGGAGCATATCGTCATTACCGAGCTGCCCTATCAGCAGAACAAGGCCAAACTGGTGGTGAAGATTGCCGAGCTGATCAAGGATAAGAAGATCGAAGGGGTCACCGACTTAAGAGACGAGTCCGATCATACGGGGGTGCGCATAGTGCTGGAGGTCCGCCCCGGTTATCAGTCTCAGCTGATCATCAATCAACTCCATCAGTATACCCCGCTACAGCAAACCTACGGCATCATCATGCTGGCCCTGGTAGATGGCGAGCCGCGTGTATTAAATTTAAAAGAGATGCTCTTCCACTATCTCGAGCATCAAAAAGAGGTGGTGGAGCGGCGGACCCGTTATGATCTGAAACGGGCTGAAGAGAGGCTTCATATTGTCGAAGGGCTTCGCATCGCCCTCTCCAGGCTTGATGAAGTGATCGCCCTGATCCGCCGTGCTCCCGATGGCCCCAGTGCACGCAATGGCCTCATCGAGCTCCTCTCTATCTCTGAAAAACAGGCCCAGGCGATCCTCGATCTGCGCCTACAGCGTCTGACCCAGCTGGAGCAGTCGAAACTTGAAGAGGAGCATCAGGAGCTGCTGAAGAAGATCGATTACCTGCGTCGTATTTTGGCCGATGAAGGGCTGCTGATGAGCATTATCGGCGATGAACTGCGGGAGATCGGTGCAAAATACGCCGACGAGCGGCGCACCCAGATCGTGGCAGAAACGGTCGATCTGGAGCTTACCGACCTGATCCTCGAAGAAGATGTCGTGATCACGATCACGGATCGCGGCTATATCAAAAGGCTGCCGGCCTCAACATACCGCAGCCAGCGTCGCGGCGGTAAGGGCATCGTCGGCATGCAGATGCGCAAGGATGATCTTGTGGAGCAGTGCTATTTTGCCTCCACCCATCACAAGTTGCTCTGCTTCAGCAATCGGGGGAGGGTCTATCTGTTAAATATCTATGAAATACCGGAGGCCAGCCGCCAGGCCAGGGGCATGGCTATGGTGAACCTGCTTCCCCTGGAAAAGAAAGAATATATTACCGCCAGCCTGCCCATCAGGGAATACGATGAGAGCAGGTACCTGGTTGCTATTACCGCCGGGGGGTATATTAAAAAGACAGCGCTGAAGGAGTATCGCCATGCCCGTAAAACCGGGTTGATTGCGATCGCTTTGCCCGATGATGACGAGCTTATCTCCGTAAACCTGACCAGCGGTGCGGAAGAGCTCATTATCGGCACTGATGAGGGCTATTTCATCCGCTTTTCCGAAACAGATGTCCGGCCCATGGGGCGCGTTGCCCGCGGGGTGAAAGCGATCGCCCTGGAGCCGCCGCATCGGGTTATCGGTGCTGATCTGGTCAGCAAGGGTAAGATCGCGCTCATGGTCTCCGAGGCCGGTTATGGAAAGAGGGTTTCCCTGGCTGAATTCCGGGCTCAGCGCCGGGCCGGGCGGGGTCTGGTGGGGATGAGGATCTCCAAAGAGAGCGGGCCTTTAACCGGCTTTAAGGTTATGAGCGAGGAGGCGGAGGATTTTATAATCGTTACCGCCGAAGGGCTGGTGATCCGTCAGAAGACGGCGGAGGTTACCCTAATGCGCCGCTACGCCCGGGGGGTTATCTTGATTCGCCTTGACGAAGGGGATCGGGTGATGGATCTGATCGCCCTTCCCGAAGAGGAGAGAAGGGTTTGATTTTGCGCTGCCGCAGCATCCTTCTGATAACCCTGTTCCTTCTGTTTTTTCTTTCCGGTTGTGGTTTTGAACCGGGTTTGAGCAGGGACAAAAAGCCGCCCCTGAGCGCCGACATCATCGTTGTCGGTGACGGCATCGGCGGGCTCGTTGCTTCCCTGGAGGCTTCCCGAAAGGGCGCTGCTGTGATCATCTTTTCCGGCGAGCCCCTTGCTGAAGACTGGCTCTGGGAGGAGGGCGCCCTCTGTCCTGAAGAAAGGGCTGACGGCCGATCCTTTGAAGATTTTTTGGATGATGCCGGCAGGATGGGCTGCAAAAAGTGGCATCTCGCCCTGATTTGCGAAAGGGCGGCCGGGGATCTGGAATGGCTGTCCCAGGAAACAGGGCTAAAATTTTCGCAAGAAGCGCCGCAGCGCTGCCTTCGGGCAAACTTGTCTTACGACCAGGTGCACCGCCGCCTGTGGGAGAGTCTCCAGCGGGAAGGGGTCCGCTTTATTGAGGGGGCCGTTCTCGAGGAGCTGCTCATCCAGGGCGGCGAGATCTCAGGTGTAGGTTTTACCGATCCCGCCGGGGTCTATAATCATATTTACGCCCCGGCGGTTATCCTGGCCGACGGCGGTTTTTTGGATGATCAGGCATGGGTCGAGGAGCTGGCGCCGGGTACGGCTGTCGCCCCCTGGCGAAGTGGTGGCGGCGAGAGCCTTAAGCTGGCCCGCGAGGCCGGGTTGGATCTGGTGGAGGAGTCGCGGTTTGCCTATACCCTGGCGGCAGAAAAGAGGCAGGGCTGGATGCCGGTGGAGACGCCGCCGGGTGCGCTGGCGGTCGTTGATGAGGAGCTGATCCCGCTTTCACCAGATCGCGAGACTGAGCTGGTGCAGATGCTGGCAAAAAGTCCTTCCTCCCGGGGGTATATGCTTCTATCCGGCGCAGGATTGAAGGAAAAAGAGGAACCGGATTGGCCCCGTTACAGCGACATCGGCGCTTTTATGGAGGACTGTGCGCTCGAGCTTCCGGAGCTGGAGCGCTACTTCAGGAAGGGGCGAAGTGAAATTTTTGCCGTCAGGATAAAAGCGGTGGCCTCCTACTGCCTTGGGGGGATCGCCGTCGACAAAACCGGGCGGGTATTGCGGAACGAAGAGCCGGTGGAAGGGCTTTATGCTCTGGGGGAGACGGCAGGAGTGCTTAACGGAAAAACGATCATCCCCGGCTTTCCGCTCACGGAGGCGCTGGTCTGGGGTCGCCGACTCGGCTCCACCGCCTGCCGGCTGTTGGAACCATAGATTGGAGAGCATTTTTTTGGGGGGGGACCGGATGAGCGATCAGAAGAAAGTAGGGATCACCGATACAACTTTGCGTGATGCCCACCAGTCTCTTTTGGCTACAAGGATGCGCCTGGAGGAGATGATCCCTGCCGCCGGATTGATGGATCAGGTGGGCTATCATTCCCTGGAAGTTTGGGGAGGCGCTACTTTTGACGCCTGCATGCGCTTTCTCGACGAAGATCCCTGGGAAAGGCTGCGCCGTCTGCGGCGCCTTTTTAAACAGACGCCGCTACAGATGCTCCTGCGGGGCCAGAATATCGTCGGTTACCGCCATTACGCCGACGATGTAGTCCAGGAATTTATCAAGAGGGCTGTCGAAAACGGCATCGATATTATCCGGATCTTCGATGCGTTAAACGATTCCCGCAATATGGAGCAGGCCATGAAAGCAGCCCAAGAAGAGGGCGCCCATGTTCAGGCGGCGTTGAGCTATACGATCAGCCCCCTGCATAATATTGCCCATTTTGTGGAACTGGCTGGAAAGCTCAGCACTATGGGGGCAGATTCCATCTGCATTAAAGATATGGCCGGGCTGCTCTCGCCGTCCGATGCTTTTGAGCTGGTGCGCCGTCTGAAGGCCGAGGTGGGCCTGCCGGTGCAGCTGCACTGCCATTACACCAGCGGGATGGCTTCGATGTCCTATCTTAAAGGGATCGAGGCGGGCGCTGATGTGATCGATGTGGCCTGTGCCACCCTTTCCCTGGGAGCGAGCCAGCCCCCCGCGGACAGCATGGTGGCGGCGCTCAGGGGGACACCCTACGATACCGGGGTGGATCTGCAGCTTCTGGCCCGGATCAGCGAATATTTTAAAGGGGTGGCCGGCAGTTACGAGATCCCCCGCAATGTGATCATGGGAGTGGATACCGATGTGCTCCGCTACCAGATACCGGGCGGGATGATCTCCAACCTGGCCTCGCAATTGGCCGAACAGAAAGCCCTTGATCTGCTGCCCCAGGTCCTCGAGGAAGTTCCCCGGGTCCGCGCCGATCTGGGTTACCCACCGCTGGTCACACCGAGCAGCCAGATTGTGGGGACCCAGGCCGTCGTCAATGTGCTCCTCGGAGAGCGCTATAAAATGGTCTCCACGGAGCTAAAAAATTACCTGCGCGGCCTTTATGGACGCCCCCCGGGCGAGATCAACGCCACCATCCAGCGGCAGGTGCTGGGCGATGAAAAACCTGTTACCGTCAGGCCCGCCGATCTGCTCGAGCCCCAGCTGCCCGCTGCGCGGCGGGAGATCGCCGACTATATGGTCCAGGAGGAGGACCTGCTCTCCTATATCCTGTTCCCCAATGTGGCGCTGGATTTTTTCAAGAGGCGCCGCGGGCTGCTTCCTCCGCTGTCTGCCGGCACCCAAAAGGTGAGCACGGTTAAAAAGGCAGATCCCGGTTCCCGAGAACCCGATTTCACGCGTCTTACAGAGATCGATGAGTCACTTCTGCGCCGGGAGGGGCGCAACCTGATCTATCCCGTTTAACAGGGGCGCGGGGGAGTTGAGCGCGCCTGCAAGAGAGAGCTGGAGGATATCCGCCACCGGCGGGTAGTAAAAAATTTGCCAGTAGCGGCTGTAGAGTAGCACGGAGGAGGCGATTATTAATGAAATATTATTCCAGTGAAGCGATCCGCAATGTTGCTTTAATCTCCCACGGAGGTGCCGGAAAGACCTCTCTTGCCGAGGCGCTTCTCTTTACCAGCGGCGCGACCAACCGCCAGGGCACTATTGAAGCGGGCACCACCGTCACCGACTACGATCCCGACGAGATCAAAAGGCAGGTCACGATCAACGTGGGGTTGGCCCCCCTGGAGTGGGCGGGCGTGAAGATCAACCTCCTGGATACGCCCGGTTACTTTGACTTCATCGGGGATCTGATCGGCGCCCTGCGCGTGGCTGACTGCTGTGCCGTCGTTGTCTGCGCCGTATCGGGGGTGGAGGTAGGTACTGAGAAGGTGTGGCAGTATGCCGATGATTTTGGCCTGCCCCGCCTCGTTCTGATCAACAAGCTGGACCGGGAAAACGCCAATTTTGAGGGCGCCATGGAGCAGTTGCAGCAGCACTTCGGGGTGAACGTAGTCCCTGTTCATCTGCCCATCGGCAAAGAGGATGACTTCAAAGGGGTAGTGGACCTCATCGAGGAGAAAGCGCTCTACTTCTCCGACGACGGCAAAACAGTGAAGAGCGAGGAGATCCCCGCTGAGCTGCGCGAGCAGGCCGGCGCGCTGCGCGAAAAACTGATCGAAGCCGTCGCCGAGACCGATGATGAGCTGCTGCTCCAGTACCTCGAGGGCGAAGCGCTGGATCAGGAGGAGATCAGGCAGAGCCTGCGGCGCGGCATCCTGGAAAGAAAGATCACCCCTGTGCTCTGCGGCTCCGCCATCACCAACCTGGGCAGCACCACCCTTCTCGATTTCATAAAAGATTTTCTCCCCTCGCCGCTTGATCTGGAAGCGGTAGGCGGGGTCCATCCCGAAAGCGGCGATGAGCTTAAGCGCAGCCCCTCGCCCGAGGAGCCCTTCGCCGCTCTGGTCTACAAGACGCTAGCCGACCCCTATGTGGGGAGGATCAACTATTTCCGGGTCTATTCCGGGGTGCTCAGACCCGATTCCCAGATCTACAATGCCAACAAAGACCGGAATGAGCGGATTGGGCAGCTCTTTACCATGCGGGGCAAAAATCAGATCGCCATGGAGCAGGTGGTGGCTGGTGATATTGCCGCTGTGGCCAAGCTGCAGCAGACCGCTACTGGGGATACCCTCTGCGATCGGAGCAGCCCCTTCCAGTTTCCGCCGATAGGGTTCCCCGAGCCGGTGATCTCCTTCGCCGTGGAGCCGAAGACCAAGGGAGATGAGGAGAAGGTGAGCAGCGGCCTTTCCCGTTTTCTCGAAGAAGATCCCACTTTTCACCTGGAGCGGCGAGCAGAAACCCGCGAGACCGTCATCTCCGGTTTGGGCGAGCTGCACCTGGAGATTATCGTCAGCCGCCTCTCCCAGAAATTCGGGGTAGAGGTTGATCTGTCCACGCCGAAGGTGCCCTATAAGGAGACGATCAAGGGGCAGGCCAAGGTGGAAGGGAAGCATAAGAAACAGACCGGGGGCAGGGGCCAGTACGGTCATGTCTTCCTCGAACTGGCGCCGCTGGCCTCAGGTGAGGGGTTTGTCTTTGAAGACAAAATATTCGGCGGGGTGGTTCCGAAGCAGTATGTGCCCGCGGTGGAGAAAGGGATCCGCGAGGCCATGGAAGAGGGGGTCCTCGCCGGTTACCCCGTTGTCGATATGGAGGTAAAGCTGGTAGACGGCTCTTACCATACGGTGGATTCCTCAGAGATGGCCTTCAAGATCGCTGCGGCGATGGCTTTCCGCAAGGGGATGGAGCAATCGCAGCCGGTTCTCCTCGAGCCGGTGATGAATGTGGAGATCACGGTTCCCGATGCCTATATGGGCGATATCATGGGCGATCTGAATGGCCGGCGGGGCAGGATCCAGGGCGTTGACTCGGCTGGAGAGCTGCAGAAGATACGCGCCCAGGTTCCCATGGCCGAGATGTTCAGGTACTCCATCGACCTGCGCTCAATGACCCAGGGGCGCGGCTTTTTTACGATGGCTTTCTCGCATTACGAAGAGGTGCCGCACCAGGCCGCAGAGCAGGTTATCGCTGCCGCCGCGGCGGAGAAAGAGAAAGAATAGCGTTCAAGGACAGCAGGAATGATGCAATTCATCGGCGGGCCTCCCTGTGAACAACGGGGGTGCCCGCCGCTCTATTTATCCTTTCCGAAAAACTGTATTGTTCTGTCGATAAGCACATCCATGGCGTCAATATAGTAGTTGGGTAGGGGATGCTGGCGGGCGAAGCAGGAGAGCTCTGTGCAGGCCAGGATCGCCGCTTCGCAGCCTGCGTTGCGGATCTCCTGCTCCACCTGCAAAAAGTCCGAAAGGCTGCCCTGCCTGCCTCGCTTTATCTCCTCGTAGATGATCTTCATCATCAGCAGCTGCTTTTCCGGTGAAGGGGTATAGGCCTCAAGCCCCCAGCGGCGGCATTCTTCATGGTAGATCCCCGTCCTGTTGGTGCCGTCGGTGGCCAGGATAGCCAGTTTTTTGATTCCAGCTTTGTTTTTTGCAACCCGGTTGACGGTCTCGCGGACCATATGGATGATGGGGATAGAGATCTCCGCCTGAATCCCATCGACAAAATAGTGGGAGGTATTGCAGGGGATAGCGATAGCGCGGCAGCCGTTTTGCTCCAGCAACCTGGCATCTTTGAGCAGGAGATTGCGGATCATGCTTTCATTACCTGAAAGTATCGCCGCCGTCCGATCGGGCATGGTAGTATGGTTTAAGATGATCATCGGGATATGCTGCTGATCGCAGTCGGCGCCGGTTCTGTCGGTGACGCCCTGTAAAAAGAGCCAGGTCGCCTGGGGGCCCATCCCGCCGATTACCCCCAGCATAGGAACGGTCGCCCTTTCCTTGACGGGCTGATCACTTTTCGCCCGGCGTCCGCGGGTATACGGAGGCGGCGGGAGCCTGCGCGGCGCGAACGCTGTTGCCGAGGTATTTGCGGTACTTGTAGATATGGCCCAGCTGTGATTTGAAAAGAGAAAGGCGCCGTTTAAAATTTCTGTCAGCAGCATAATTGAGGGGGTTGTTGATCCGTCCCTCCATGATCAGCGCTCTCATCTCCTCCCTGTAGATCTGCGGCCGGATATAGCTGAACATAACGCTTCGCGGCACCACGCTCCAGAGATATTTCTCTCGGGCGATGGTGAATGCGGCGGGCTGGTTCAGGATATAATCGTTCACCAGGTATTCGGCAAGATTGTGCCCTGCCCCGGTGACATAGTAGTTGCTCCGCCCCTGGCGGACATTGAGCTCCAGCACCTTCATTTTACCGTCGCGCTGGTCGTATTTCAGATCAAAGTTAAAAAAACCGGTAAAGCCGATGACCTCAAGAAAGTTTTTAAGCTCCATCGCCAGGGCCTCATCGTATTCATTGATGATCACGGCGTGGTTGCCGATGCCCTGCGGGGTGTGCTCTTCCAGGAGCACATGGCCCAGAGCCATCAGCTCAACGCGGCCCTTCCGGTTGGCGTACCCGGTCATCACCCGCATATAGGTATCGTCACCGGGGATAAAATCTTGGACAATCATGCTGTCATCGTAGCCGGCGGCGTAGACCTTCTCCAAGGCTCTCTCCAGCTCGCCGATGCGAGCAAAGCGGTACGCTTTCTTCTGACCGGGGAAAGGGTGCTGCCAGTAAAGGATCGGATTGGCCGGTTTAAGGATATAGGGTCCCTCGAAGGGCGGCGCGGCGCCGGCACTTTCGCCCGGCCGATAAACAAAAGTTTTCGGATAAGCCAGCCCCCGCTCCTCGCAGAGGCGGTAAAAACGCTCCTTGTGGAAGAGGAGATCGACAAGTTCCCTTCCGGGGTAAGGGGCGATAACATTATCCGGGTAGCTACCCAGAAAGTCGCTACAGAGGCGGATATAGTTGTCGCCGCAGCCGATAAGAAAAACTATTTTATCACCCTGCGATCGGGCAAAGCTTTGCACATGCTCCATGAAGCGGTCGGGCCGGTCATTTTGCGCACAGGTGTGAAAATTGATGATATCGCTGTTGTAACAGGGCCCCGTAGCATATTTACCCCAGACTGTTGAGCGGAGCCCATAGCTCTCATGAAATGCCCGCGCCAGAGAGTAGACGTTGATGTCGCTGCCAAAAAGCAGCGGGACAAAAGCGGCTTCGCGCCCATATAATAAGGCATCGCTTTTATTTGGGGGAGTTGTTTGCCTCAGCAAGATATCACCAGATCTGTTTAATATTTCTTCCGATTTTGATCGTCCGGCCCACCAGCCTTAAGACCTTTACAATTATAGCAATATTTTTTGGGCCTGGCAACAGGAAGGGCTGCCTGTAGCTGTGCCGCTGTGGTTTCGGCAGCTCTTTCAGATCTGCTGCAGCCTTTTGACGTTTAATGATATAATAATCAGTAATAATTCGCCGGCTTCTTCTATCCGGGGAAGATCAAGTGGTAAGGGGTGCCGCTATGGAACGAAAAAATGTTGCCGTGCTCTTCGGAGGACGCTCCGGTGAGCATGTTGTCTCCCTAAAATCGGCCCGGGCGATCATGGAAGCGATCGATGAGGAACGCTATGCCATCATCCCAGTGGGGATCAGCCGCGACGGGACCTGGCTGAGCGGCGAAGAGGTCTGGGAGCGTCTCCGGGAGCAAGGCGATCTGAGCGCTCTGCCCCGGGCGGTCATGCTCACCGACCCGCTTCGGCCGGGTCTGCTCATTGAGGGAACAAGGGGCGGGCTCTCCTGGCGTTTCGTGAAGATAGATCTGGTTTTTCCCGTTCTGCACGGTCCCTATGGCGAGGATGGAACCGTTCAGGGCCTCTTCGAGCTCGCTGGGATACCTTATGTGGGCTCCGGGGTGCTCGCCTCGTCGGTGGCCATGGACAAGGTGGTCATGAAGCTCCTCTTTCAGCAGCACGGGCTCCCGGTAGGGGCCTACCTCCATTTTAACCGCCCCCGGTGGCAGGCGGAGGCTCCCCGCCTGACGGGGCAGATTTGCAGCGAACTAGGGCTACCCCTTTTCGTAAAACCGGCCAATCTTGGTTCCAGTATCGGCATCTCCCGGGTAATGGAGGAGGGGGAGCTGTCCGCCGCTGTCGAAGAGGCGCTGCGCTACGATGACAAGGTAATTGTTGAAGCAGCGCTGCGGGGCAGGGAGATCGAATGCAGCGTCCTAGGAGACCTTGAGCCCCGCGCCTCACGCCCCGGCGAGATTATCCCCAGCAATGAGTTCTACGACTACAGGGCCAAATATCTTGATGACCGCTCGGAGCTAATCTATCCCGCCCGGCTGGCGCCGGATCTGGAAGAAAGGGTGCGGGAGTACGCCTGCCGCGCTTTTAGAGCAGTGGAGGCCGGCGGCCTGGCCCGTGTCGATTTTTTTGTCGATACGGACAGCGGTTCGCTCTATGTGAATGAGATCAATACCATGCCCGGCTTTACCGCCATCAGCATGTATCCGAAATTATGGGAGGTAAGCGGCATCGGCTACCGTGAACTGGTTGATCGCCTGCTCACCCTGGCGGAGGAACGTTTCGCCCGCCGCGGTGGTCTGCTCACCGCCCCGCCGGAGTAGAATTAATCTTTATACAAAGAGGTGTACTAAAAATGAAAGAAAACAACCTGCTCATTCCCGGTCCGGCCCCGGTACCGGATGCGGTGGCCCGGGCCATGTCCTCGGAGATGTTCAACCACCGCGGTCCCCGCTTCAAAAAAATTATCGAAGAATCCACCGCTGCGCTGAAGGAGGTTTTCCAAACCCGGGGCCGCCTTTATATCCTGACATCCTCCGGAACGGGGGCCATGGAGGCGGCAATTGTTAACTTCCTTTCGCCGGGAGAGAGGGTTCTCTCCTTGGTGAACGGTTCATTCGGCGATCGCTTCGCTACCATCGCCGGTGTCTATGGCGCCGCAGTAGAGCGCCTCGAGACACCCTGGGGACAGCCCCTCGACTACGAGGCCCTCGAGACAAAGTTGCGGGAGGATGTAGAGCATACCCTCCGGGCGATTACGGTGGTGCATAACGAATCCTCCACGGGCATGCTCAACGATCTGGAGCGGATCAGCCGGGTTTGCGGCGATCACCCCGCACTGCTCATTGTCGATACGGTCAGCTCCATGGGTGCGGTAGATCTGCCGGTGGATCGTTGGGGGATCGATGTCTGTGTGACGGGATCGCAGAAAGCGCTGCTGCTTCCGCCGGGGCTTTCCTTTATCGGCGTCAGTGAAAAAGCCTGGCTGGCGGCAGCAGAAGCAAAGATGCCCAGATACTATTTCGATCTGCGCAAAGCCCAGGAATATTTAGAAAAGGGGCAAACGCCTTTCACCCCTGCCCTCTCCCTCTGTGTGGCTCTGCGCGAGGGGCTGCAGCTCTATTTTGCCGAGGGGCGACAAAATTGCTATGCTCGACACCGGCGTATGGCAGCCGCCGTCCGCGCGGCGGCGGGAGCCCTGGGGCTGGAGCCGCTGGTGAAAGATTTGCAGCAGGCCTCGCCCACTGTCACTGCGCTGAGGGCGCCCGCCTCGATAAAGGTGGATCAGCTGCGCGAGGAGATGAGGCGTCGTTTCGGAGTGGAGATCGCCGGGGGGCAGGGGGAGCTGGAGGGCCAGATCTTTCGCTTCGGCCACCTGGGGGCGGTGACAGAATCTGCTCTACTGGCCGGCATCGAAGCTCTGGAGCTTTCACTGCAGACGCTCGGTTACCCGGTAGAGCGGGGCCGTGCAGTGGCTGCGGGCAAAGAGGCGATCCGGACAGGCTTGAGGCCGGCCGCCGGAGGAAGGAAGTAGGAGTGCGGCTGTGGAATAGATTAGCGGGGTGAAGGCTTTGGAGAAAAACCAGCAGCGTTCGCTACTTGATTACCTGAAAGAGAAGGATGATCCGCAGCAGGCCCGGACCGCGGAGGCCCGGCTGGCGACCCTGGAAGAAAACTGCCGGGCCTGCAATCGCTGCACCCTCCGGGGGGGCTGCCAACAGGTTGTCTTCGGGGGCGGCCACCCCCGCGCCAGGTTGATGCTCGTGGGCGAGGGCCCCGGCGCCGATGAGGATCGTCTGGGGATCCCTTTCGTCGGCGCGGCGGGGAAGCTTCTGAGCCGGATTCTGGAAGCGGCGGGGTTGAACCGCGAGGAGCTCTATATCACCAATGTGGTCAAATGCCGCCCCCCGCGCAACCGGCTCCCCGATGCCGCCGAGGTAGCTGCCTGCCTGCCCCACCTGAGGGAACAGATCCGCCTCATCGATCCGCCTATGATAATCTGCCTGGGCGCTCTGGCAACGCGGATTTTGATCGACAGTAAAAATACGCTGACCCGCCTGCGGGGCCGGTGGTACGAGATTGAGGGGCGCCGTTATATGCCCACCTTCCATCCCGCGGCGCTGCTGCGCGACAGCAGCAAGAAACGGCCCGTTTGGGAAGACTTTAAAGAGATAGCCCTTTCCTATCAGCAGCTTACCAGCGGAGGTTAGACGGTCATGTCCGGTAAAACAAAAATTCTTCTCGTAGACGACGAAAAAACCCTGGTGAAGGCGTTAAAGTTCAATCTCGAAAAAGAGGGGTTTCAGGTAGAAGAGGCCTTTGACGGCGAGGAAGCGCTCAAAAAAGCCTTCGAGGTGAATCCTGATATTATTATCCTCGACCTCATGCTTCCCGGCCTGGACGGCTTCGAGGTTTGCCGTGAGATCCGCAAAAAAAAGGAGATCCCCATCATTATGCTCACGGCAAAGGGCGAGGATATTGATAAGGTGCTCGGCCTGGAGCTGGGGGCCGATGATTATATGACCAAACCCTTCAATCCGAGAGAGCTGGTGGCCCGGATAAAAGCGATCTTGAGGCGCAGCAGCGCCGGGAGTGCCGAGCTGCGCAAACAGATCCAGGCCGGCCCGCTGTCGATCGACCTGTTGCAGCACCGGGTCCGTTTAAAGGGGCGGGAGATCGATCTGACGGCAAAGGAGTTCGCGCTTCTCAGCCTGCTGGCCTCCAACGCCGGTCGGGTTTACTCCCGGGATCAGCTTCTGGCGCAGATCTGGGGGTATGACTACTTTGGCGATGCCCGCACCGTGGACGTGCATATCCGTCATCTGCGGGAAAAAATAGAGAAGGATCCCGGCACCCCCCGGCTGATCCTCACCGTGTGGGGCACGGGTTATAAGTTCAGGGAGGAGCCTTAATGTTCAGGTTCAGGAGCATCCGCTCCCGCCTTGCCGTCACCTTTTTGTTGACCATTATCGCAGTGATGCTCATCGTCGGGCTCTTTCTCGATCAGCTGTTGGAGCGCTACTACATTAAATCTCTGGAAGAAAACCTGCTGCGCTCGGGAAACCTGGCCGGGCAGTTCGTCTCCGCCTATCTGCAGGAGGAGGCAGACCCGGTCCGGCTGAGCTGGCTGGCTGAAAATTTCGGGCGCCAATCCCGGGCCCGGGTTATTTTTGTGAATGAAAAGATGGTCGTCCTGGGCGACTCCGTGCGGGTGGGGGGGCTGCTGGGGCAGCTTCTCGATCGTGAGGAGATCAAGGATGCCCTGGCTGGCGAAAGCGGCTTTGCCATCCAGTACAGCGAGCTGTCCAGGCAAAAAGTGATGCAGGTGGCGCTGCCGATCTACGCGGATAATGAAACGGTGGGGGCGGTCTTCCTCTCGGCATCCTTGCAGGAGATCGGCAAGATCATGGCCGATACGCGGCGTTTTTTTCTCCTAACAACCCTACTTGCAGCTATCGTAGCCGGCGTGGGTGCGGTCATCCTGGCCCGCCGCTTCAGCGGCCCTCTGGAGCTCTTAAGCGAGGCGGCCGGAAGCATGGCCGAGGGGCGGCTCGATCAGAAGATCGAGGTGCAATCAGCGGACGAGATCGGCCGATTGGCCCAGCGCTTCAATTATATGGCTGAGCAGCTGAACTACCATACAAAAAATTTGCGCAACTTTGTGGCCAATGTGGCCCACGAGGTGCGCACTCCTCTTGCTTCGCTCAGCCTGATCATAAAATCACTTAAAAATTACCAGATGGAACCGGAGCAGCAGCAGGAATTTATTGACGATCTCGATCGTGAGATGGATCGCCTTATCGCTCTTGTTCAGGACCTTCTCGATCTGACTACTCTGGAGGGCGGCGCGGCAAGATTTGCGCCCGTCGATCTGCGTGAGGTAATCGGGAAACTCTATCAGCAGGCGGCGCCCCGTTTTGACCATCAGGAAGTGCGCCTCCTCACCGATCTACCCGTCAAAAGGGTGCTCGTCTCCGGAGCCGCGCTCCAGTTGCGGCAGGTATTTCAAAACCTTCTGGACAACGCCCTGAAGTCCACAGCATCCGGGGGCTGGGTGAAAATATCGCTCGGGGCGGAGGAGACGGCGGCGTCCATTAAAATTGAGGATACCGGCTGTGGAATTCCAGAAAAAGATCTACCCTTTATATTTGAACGTTTTTACCGAATCGACCAGGCCCGCTCCCGGGAAGAGGGGGGAACCGGCCTGGGCCTGGCTATTGTAAAGGAAACGGTGGAGGCCCATGGGGGCAGGGTTTGGGCCGAGAGCGAGGAGGGGAAGGGGAGCACCTTTTATGTTAATTTGCCGCTGCTTGCCGAAAGTGTTAACGATAATTAATCATAATTAAGCAGGAAGTAACCCCATTTTAGTTAAGTATTGATCTGGTAAGCGAGGGTGCTCAGCATATGAAAAAGATACAACCCTATTATTTTTTAATCGTCTTTGCGGTTATGCTTCTGGCGGCCGGAGCGGTGACTTATGGTTTGCGCAGCCTGTCCATGTTAAAGGGAGGAAAACCGATCGAGCCGCCCGTCGATGACCACGAAGGTGATCTTTTCGAGCTCTGGTTCACCCGTGCCGACCTCTTTGACGTAAGTGTTGATCGTAATGCTACCGGGATCATCTTCGGCAGCGACTCCAAGAAAGTGAGCCTGCTGAGCCGGGAGCGGCAGCTTCTCTGGGAAAAGGATTTCTCCACAAATCCCCTGCAGACCCAGATCTCATCCTGCGGAAACTATCTGGCCGTGGGAACGGAGGGGGGCGAGCTCTTTTTTATGTCCATCGCCTCGCAGAGCTGGTGGCAGGAGGGGCTAAGCGAGCCGGTCAATCTCGTTGAGCTCTCCGCCAACGGCAGGTGGGTTCTTGCCGGCAGGGGCGATCCGGAAAAGAAAGAGCATCATCTCGAGCTTTACAGCCGTGAGGGATCACAACAGTGGACTCTCTCCACCGGCCCTCTGCAGAAGATCTACCTTGCAGGTGAGGAGCCGGGTGAGGGAAAGATCTTTTACACGCACCGGAAAGGAGACAGCTTCCAGACGGAGGCGGTTACGCTGGCGGGAAAGGAGCTGTGGGCAATCAAGGGCAGCTCACTGCTTGCGGTATCCCGGACAGAAAGCAGACTGGCCCTGGCCACAGAATCGGGAGAGCTGGGGGTATACAGCGATTCAGGCGAGCTGATCTGGGAAAAACCCCTCCCCGACGGACTCAAGGTCTCCTCGGCAAGTTTCAATCCCCAGGAAAACAGCCTGCTCGTCTACGGCAGCAACAGCGGGGCCGAAGAGAACCTCTACTATTATGATTCCAGCGGCGCCCCGATCTGGAAGAAAAAAATTGCGGAAGGAGCGCTGGCCTCCTTTACCGTCGACGGCGCACGGATTATCACCTGCTCCTGGCGCCAGTACAAAGAGGATTTCAGCCAGATCGTGCTTTACGATGAAAGCGGTGCCGAGCTTTCCCATTGGGAAGTAGGGATGCGGGTCGAAAAGATGCTCATTACCGGCAACCGCCGCTACATTGTTCTGGCGGGTGAGGACAGCTATATCGATGTTGTCGATCTGGAGAGCACACCCGATCAGGAGAATGGGGAGAATGCGGCGGCGGTTCCTTTTTACAGCCCTGTGCGCGTGGGGCTGGAAACCGATCAGGCGGCGATTACTCTCTATTTTTTCTCCAGCGGCAGCTATATCCCCATAACCCGGTTGATCAGCAGGACGAAATCCCCCCTTGACGCCTCCATCGAAGAGTTGATCCGGGGCCCCTCCCGCGAAAGCTCGCTCTGCAGGACAATACCGAAGGGGAGTGAAATCAAGGTTCTCTTCAGCGGCGACAGCGGAGAGCTTTATCTCGAGCTTTCGCCGGAAAGCGGCGATGCTGATGAACTGGCCCAGATCCCCGGTGTGCTCGATTCGCTGCGCTATACCCTGGGCGGTTTTTCGGAGGTGCGCGATATATATCTGACCGTAGATGAGGAGCCGTTAGAGCTGGGGGAGAAGGGACGCCCTTTAAAGCAGCCGCTTAAACCTTACCGCTGGAAGGAGCCTCTTTTTATCCCCATGCATATCGAGGCGCGCTATTACCTTGTGCCTGTGGAGGCGCGAGATCTGAAGATTAAGGAGCGTGACCTGTTCAGCTTGCTGCAGACGGTGACGAAGCAGTGCCGCTCGCTCTATTTTGTTCCCGGCAATCTCACCCTTATCGAGGTCGCCGAAAGGGGCGAAACAGTGAGGATCAATTTGAATCGTTCTTTTGAGATGCTGTTCCCCGAAGACGGCAACACCGAAGATCAGCTACAGGCGGCGATGATCCTCGACGCCCTCTTCTTGACAGCCCTGGAAAACAGCGGCTGCACCGGCGTTGAAGTCTATATCGAAGGAGAAAGCTGGTCTCCACCGCCCGATTATCCCGCTCTCAATCGCGCATTCTATCAGTCTTACTATATCAATCCCGAATTTTAAAGGGCTCTGTATTTCAAATTAAAGGACGCAATCCCTTATTAGGGAATTTGCGTTGTCATTTTGCCTCTTTTGGGCTAAGATAAGATCAAATAAGAAACGAGGTTTCCAGGATGGATCATTACAAAAAAGAGATCGGTCGGGCTCTGGCCCCGCTCGTTGAGCTTGCCGTACCCCGGGTAGTGGAGCTTCTGGAGGAGCCCCCGGAGCCGGCGATGGGCGATCTGGCCTTTCCCTGTTTTACCCTGGCCGCCCGGCAAAAACAGTCTCCGGCAGCCATCGCCGCAGCGCTGGGCCGCTCCCTTTCCGGAGAGCGGGGTGTTTTCTGGGAGAAAGCAGCGCCCCGGGGGCCCTACCTCAACTTTTATCTGGATTACCCGGTTTTCAGTGATGATATCCTGAAAAGAGTTCTCGCTGGCGGGCCCGATTATGGGAAGAGCGATCGGGGCCGCGGGGAAGTGATTGTTATCGACTACTCCTCCCCCAATATCTGTAAGCCCTTCGGGATCGGCCATATCCGCTCCACCGTAATCGGACATGCCCTCTCCTTGATCCTGGAATCGCAGGGCTGCCGCTGTATCGGGATCAACCACCTCGGCGACTGGGGGACCCAGTTTGGGAAGATGATCGTGGCCTACAAACGCTGGGGTGATGATCAAAAGCTGAAACAGGATCCGGTTAACTACCTTTATTACCTTTACGTGCGCTTTCACCAGGAGGCCGAAGCCGATCCCGCACTCGAGGAAGAAGCTCGCCTATGGTTCAAGCGCCTCGAAAAAGGCGAGGCGGAAGCGGTGACTTACTGGGAGCTCTTCCGCCGGCTCAGCCTGGAAAACTATGAGCAGGTCTACGATCTGTTGGGGATCAGGTTCAGTTATCATCACGGCGAGAGCCACTACAACGATATGCTCGATGATACGATTAGGTTCGTACAGGAAAAGGGGATCGCTCAGGAGAGCGAGGGCGCCCTCATCGTCGACCTCGAAAAATATGGACTTCCCCCAGCGATGCTGCGCAAAAAAGATGGGGCCACCCTCTACCTGACCAGGGACCTGGCGGCGGCGCTCTACCGCAAGCGCACCTTCAATTTTACCCGGGCGCTCTACGTCGTCGGCGCCGAGCAGACGCTGCATTTTCAGCAGATGGTCAAAGTGCTTGAGCTTCTCGGCCTCTCCTGGGCTAAGGAGTGTATTCATGTCCCCTTCGGCCTGATCCGGTTCAAGGAGGGGCGGATGTCGACCCGTAAAGGGAAGATGATCCTGCTGGCCGATGTGCTCCAGCGCGCCATAAACCTGGCCCGGGAGATCATCGAGGAGAAGAACCCCACCCTGGCCAATAAAGAAAGTGCCGCCAGGGCAGTTGGTCTAGGTGCGGTTCGTTTCGGCGATCTGAGCAATGATCGGATCAAGGATATTGAATTTGACTGGGAGAAGGTTCTCGACTTCTCCGGCGAGACGGCGGCCTATATCCAGTACGCCCATGCCCGCATCTGCAGCATCCTGCGGCGGGCCGGGCTCGATGAACCGGACTGGTTTGAGGGAGCGGGCGGGCACCTCGGGCAGGTTGAAGAGAGGGCGCTGGTGAAGACCCTGGCTGCCTTCCCGGAAAAGATCAGCGATGCGGCTGGCAGCTACCGGCCCTCCATCCTGGCGCGCTACCTTATCGATGTAGCCCGCGATTTCAACCGTTTCTATCACGAGTGCCCTGTGCTGGTCGGTCAGCAGGAACTCCGCCGGGCACGGCTTCTCCTCATCGCTGCGGTGCGCCGCGTTCTCAAGAACGGTCTCGGGCTCCTGGGGATCGCCGCCCCCGGGGAGATGTAACCAAGGGGACTAATAGTCGGAGGTGGGCCATCATGTTAGATCTAAAATTTGTTCGGGAAAATCCCCAAATAGTGAAAGAGGCCATCGCTTTAAAGAGCGAACCGGCCGATCTGGACCGCCTCCTGGAGCTCGATCGGGAGCGGCGCAGACTGCTGCAGAAGACGGAAGAACTGAAGCAGTTACGGAACCGGGTCTCCAGGGAGATCGGGCGTGCCGGGACAGATCAGGCGGCGGTGCAGCAAAAAAAAGAGGAGATGCGCCGGGTCTCCACCCGGATCAAGGAGTTCGATGACGGGCTGCGCCGTTTCGATGAGGAGATGGAAGAGATTGCGTTGCGCCTGCCGAATATACCCGATCCGGCGGTGCCCCCCGGAAAGGATGAAGCGGACAACAAGGAGATCCGTGCCTGGGGGACCCCACCGGAATTTTCTTTTACCCCGCAGCCCCATTGGGATCTAGGAGAGGCCCTGGGCATCCTCGATTTCCCCCGGGCGGGGAAGATTGCCGGCAGCCGCTTCGCTCTCTACTGCGGTGACGGCGCCAGACTGGAGCGGGCCCTGATTAATTTCATGCTTGACCTACACACCGGTGAGCACGGCTACCGCGAGATCTTTCCGCCCTTTCTGGTGAATTCGGGCAGCATGACTGGCACGGGCCAGCTGCCGAAATTTGCCGAGGATGCCTTCAAGATCGAGGGAGCCGATTACTACCTGATCCCCACCGCCGAGGTGCCGGTGACTAACCTGCACCGGGACGAGATTCTTGACGCCGCGCAGCTGCCCCTGCGCTATGTCGCCTACAGCGCCTGCTTCCGCTCCGAAGCGGGAGCCCATGGCCGCGACACCCGGGGGCTCATTCGCCAGCACCAGTTTAACAAGGTCGAGCTGGTCAAATTTGTTGCGCCGGAAGAGTCTTCGCAGGAGCTGGAAAGCCTCACCGCCGACGCCGAAAAGGTCTTGCAGTTGCTCGGGCTGCCCTACCGGGTCATGCTTATGTGCAGCGGCGACCTCGGTTTCGCCGCAGCGAAAAAATACGATCTTGAGGTCTGGCTTCCCTCAGCCGGGACCTACCGTGAGATCTCTTCCTGCAGCAACTTTACTGATTTCCAGGCCCGCCGGGCCGGGATTCGTTACCGCCCCGCGCCGGGACAAAAAGCGCAGTTCCTGCACACCCTGAACGGCTCCGGGGTGGCCATCGGCCGCACCGTCGCCGCGATTCTGGAAAACTACCAGCAGGAAGACGGCAGCGTGATCCTGCCGGAGGTGCTGCGCCCCTACTTCGGCGGCCGCGACCGGCTCACCGCCCCCTGACGGGACACCGGGGACGTACCTGTTTGTTGCATGCAACAGCGGGGACGTACCTGTTTGTTGCATGAAACAGCGGGGATGGCCCTGTTTGTTCCACCAGGGGCCTCTTCATTATTCCCCCCCTTT
>DUVX01000095.1 GCA_012840855.1 Bacillota bacterium | reverse complement strand
GCGGCGGTAGTTACTGCGGGGTGCGTTTCTTGACCTTGAACGACCTGGCGGTCTGGCTGGCTGGAGAGGGCGCGGGGGACGAAATTCCGCCAGTGATGCCTCCCTTTGCTGAAAAATGGCTGGCTGCACTGACGGCCCGTAAAGCGGCCGGAGGTTATTTTGGGCCGGTGGCCGGGCACCCCGGTTTCAGCGATGCGCTTCTACAGACTTTTCAGGAGCTCGGGGACGCCGGTCTGACACAGGTTCCTCTGCCCGAGGGCGGCGATCAGCGTCGCATCGCCGGTTTGCAGCATCTTTATCAATATTATCGGGAGCTGTGCCAACCTTTTATCACCCGGGAAAGCATCTTCGCTGCAGCAGCACGGGTAAAGCCGCCGGCTCCGCTTATGATCGCCCTCTACGGCATCTACCAGCTAACCACCCTTGAGAAGAGGCTATTGGTTTCGCTTACCAACCACGGGGGGCTGACGCTATACTGGCAGGAATCTGCGATCAGGTTTGCCCCAGTGGGGCAGCTCATGCACTGGTTTCAGCAGCTAGGTTTTACGGTCGGACGTCTGCCATCCCGGCAGCCTGAGAAGGGCAACCTGGCGCGTCTGCAAAGGTATCTCTTTCAGGAGCAGCTAGGGGGGGATGCCGCAGCGGCAGGGGATCAAACGCTGGATTTTATCTGTGCTCCCGACGAGGTCGGAGAAGTCGAAGAAATTGCCCGGGAAATTATCGGCCTGGCCCGGGCAGGGCTACGCTTCGGTGAGATCGCCGTTTTCTTTCCCCAGCCGATCTATGCGGGGCTGTTACGGGAAAAACTGTCCGCTCTGGGGATCCCCTACTATCTGGCTGGTGGGCTGCCTCTCGCTCAGACCCGGGCGGGACGCACTTTTTTGCTGATCCTGGAGATGATCGGCAGCGATTACTCCCGCCAGAAAGTAACCGAGCTGCTGAGCTATGCCCCCTTTTGCTATGAGCAGATCTTGAAAGAAGGCAAATTGGCCAACCCTGCCTTCTGGGATTATCTGGCCAGGGAGGCGGGGGTGATCAAAGGCCGCCGCCAGTGGCGGGAGGCTCTGAAGCACTATCAAAGCCGGTTGCGGGTGAGAGCGGGGGAGCCGCCCCAGGGCCGGGTTGCGGAGCAGCTGTTTCAGACGGGGCTCCTCCTCGACATGGTTACTCTGTTTTTCAGGATGCTCGATCCTTTCTACACCTGCCGTTCCTGGAGTGATCTTGTTGAGGCGGCCGTAGAACTGCTGGAGCGCTTATTCCACCCCGGTGAAGAGCGAGAAGCGCTGCTGCGTCTGGTAAAGAGATTACAGCGCCTCGATGAATGTGGTGGTGAATTTACACTTAAGCCGGCTCTGGAGCTGTTCCGCTCGGCCCTTCAGTCCGCGGCCCTGCCCCGCGGCAGATTTCAGCAGGAGGGGATTAACCTTCTCCCGCTGCGCTCTGCCGGCGCTTTAAGGTTCCCCGTTATCTTTATTCCCGGTATGGCTGAAAAGATTATCCCCTCGCCGGTAAGCCCCGATCCGCTGCTGCCCGAACCGGAAAGGCGCGCTCTTTCGGGAAAGCTGCCGCTGCGGCGCCAGGATCTTGAACTGGAGGCGCTTCGCTTTACGCTGGCTGTCGGCGGAGCGGTGAAGAAGGCTGTACTGAGCTGGCCGCGTGTTTCCGCTGCTGGCAGCCGCGAACAGCTTCCCTCGGCTTACCTATCGCGCTGCGGGGAAGCCCTCTGTGCTGTACGCCCCGGTCATGATCAGCTTTCGCAGCTGCCGGGCTACCGTTACCTGGAGTCCGACAGCGAAAACAGATATCTGGCCCACCCGGTCACGGCGGTGGAGTATGATCTCAACTGCGGCTACCGCCTCCCGGAAGCGCAGCTGCTTCAATATTACCGGCGTCTTTCACCCCGTCTGGGCGATCTACTGACTGCCGATCTTTCCAGATTTGCTTATCGCTGGAGCGCATATGATGCCATCTTCATGCAGGAGCCGTCTCGTCGCTTGCTGGCCGGGCACCTGGATAGAAGAGGCGGTCTATTCTCGGCGACGGCGCTGGAGGATTATGCCCGCTGCCCTTACAGTTATTTTTTAAAGCGACTCCTGGGTCTCACCCCCCTCGAGGCGCCGGAAGCGCTGCTCATCATGGATCCGCTGACCCGCGGCCGCCTGCTTCACAAAATTCTTGAGGAGTTTTACCGCGGCGCTTCGCAGCAGGGGCTGCTGCCGGTGGAGCGCTTTCCCAGGGAATGTCGTTCCTTGTTGAGCAGGGTCAGCCGTGAATATTTCCTCAAGGTGCCCCCGGAAGATCGGCCGCCCTTTCCCCTTCTTTGGGAACTGCAGAAACGTACCTTCGAGGAGATATTGCAGGCCCTGTTGGATTGGGAGTTAGAGAGTGCAGACGGCTTTGTCCCCGAGGGCTTCGAAGTATCCTTCGGCTTTCGTGAGAGTGATAAGACTGCAGTTGCTCTGGAGCTCCCGTCAGGGGAGCAGATATATTTCAGGGGCCGCATCGATCGCGTCGATCGCCGCGGCGAACGGATCCGGGTAATCGATTACAAGACAGGGCGAAAAAGAATTAAGGACGAGAGCTTTGCCGGGGGAGAGGCGCTGCAGCTGCCGGTTTACCTGCTGGCCGCCGCTCAGCTCTATCCCCAGGCCGGGCCGGAAAGCGCCGTTGCCTGCGCCTACCACCTCTCGCCGGAAGGGGTGAAGACAGTTCTTTTTTCCGGCGATTCCTGGGACCGTAAAAAGGCTCTGTTACAGGAGGCGGCGGAGATCATCTGCGGGGGCATCGCTGCGGGCCGCTTTTTCCCCTATCCCAACCCGTCATGTCGTTACTGCGATTATGGCGCAGTCTGCGGTCCCGATATCGAAAAACTTTATCGGCGCAAAGCAACCGATTCGCTGCTGGATTTCTTTTTAAAACTGAAGGAGGATTTTGATTAGAATGGAGATAAAAGCGGGGAAAAGCAGTTGAGCCCCGGTGATGGTGAGTTGCTTGTCGATGCCCGCGAACGCGAGCTTGCGGAGAGCGACCTGAGCTGCAACTACTGGGTTGAGGCCGGCGCCGGTACGGGCAAAACCACCCTGCTGATCAGACGGCTGCTCCACATTATTCTTTCGGGATCAGCACAGCTAAGTGAAATTGCAGCGATCACTTTTACCGAGAAAGCAGCCGCCGAGCTGAAGGCCCGGCTGCGTGACGAACTGGAAAGGTTGGCGGGGAGGGCTCCGGAAGAGCAGCTTCCCCTGATCCGGCGGGCGCTGGAAGAACTTGAGGGAGCTTTGATCACGACAATCCACTCCTTCGCCGGCTCCCTGCTGCGTGAACGGCCCGTAGAAGCGGCCGTCGATCCCCATTACAGCATCCTGGACGAGGGTGACCTGGAGGATCTGCTGGAGGAGATCTGGGAAGATTGGTTTTTTTCCGAGCTGGCTGCCGCCCCAGAGGTGCTCACCCGCGCATTGACCCTGGGGGTTACGCCGCAGCGGCTCAAGGAACTGGGCAGGCTTCTCTACCGTCAGCGGGATCTGGTCCGGGAAGGAAGCACCCCGGAGCCGCCGGCGTTGCTGCAGCCCTTTTGCGACCTCCTTGCCGAGCGGCTGCCCGAGCTAAAAGCGCTCCTCGGCTCTTGCCACCAGCAGGAAGATAGGGGGTATCGCCATCTTGTCGAGCTCATCGCCGCCGCCGGGCGCCTACTCCACCTCGACGATGGGCTTGAGAGGGAGCGATACTTCATGCGCTCTTTCCCGGCGATCGCTTCTCGCGGAAATCAAAAAAACTGGCAGCCCAAAGAGGCCTGCCGCCGTCAAAAAGGGATCTGTAGCGAGCTGAAGCAGGCCCGGGAATCGGCGCTTCGCTCAATCCAGGGGCAGTTGACAGCGGCGCTCGTCGGGTGGTGTCGCGGTTACCTCGAAGCGGTGGAGCGGGCCAAGGCGGAGAGCGGTTCTCTCGATTTTCAGGATCTGCTGCTCAGGGCCCGCGATCTCGTCCGCGATTCCAAAGAGGTGCGCGGCTATTTTCAAAAGCGTTTTCGCTACCTTCTGGTGGATGAATTTCAGGATACCGATCCCCTACAGGTAGATCTGCTTTTTTTGCTCGCTGAAGAGAAGCCCGGCGCCGCTTCCTGGAAGGAGGCGCACCCGGCGGTGGGTAAACTTTTTCTTGTGGGCGATCCCAAGCAGTCGATCTACCGCTTCCGGCGAGCCGATATCGAGATCTACCAGGCCGCCCGGCAGAAGATTCTGCAGCACGGTGCTCTCCTTAACATATCGCAAAATTTCCGGACCCTACCCGGGCTCATCGAATGGGTTAACCGCGCTTTCGAGCGCCTCATCGAGCCGCAGGGCGGCTATCAGCCCGAATATCAACACCTCAGCGCTTATCGCCGGCCCTGGTGCGAGCCCCCGGTGATCCTGCTGCATCCCGCCGGCTCCCTCGATGAGGCCCGGGCCGATGAAATCCGCGCGGCCGAAGCCGATGCGGTGGCGGAGCTGTTGAAAACAGCGGTGGGCAGCTGGCGCATCCCCGCCGCCGGCGGGGGCGGCCGGAGCCTGCAGTACGGCGATGTGGCCCTGCTCTTCCCCACCACCACGGGGATTCACCATTTCGAGGAGGCGCTCCGCCGCTGCGGGATCCCCTTCCGGCTCGAGGGGGGGCGGCAGTTTTACCTCCGTGAAGAGATCGCTTTTCTAAAGAATTTACTCGCTTCGGTGGACAATCCCTACGATGAGGTGGCCCTTACGGCGGCACTGCGCTACTGGACCGGTATTCCCGATGAAACCCTTTACCGCTACCGGGCCGGAGGGGGGCGATTGAGCTATCTAAGCGATCCCGGCGCAGAATTTCCAAAGCTCCAGGAGGCATTCGAGCTCCTGCGGGAGATGCACCTAAAGCGGCAGTCGCTCCCTCTGGCGACGTTTGTCGAGGAGCTTCTGGAAAAAACCTGGTTCTGGCAGAGGCTTCCCCTGAGGCCTTCGGGTCACCAGGCCGCCGGAAATCTGCGCAAGGCTCTGCAGATGATCCGCGTTCAGGCGATAGAGCGTCCTCTTACCCTAAAGGGCTACATCAACTGGCTGGATCGGGTATCGGAACAGGGCCGCGAAGAGGCGGAATCGCTGCTTCATGATCGCGGCAGCGATGCCGTTCAGATGCTCACCATTCACCGTTCCAAGGGCTTGGAATTTCCTGTGGTCTGTCTGGCGAACCTGGGTGGAAGAAGCCGGGGCAGCACCCCCTTTATGGCTGATCGGAGCAAGGGCCGCTTTTACCTGAAGCTTGGCGAGCTGGTCAGCGAAGGTGTGGAAGAGGCGGAGAAACAGGAAAGGCTGCGCCTGGAGGCGGAGCAGATCCGTCTTCTCTATGTGGCCACAACGCGGGCCCGGGACTATCTGATCCTGCCGCGCTTCTACAAGGAAGGTTCCCCCGGCTTTTGGTCCTACCTGGAGCAGGCCGAGGCGGTGGGAGACGATCTCTGGGAAGGGGTGACCACCATAAAGGCCGGTGTGCCGCATGGCATAAGCGAAGATCCTCTTGCCGGCGCCGCGTCCTCCGGGGGGGACGCCGCGCTCCTCGATGAAATGATCAGGGGACGGCGCCGCTGCCTCGATGAGCTGGATAAAACAATCCGCAGCGCCGCGGTGGCAGGACCCTATATCAGCGCTAGCAGCCTGGTTGATGGGGGCGAGGAAGAGGAAAATGCCGCCGCAGGGGCTTTTGCCGGTAATGAGGCGGAGAGGCTCACGCGAGGAGGCGGGGCTCTGTTCGGTTCTGCCTTTCACGAGATCATGGAGCGTATCGATCTGCACTCTTCACCTGAACAGGTGGCGGCACTTTCCGCCCGGGCGGCGAATCACTGGGGGCTTGCTGACTCCGGCGAACTGGCACGGTTGGTCGGCTCCGCCCTGGAGCATCCACTAATCGGGAGGGCCCGCCGGGCGGAGTTTCTCCAGCGCGAACTGCCCTTTATCTACGAATTCGAGGGGCTTCTGGTAGAGGGGATTGTCGATCTTGTTTTTCGGGAAGGAGAGGAGCTCGTCGTCGTCGATTACAAGACCGATGTGGGTGAAGAGGAGACCCTGGAAAGACGCTGGTCTCACTACAGTCGCCAGGGTATGATCTATGCTCTGGCGCTGGCTGAGATATCCGGCGTGGCGGTGAAGGAGGTCTCCTTTCTGTTCGTCCGGAAGGGGTTCGTCAAAAGCCTGCACTACCCCTGTAATGCCTCGCTGCGCGAAACTCTACGCAAAAACATAAACTGAAAGGGCTGCGAATATATATGGAAGAAATAAGGCCAGGCGTCTGGATCATTTACGGTGAAAACAAAGGCCGTTTTCCCTTTGCCCATTCGCTCTACCTTCAGGGGGAGCGGCGGGTTCTCATCGATACGGGGGCCGGAAAAAGCCTGGAGAAACTGGCCGGCAGGGTTGATCACGTCTGCCTGAGCCATTTCCATCGCGATCATGTTGCCGGTAACGCTCTTTTTGCCGATGCCTCCTTTTCGATCCATCCTGGCGACGCCCCCGGGGTTGCCTCGGCGGAGGGGTTTTACCGGTTAACGGGCCTGATCAGGTTTGACGAAACGTATTGGGAGACGCTGAACCAGGAGGGCTTTACCGCCACAGCGGCGACAGAGCACAACGAGGGAGATCGGATCGATCTGGGTTCTTTGACCCTGCGGGTTATCCATACGCCGGGACATACCCCCGGGCACTGCGCCTTCCTCGTTGAAGAGTACAATTTACTCTTTGCTGCCGATATCGATCTCTCGCCCTTCGGGCCCTGGTACGGCAACGACAGCTCGGACCTGGAGCAATTTCAGCAGTCGGTAGAGAGAGTCCGCTCGCTGGATGCGTCGCTGCTCATCACCAGCCACAGCCGGCCGGTGAGGGAGGATATCGACGGGAGGCTCGAGAGATATGGCGCTGTCATCGAGCAACGCCATGAGCTGATTTACAGGCTCCTCGGAAAAAAGGGGCTGACGTTGGAAGAGCTGATCGATCTAAAACCGATCTACCGGCGTCATCCCGAGCCTGCGCGGATCTACCGTTTTTTTGAAGGGAACATGCTGAAGAAGCATCTCGATCTGCTCATCGGTAGAGGGTTGATCCGGAGAACAGGAGCGGGGCTGTATGTGAGGTGCTAAAAGGTTGCCAATTTCGGTAATAGTTAGCTGTTGTCAAAAGAATGGAACTGAATTATAATAAATTTAGCTCAAAAAACCATGGAGTAAAGCAAAAAATATGAAAGTGAAAGAATATTTAAAAAATAAATTAAAACAGGGTGCAGTGCATATTACCCTGATCGATCCTTCCCGGCAGCTGCCTGAAGCGGCGGGACGGCTGGCGCGGACCGCCCAGGAGGTGGGAAGCGATCTGGTGCTCATCGGCAGCGCCTCTGCCGCCGGTCAGCGGGTCCTTCTCGAGACCGCTACGGCGGTGCGCAAGAAAACAACTCTGCCGGTTATATTTTTACCTGCGGGAAGCGACTCCATCAGCTTCAACCTTGATGCTCTTCTCTTTTTGAGCATGCTGAATTCCCGCAACACCCGCTTTGTCAGCACCGCCCACGCCCGCATCGCCTTGGTTCTGAAAAGGCTCGCCGTGGAGACTATCTCGGCCGGTTATATCCTTATAGAGCCGGGCATGAAGGTGGGCGAGCTCGGTGAAGCCGATCTTATTGCGCGTGATAATCCCTGGAGCGCTATCGGTTACGCTCTCACCGCCGAATTCATGGGGATGGACTATGTCTATCTGGAAGCGGGCAACGGCGCAGCCCAGCCTGTCCCTGCAGGGATGATCCGCGCTGTGAAGCGCGAACTTTCGATCCCTTTGATTGTTGGCGGTGGAATCCGCACGGCTGCTGACGCCCGCCGTGTCCGACAGGCCGGCGCCGATATAGTTATCACCGGTACAGTAATAGAAAACGCCGGTTATCGCGAACGGCTTCGCTCCATCCTCAGCGCCCTCAAAGAATAGCCCCACTATTACCTCAGTTTGACTGTGTGGCCTAAAAGATTATATTATTTTACTTTACAGCACGGTGCAGCACCGCGGACGCCACAGCAGCAGCCGATCCGCTACCGCTACCGCCGCCCTCGATAATTACCACAAAAGCGAGGGGATAATCGGAGCGGTCCAGAAAGCCGGCGAACCAGGAGTGCGGTTTTTTTCCTTCACCCACCTCGGCTGTGCCCGACTTAGCGCACAATTCGAGCCCCTTAAAGTTGCTCTCTCCATAAACAGCGATCGTATTATTCCGCATCATCTTCGCCAGAGCTTCTGCTGTATTCTCCGAAAGGAGACGTTTTTTAGCACCCGCAGATGCGGCAGGGAGAAATCCCCGGCGTGCTACAATATTCGGCGCCACCGCCAGTCCTCTGTTGCCGATGGCACCCACTAATGACATAAAATTCAAGGGGTTGGCCGTATTGGTGAATTGCCCGATCCCGGCCCAGGCCAGCCCGGCCTTGCCGGCATGAGCCAGCTCGACCCTGCCGGGAATGGTATGGATGCCGTCCACCTTCTGGGCCGAGTTAAATCCCACCCTTTCGGCGTATTCCTGCAGCTTTTCCGCGCCTAGCTCCAGGGCGATACGGGCAAAAGAGGTATTGCAGGAGTGGGCCAGCGCTTCCCCCAGAGTCAGCTCGCCGTGTGCTGCCGGGCAAGTCACCATATTCCCTTCGACCTCCATCTCTCCGTTGCAGCGGAAGCGACGTTTATCAATATCGGGGAGCTGCTCCAGGGCGGCGGCGGTAGTGACCAGTTTAAAGACTGAGCCCGGTGTATAGGCGGCAGAAAAGAGGCGGTTGAGGTAGACGCCTTCGTAATCCCCAGATTCCCCGGTGAGGTCGGGAGGAAAAACGGGATCGAAGGAGGGTGAGCTGGTCATGCAGATTAGCTCACCCGTTTGGTAGTTATAGACGCCCACAGCGCCGCGGCGGCCCCTCAATTCCCGGTATGCGGCAGCGCAGAGTCCGGCGTCCAGAGTCAGGGTAAGGTCGGTGCCACCCGTAGGCTGCTCGCTGTTGAAGCGGTAGGCTCCGTTGAGCCAGTTCCAGCCCATCAGATCGCTCTTGAACACACTTGAGATCGACGTCTCCACATTGCCGTCACGGTCACCGGTTACATGCATCAACGCTGTGCGGATAGCGGGATCTTCATTGTATTTGATCCCCCCATCGCTCATCTGTAGCAGGGCTTTTCCGCCGCGATCATAGATCGTTCCAAGGTTGCTTAACTTGCCGTCGGTGTAGAAGTGGCGGTTGGAAGGGTGCTCGACCCAGGCCGGCGCGCTGTCAAAATACTGCATTGCAAAAGCCGCCAGGCCGAGGACAAAGAGCAAGATCAGCGTTATCAGCAGGCCCGTCCGCGCCGATAAAAGTTTCACCTTATCCATACCACCTTTCCGTGCTATTCAGCCGCTTTGATCAATGCCAGCAAACCCCATGAGGCGATCATCGAAGAGCCGCCGTTGGAGATAAAGGGGATCGTTACCCCAGTAAAAGGGAGCAGGTCGACCGATCCCAACACATTCAGCGCCATCTGGAGGATAAAGATAGTAGCCGCTCCGCAGGCGGCGATAGCGTAGAAAGAAGAGCGGCAGCCTCTGGTCAGCACCACAGCGTAGAAGGCCAGAAAGACGATCATCAGGATTGCAACAAGTGCCAGCAGCAGCCCCCATTCCTCGCAGAGCATCCCGAAAACAAGATCAGTGTCGGCGGCGGCTACACTGACGAGATAACCTCTGCCGCCGCCCACCCCGAGAAGACCACCGCTGGCTGCGGCGATCATGGTGCGCGTTTGCTGATAGCCGCTGCTGTTTGCAAATTGCCAGGCCTTCCCCCAGAGAGCGAAGCGTGCGGCGATATGCGGTTTGAAGATGACTACCGCCAGGCCGCCGAAAGCGGCTCCCGAAAGAAATAAAAAAAGGGTGCGGATATTTCCCGAGTGCATGAACGAGATCATCACGAAGGCGCCGAAGAAAATCAGTGCCGTGCCCAGATCATTGATCAGGGCGAGGGTGATAATGGAGGCGCCGGAGAAACCGACAAAGGCGGTCATGTTGCGTGTGGTCAGGAGCCGATCCAGGGTAGCTGTACCCGCCAGGACGAAAGCGATCTTTACGAATTCCATGGGCTGGAAGCTGATAAAACCGAGGTCGATCCAGTTCCTGGCGCCGAAATGACTTTTCCCCAGAGCCAGGTTGAGGATCATCATCAGCAGCCCCGCTACGATAAAGAGATAGCGTAAACTATGGGCGCGGTCCAGGTCTCTAGCGACGGCAATAATAACCGTATAGGCGATCATCCCGATCAAAATAGCGGCAAGCTGTTTGAGGAGGGTGCCGGGAGACGATGAGGCGACAATGAGCAGGTTCAGGCCGCATAAAAAGTAACCGATTAGCTCCGGAACAAGGTTTCTACGGCTGTAGCGGCGGATGATCACGTAGTGCAAGGATTCCAAGAGGAAAAACGAGAGGAAAATCAACGGCAGCGCCGGGGCTGCCGCGCCCCGGGCAAGATATATCTGGATCGCCCCCAGAAACTGAAAAAGAAGGATCAGAGCCAGGGTGGTGTGGTTGGCGGTACGTTCTGCTGAAACAAAAGCATCAGGATCATATTCATGACGCTGCTGTGGTGAATCAATTCCGGCGGGAAACAGGGTCATCTCCAGGCCGGCTAAAGAGATGGTGTCGCCATAATCGATGGCTGCCTCGCCTTCCACTTTGGTGCCGTTAACTTCGCTGCCGCCCTTGGAGCCCAGATCCCGAAGGAGCCAGGCGTCATGGCGGTGAGTCAGGACCGCATGGCTTCGCGACAGGGTAGGCACGTTGATCACTATGTCGGCAAACCTGCCCCTGCCGATCAGGTTTTCCCATCGGGTAATGGAGATCCGCAGGCCGCTTGGCAGTTGAAGGTAACCCCAGGGTGTTTTTTCTCTTTTTTCCCCGAGCAGCGTCAGAAGGCATCGCAAAAGAATGACCGCCGCCATAAGCGGTAGCAGCCATCTTATCGCCAGGGTATAGAACCTGCCTATCATTTCGGATTGTGTCGTCAGCGTCTCCAGGTTTATCCCGAGCCCGGCTAATATCGTCATAAGTGCATCAAGAGGTTCCGAGAGGCGATCAAGAAAGAGATCCATCCCTTCTATCTCCTCGCCTTAATTTTTGCCTCCGCCACTGTTGTCCCCGCAGGGCCGCTCCGGAGAGGCAGAGCTAGGGGCGGCGGGTTTTGAAAAAGCGATCCTCGATAAAATTGGCAAGGCCGGCGGCGTCTTCCAGCCCAAAAAGGGGCAGCGGCTGCGGCAGGTTAAGCGCCGGAAGGTCGGTGACCAGAGCGATGGTTCCTTCAAGGAGCAGCGGCTCTTTACTGACAGCGCTGCGGATCACTTCGATCTTCGGGCGGGGGCTTTTCCTGTCGCCCTCGATGATGATCAGATCGAACCCATGAAGCCTTTCGATGGCAGCGGTGGTCCCGCCGCCGGTGGCGCTACCGATAAGAATAAATTTTTCGGGGGTGGTCATCCCCGCCACCGCGGCGCCGGCCCGGGCGAAGCGCCATGTATCCTTACCTGGGATATCGAGGTCGTAGTGGTGCACTTCCCCTTTCAGAGCCGCTACTTTTAACCCTCGATCGTTCAATTCAGGGAGCAGTTTTTCTATAACCGTTGTTTTCCCCGTTCCCGACTGTGCGGCAACAAAATTAATAGCCACCGGTGACAATAGCCTGACCTCCTCATCGGCAACAAAGTTATTATATCATTCTTTAAAGGCGGAAGTTCTCCCTTCTTCCGGCGCCGGCGAAGGCTGCAACTGCAAAGCGGGTCTTTCAGTAAGGGTAAAACAGCAGGCCCAGAATGGCACCCAGGGCGATGAGATAAAGAGGGTTGAGCCTTCGCCAGGCTGCACCGGCGACAAAGACCCCGGCAGCGATGAGGGTGCTCGTAAGATCGATCAGCGCTGCCTGCCCCAGGGTAAATATAGCCGCTGAGATCAGGGCGATGAGGGCGGCGCGCAGTCCCTTGAGCAGACGCCCGGCACGGGGATCGAGGATCACCCGCATGAGGAAATTTCCCAAAAGGAGCAGCGTCACCAGCGAAGGGGTTACCACGCCGAAGGTGGCGATGAGCGCTCCCGCAGGGCCGGCGAGACGGTAGCCGATAAAAGTGGCGGCGTTGATCGCCAGCGGCCCCGGTGTGACTTCGGCCACGGCGACAATATCAAGAAAATCTGCGGCTGTGAGCCAGCCGTGATTGACGATGATCTCTCTCTCCATCAGCGGGATCATGGCGTAGCCGCCGCCGATGGTAAAAAGACCGATCTTTAAAAAGCTGCCATAAAGCGAACAGAGGTAAAGTAACATTTAAACGGCCTTTTTTCTGAATAGAATTAGTCCGACAAGACCGCCGGCGATCAAAATAGCGATGGGGTGTATCTTTAAAAACAGCACCGCTGCAAGCAGCGCCAGCGCCATGGCGACACTGATCCAGTGATCTAAGATATCGCGACCAAGGTTGACTACCGCCGCAGCGATGAGGCCCACCACTGCCGGCCGGAGCCCGTAAAATATTGCATTTACGTAAGCATTGTCCTGGAAAGCGGGTAAAAAATAAGCTGCCAGGGCCATGATCACCGCGATGGAAGGTATGATTACTCCCAAAGCCGCCAGAATACCGCCCGGCACACCGCGTAGGCGCGTCCCCACCTGGATGGCGCTGTTAAGCGCAATTGCCCCCGGAAGGCTCTGGGCGACGATCAATAGGTCGACAAAGCGCTCTTTGCTGACCCAATCTCGCCGCTCTACCACCTCGCGCTGGATAATCGGCAGCATGGCATAGCCGCCACCGAAGGTGAAGGCGCCTACCTTGAGGAATACAAAAAATATGGTACTTAAAGTTACTGCCTCAGACGAAGCTGCCTGCAGCTGTCGGCCCAATGGAAAACCCCATTTCTGCTTTATCTGGCGGGAATTGCTGTTACTAGATTAGGATATTTGGGTGTCGAAGTCAAGATGGCGGCTACGCTGGCGTTCCCCCTGGCGGTAGAAAATGAAGGATCCCCAGCAACAGAATCCTTCATTTTACAGCAGAGTGCAAAAGAGGGGCGAGAAGTCTATTTGATCCGGCGGATATTTGCTTCGATAGTTTCCCCGCTGGAAATCTGCAGCGGCCAGCGGCCCTGACCAAGTCTGATCTCCCCGGCGGAGCCGGCCGTTTCCTCTCCGGTGCTGTAACTCCATCCTGCATTGCCGGTCAGGTTTTCCCGGGAGCGGGGCACGCTGCCGTAAAGGGACAGATCGAGCCCGGGAGAAAGATTCACCCGGACCGGCCCCCTGTTTTCGATGGACCAGGGTGCCTTAAGGGAGTCGAGGTTCAGAGCGATGCTGCTGTAGTAGTCAGAGGCGTCAAGCTCCAGGGTGGCGGCGGCGGGAATAAAGAGCGCCCAGCTGGAGCGGCTTGAAGAGCCCCTGAAGATATTATTTTGTCCGGCAACCGGATCGATCCGGATATAGAGGGTATCCCCGATGACCCTGGTCTCAGCTGCGGTTGCCTCTGCCAGCTCCCTCGCTGCTTCCGGGGTGGAAGCTGGGATTGCGGCCAGCCCCAGGATGGTTAGTTTATTGCCGGAGATGCTGTGCAGCTCCAGGTCTCCTCCCCGGGAGGAGACGAGCACCCTGTTGATACCGGCAAGATCGATCTCCAGGTCCGGGACGGGGCAGGAGTGCTCGGAGATGGCGATGGCCTCCCGGATTTCGGGGATCACCCCGCTGTAGTAAAGGGTGTAATTACCCAGACAGAACAGAAAGAGGATGATCACCAGGAAGATGGACCAGCCGTCGTACTTAAGCGGCAGCTGGTCATTTCGGGAAAGGAAACCCGCTACGAGGATCTCTGCCCCCAGCAGGATCAGCGCCAGCGGCCACCAGGTGATCACAAGCTCAAATGCTTTCGTCGTTTCGTAAAAATGGGTGGCGATGAGGCCGATACCGAGAAAGATCAGAATCAGGGCCATGGAAAAAGAACCGACGCGCCACTGTCTCATCGTTCATTCCTCCTCCGGCGGCGTCTCGTCGGGCAGACACTCCCGATTGGCCGTTAAAGATGGTGTGGCAGGCGCCGGAGGCTCTTCTTCCGGCAGGGGGAACCGCTGTTCGGCTCTTTCCTTCTCTTGCAGCTCCGGCGAAGAGAACGGTTTGCCCCAGGCCAGGCGGATGCCGCCGGCGATAAAAAGCAGCGCCACCAGGGATATGCCGGCGGTGCGGATCACTTCAGGGCTGAGATAGCGTAGCAGAGCGGGGTAGGCGAGCTTGTTCAGCAGGAGCAGCGCCCCCAGGGCGATCATTCCGAACCCGATCCACCGCTGTTTTTCGAAGAGCCGGTGCCAACTGGTGCTGCGTTCTTCCGGAGGCAGATAACCCTCATCGAAACACTGCAGGGCATCGAAAAGACTGTAGAACCAGATCACGGGGATGGCGAAGGCGAGCAGCAGGCCGCCGGTGAGATTGGTCAGAAAGATCGTCAGAAAGAAGGCCAGCATGAAAAAGAGGCCCCTCTGTTGCCAGCCCAGGTACATATGTCCCAAACCGGGGAGTGCCGAGAAGACGACGGTGAAAAATTTACTCTTTTTGGGCATCCCTATTCCTCCTTTTTCTCAAATACCTTTTCCAGCCCGGTCCGTGCATTTTTAAGAAGATCCCCGGTGTTGCGGCGGGCTCTTTCCTCCAGGGACTGCGAGATCTGTCCGGTCTCCGCCAGAATGCCGGGTATTTCCCTAGCAAAGAGATCGAAGATGCCGCCGCTCATCAGGGCCAGGGTGATCGCTGCGGCGACGGTATAGTTGACCAGGGCGCGGGAGCGCCTTTTTCGGGGGGATTGTGCTCTACCCGCTCCGATCTTCTCCATGATGACAGTGCTGAAATTAGGCGGCAGCAGCAGCTCCGCAAGGGCGTTTTCATGCTCCGCCGCAGCTTCGAGGTAGCGCTGCAGGCAGATGTCGCATCTCGCCAGGTGGCGCTCCATCAGGCGGCGCTGTTTTTCTTCGACCCGGTTATTTCGGTACGAAACCCATGCCCCGGCATCGTAATGGTTCAACTACAGCCCCTCCTCGTATCTGTTTTTTAGGATCCTGCGCGCCCGGTAAAGACGCGACTCCACCGCTTTCACGCTCACTCCCGCCTCATCGGCCAGCTGGCGGTAGCTTTTTCCTTCGAGAAGATAGCCGGCCATGGTGGCGCGGTAGGGGGAAGGGAGGCTCTGCAGGGACGAGATCAGGCGGCCTCGCTCTGCAGCACCAAGGTACTCTTCTTCCGCCGAAAGGGCGCTGCCGGCGTGCAGCTCACCGGGGGAACAATGCAGCACTTCCTTGCCGAGACGTTCCCGTTTGCGGCACCAATCGATGGCTTTGCGGGTGGCGATCCGCGCTAGCCAAAATTTCAGATTCCCGCCGCGGTAGCCGGAGAGAGAGCGGTGGACCTGGCAGAAGGTTTCCTGCAGCACATCCTGAGCCTCTACCGGTGTCCGGACGATGGGCAGGATTGTAGCCATCAGATAGCCCTGATACCGCTCTACGAGCTGCCTGAATGCTTCTTCATCGCCGTCGGCGGCTTTTCTGATCCACTCCGGGCTCAAGTACTCTCCCCCTTTATCGCTCTCTTTTATATAAGACGGCCGCAAGTGGCCGATCCCTGCAGACAAATTTGTTGTCATGAAAATTATAAGGCATCGGTCTCCTCTTTGCACCGGATAATTTCTTCCCACCTGTTTGTCCCCCCTGCCTGATTTTGGTATACTAAAAGAGACTTCTTTGTTGCGCCGGGTTGAACGACCCGGCCACCGGCAAATATTGCTAGGGGGGATCACCGTGCTTAAGATAATCGGGCTCACCCCGCATCCACCGCTGATCATTCCCGAAGTTGGACGGGGTGAAATTTCCAAAGTCGAGCAGACTGTTACCGCCATGGAGCGGCTGAGCCGGCGGATCTACGAGGCGGCGCCGGAGCGCCTTATCGTGATCACGCCCCATGGCCCACTGCAGCGTGAAGGAGTTGCTGCGATTGCAGCGCCGCTGTTTGAAGGAGATTTCGGCCAATTTGGTGCCCCGGAGGTGAAAGTTTCGCTGGAAACAGACCGGGAGCTGCTGGAGCAGCTCCAGCGTGAAACCGCCGGCGAGTCGCTGCACACCATTGTCCTTGAAACGGGTGGGCGCCGCCGGCACCGGCTGTCCATGGATCACGGCGCCGCGGTGCCGCTCCACTATCTACAGCAGGCCGGTCTTTCCTGTCCCGGCCTCCACCTCACCTATACTTTTGCTCCTTACCGCGAGCTCTACCGTTTCGGGGCTTCCCTGAGGCGCGCCATTGAAAAACGCGGCCTGCCGGCTGCGGTGGTAGCCAGCGGTGATCTTTCCCATTGCCTCATCCCTGGGGCGCCCGCCGGCTACAATCCGCGCGGTAAAGAATACGATCACCTGCTGGTGGAGCTGCTGCGCCGGGGACGTGTGGAAGAGATCCTTGATCTTGATGAGGAGCTTGTCGAGGATGCTGGGGAATGTGCACTGCGCTCCTTTGTTATCGCCCTGGGCGCACTTTCGGGCGAAAATTTCCATACCGAAATTCTTTCCTATGAAGGCCCTTTCGGGGTAGGCTATATGGTGGCCGAGATCCTTCCGGCGAAAGAGGAAGATAGCAGCAGCGGCTCCAGCATGTCAAAAAACGGAGAGAGGCCGGCCGGGGGGGATATTTCCGGTTGCAGTGATCCGGTGACGCTGGCCCGCCAGGCGCTGCGCTACTATCTGGAGCACGGGCGCTTCCCGGAAGCCCCCGATCCGTTGCCGGAGGCGCTCTCAACGCCGGCGGGTGTCTTTGTCTCCCTGAAGAAGGGCGATGAGCTGCGCGGCTGTATCGGCACCATCGAGCCGCTTCATCCGAGCCTGGCCGGAGAGATCATCGCCAATGCTATCAGCGCGGGGGTGAAGGATCCCCGTTTCAGCCCCGTCAGCCTGGAGGAGCTGGATGAGCTGACCCTTTCGGTCGATCAGCTCCTGCCTCCCGATCCTATCGAAAGCGAAGCTGCGCTGGATCCGAAAATATACGGAGTTATCGTGCGCAGCGGTCACCGCAGCGGCTTGCTCCTGCCCGATCTTGAGGGTATCGAGACAGCGGCCGAGCAGGTTGCCATCGCCCGCCGCAAGGCCGGTATCGGACCTGGCGAAAAAGTGGAGCTTTTTCGCTTCAAGGTCCGCCGCTATGAATAGAGCCGTATCGTAAAAAAGTCAGGGTGATCAATGATGGAAAGGCGAGCCCTCTTTTATACCAAAGAAGGGAATAAGATTCGCTGTCTGCTCTGCCCGCGCCGCTGTCTGCTAAGCGAGGGCCAGGTCGGTTTCTGCGGAGTCCGGCGGGTGGAGCAGGGGGAGCTCCTGGCAGATAACTACGCCCTTTGCGCGGCGCTGCAGTGGGATCCTATTGAAAAGAAGCCGCTCTATCACTTTTATCCCGGCCGTCAGATCCTCTCTTTGGGCACATACGGCTGTAACTTGCGCTGCAGCTTCTGTCAGAACTGGTCCCTGGCCCGGGGCAAGCCTGCCGACGATACAGCGGCGATCACCCCCGCAGAGGTGCTGACGATGATTCAGCGCCGGAAAAGCCCGGCGGAGACGGCCGGTGTCGCTTATACCTACAACGAGCCCTCCGTTTGGTACGAATTTGTTTTTGATACCGCCCGCCTGCTCAAAGAAGAGGGCTACCGTAACACCCTTGTGACCAACGGCTATATCTCCTGCGAGCCCTTGCAGGAGCTGCTGCCCTATATTGATGCCATGAATATCGATCTCAAGGCCTTCAGCGACAGCTTCTATGAAAAGCATTGCGGTGCCACGCGCTCTCCCGTCCTCGAGACGGTGGAACGGGCCGCCGCTGTCGCCCATGTGGAGGTTACCTGCCTGCTGATCCCCACATTGAACGACAGCCCTGCCGAGATAGCCCGGCTAAGCGAGTGGCTGGCCGGGGTAGACCCCGATCTGCCGCTACATTTTTCCCGTTACTTCCCCAGCTACCAGATGACCCTGCCGCCCACCCCCGCGGAGACGATGTTGATGGCCCGGAAGATCGCCCAAGAAAAGCTTAACTACGTCTATCTCGGGAATATCGATCTGCCCGGGGGGTCCGATACCCTTTGCCCGCAATGCGGCGCCCTGCTGATCAGCCGCCGCGGTTACCGGACCCGGATTACCGGCCTGTCGGGAAACATCTGCCTCGCATGCGGGGCTGAGATTAGCCTCATCGGCGGCCCTGTTTAAGAAAAAGGCATGATCCTTCATCCCTGCCTCATACTATCATCAGGGGAGATCTGTGCTCCCCGCTAGATTCATGAAAACTTGATCTGGGGCCTGCGGGTAAGGGATTCCTTGCAGGTTCCGGGGCGGGGGGTGGTTTTTCTGTGGGCGGCAAAATTTTAAGCCTGCTGTTCAACCTGGGTGGCTGGCCGGCGGCTGCGCTGTTGCTGGTAGCGGGCTTTTATCTCACCATGCGCAGCGGCTTTGTCCCGCTACGGCGCTTCTTCACCATCTTTCGCCTCACCTTGGGCAGCCTTTTCCGCCCGCGGCAGGAGCAGGTCCCCGCAGCAGCCGGTGACATTTCGCCTTTCCAGGCTCTGACCACGGCGCTGGCGGCCACCGTAGGCACAGGCAATATTGCTGGAGTGGCCACGGCGATTACCTTGGGCGGGCCCGGCTCCATTTTTTGGCTGTGGGTCTCCGCCTTCTTCGGGATGACGACTAAGTTTGCCGAGGTGATCCTGGCGGTGCGCTTCAGGGTTACCAGATCCGATGCGGCTTTTGCCGGCGGCCCCATGTACACATTGAAACAAGGTCTGGGAAGCGCTACGCTGGGGCTGATCTATGCTTTTTTCGGCGCCATTGCCGCTTTCGGCATCGGTAATCTCGTTCAGGCCAACTCGGTAGCCTCGGTGCTGAATACCGCTTTCGGCACCCCGCCCCTGCAGACGGGGATTCTCCTGGCGCTGCTGGTTGCACTGGTGATCTTAGGGGGGATCCGCCGCATCGGCAGGATTACGGAGAAGCTGGTGCCGCTGATGGCTCTGCTCTATGTCGGCGGTTCCCTTGCCGTACTGATTATCTGCCACCGGCAGATCGGCCCGGCTCTGCTCGAGATCATCTCCGGTGCCTTTACCGGCCGCGCTGCGGTGGGCGGTTTTGCCGGCGCCGGGGTGCTCCAGGCGATCCGCTACGGTGTCATACGCGGCGTCTTCAGCAACGAAGCGGGCCTGGGCAGCGCCTCCATCGCCCATGCCGTCGCCGAGACCGATCATCCCGTTCGCCAGGGCCTCTGGGGTATTGTCGAGGTATTTATCGTCAGCTACGTTATCTGCACGATGACGGCGCTGGTGGTCCTGGTTACGGGCGCCTGGAAGGGCTCTTTAGAGGGCGCCTCGATGACGGCGGCAGCATTTAATACCGTTTTACCCCTTACGGGTAATTTTATTGTCAGCACAGCACTCGTGCTCTTTGCTTTTTCGACCCTGCTTTCCTGGTCTTATTATGGCGAGCAGTGCTTTGAATATATGATCGGCGGTGGCCGTTTTCTATACCGCCTTCTCTGGACTGTGGGCATCGTTGTGGGCGCTCTCGGTGGGCTTCGCCCGATCTGGGCGCTGGCTGATTCTCTGAATGCCCTGATGATCCTGCCCAACCTCATCGGTCTTCTGGGCATGAGCGGTCTACTGGTCCGGCTGAACCGGGAATTTTGGCTCTCCAGCCTTTTCACTCAGCGCTGACTTTTTCTATAATATAGTTGAAGGGTTTTGCCGGAGACGGGGCGAAATAGCTTGACATGGGCTTGTGCAACCTGCCGCCGGAAGAGGGAGCAACCGAAAAGTGATTTGGGATCGCATTGTTACGGCCATACTCCAGTTGAACATCGGCTATCTTGATATTATCGATATTGTTATTGTGGGTTACGTGATCTATCGCCTCATCTTGATCATCCGCGGCACAAGGGCGGAGCAGCTGATCAAGGGGCTGGCGATGCTGCTGCTGGCGATGATCGTCAGCGACAAGATCGGATTGAAGACCCTGAATTGGATCCTGGAAAAGGTGATGACGGTGGGGCTCATCGCTATCCCCATTGTCTTTCAACCGGAACTGCGGCGCGCCCTGGAGCAGCTGGGGCGCGGCAAAATATTTAAACGCTCCTACTGGAACTGGGATCCCCGGGAATTCGATCACTTCCTGGAGGAGCTGATGAAAGCGATACCGGCCCTGGTTAAAAAAAGGATCGGGGCGCTCATCGTCATCGAGCGCGATACAGGTCTGAAGGACTGGGTGGAAACGGGGATCGCCATCGATGGGCTGGTATCGGCGGAGCTGCTCGTCAACGTATTTTTTCCGCTGAGCCCACTTCACGATGGTGCGGTGATCATCCGGGGCGACCAGGTTCTTGCCGCCGGCTGCTATCTACCGCTCACCGACGACCCCCACCTGGATAAAGAGCTGGGCGCAAGGCACCGGGCCGGCCTCGGCATCACCGAGCAATCCGATGCTGTTGCCCTGATCGTTTCCGATGAAACGGGTATTGTTTCCGTGGCCCACAACGGCGCTCTGACTCGCTATCTCGATGAAAAGAAACTGCGCCATATATTGACCGAGCTTTGCGCCCCCCCCCGGCGGAAGGCCTCAACCTTAACATCTGGCCCTGGAGGAGTAACAAGTAGCCGTGAATAGATTCCTGCGCAACCTGAATCTGAACCTGCTTATCGCCGCCTTTCTGGCGATAGTGCTGTGGCTTTTCGTAACGGGAGACGATATCACCCGGACCACCACGGTGCGCAAGATAGTACAGGGGGTCCCGCTCAGCTATGAAAACCTCGATCCGGGCCTTGCCGTGGTGAAGATGCCCCAGACCGTCGATATGACCCTGGACGGTCTGCCCGGCGCTTTCGATGAGCTTGAAGAGAGCGAGCTGGAGGCCTACCTCGATCTTACGGCCGTCAAGGCTGGCACGCGGCAGGTCCAGGTCAGGGGGAAGGTGCCGCGCGATCTGATCCTGGTCTCGCTGGCGCCGCAGCAGGTAGAGGTAAGCATCGAAAAGCTCAAAACCAGGCGGCTTGCGGTGGAGGTGCAGTTTCAGGGTCAGCCGGCGGCGGGTCGAATCAAGCAGAAGCATTCTTGCCATCCCGAGCAACTGGAACTGGAAGCGGTCACCTCCCTGCTGAACAAGGTCTCCCGGGTGGTCGTCTACGTAGATCTGAGCGACAAGAAAGAGCCCTTTCAGGTTGAGGTAACGCCGCTTTTGCTTGATGACAGCGGTAAAGAGCTCGGCGGGGTGGTTGTATCTCCGCCCAGGGTAACCGTGAAGGTCGATCTCGGGGAGAAAGAGGCGGCGGAGAAAGAAGACAGCTCAAACTAGAACAACTAGCAACGGCGGCGGGATTTTATACCGTTTGTTAAAACAACACCAAAATACACAGATACGCTGTCAAAAGGAGACTGACCTTTGAAAAAATTGTTCGGTACCGACGGCATCCGCGGGGTGGCCAATCGCGATCTTACCCCTGAACTCGCTTTTCGGATCGGGCGGATTACCGCCTCCCTGCTGAGGGAAAAGACAAAGCATTCCGTGATTCTTATCGGGCGCGATACCCGGCTCTCGGGTGGCATGCTCGAGGGTGCCCTCGCCGCCGGGATCACTTCAGCCGGTATCTCGGTGCGCCTGCTCGGTATAATTCCCACCCCTGGTGTGGCCTACCTGGCCCGCTCGCTTCCGGCGGCCGCCGGGGTGGTCATCTCGGCCTCCCACAACCCCATTGAGTATAATGGTTTAAAGGTATTTGACCACAGCGGGCTAAAGCTTTCCGATGAGATAGAGCGGGAGATTGAGGGGCTTTATTTCGCTTACGATCGCTCTTCGGGGAAGATGCCGCGGCCAGAAGGCGTCGGTGTCGGCAGGATAACCGACGACGGGGAAGCTGCCCGGCTCTATCTGGAGCACCTCAAAGGGCTCTCTTCTCCGCTTTTGGGGATGCGCCTGGTAATTGATTGCGGTTACGGCGCCGCCGGCCGCTTTGCCGGGGAGCTGCTGGAGCAGCTCGGAGCAAAGGTGAGCGTCCTGCACGGCGAGCCCGACGGCGAGCGGATCAATGTTAACTGCGGCGCCACCGATACCGCTATTTTACAGCGTGAGGTGCCCCGCCGGGGTGCCGATGCCGGATTGGCTTTTGATGGTGATGCCGATCGCCTCATCGCTGTGGATGAGAAGGGCTCCGCTGTCGACGGGGATGCGATCATGTCGATCTGCGCCATCGATATGATGCAGCAGGGCACCCTTAAAAACAGCACGCTCGTGGCCACGGTAATGAGCAACGGAGGCCTCGATCTTCTGGCGGAGCAGCATGGTTTCAGACTTGTCCGCGCCGCCGTGGGGGATCGATATGTTCTCGAAGAGATGCTCGCCGGCGGCTATAACCTGGGCGGCGAGCAATCGGGCCATATTATTTTTTCCGATCACAGTACCACCGGCGATGGGCTGCTGACAGCGCTACGGCTTCTCTCTATTGTCGCCCGCTCCGGCCTTCCCCTTTCCGAGCTGGCGGGCCGGCTGAGGCGAATTCCCCAGGTGCTCTACAATCTGCCCATTACCACCCAAAAGGGCTGGTTGGAGAATCCGATCATCGCTGCAGCGATCGATACACTCCGCGGTAAACTAGGGCAGCACAGCCGGATCCTTGTCCGCGCTTCGGGAACAGAGCCGCTGATCCGGATTATGCTTGAAGCGCCCCTCCCTGAAGAGGACCTCTGGGAAGAAGCCCGTCGCCTTGCCGGGATCATCGCTCGCGAACAAGGCTGACCTCTGTTTATTTAATCAAAACATTTAACAATATAAAGATAAGTCTTCACATTAACGGCGAAGTTCGTTATAATCAATTAAGAATGTTCCGCGATCAACAGGAATCGATGGAAACGAGGTGTCGCCTTGTCTTTGATCGAGGGTGAAGAGGAACTTATCCGTAACGGTGTGGCTGAAGCTTTGCTCGATCATGATCGGGCTCGCGAAAGCCTGATCCCCCTGCTGCTGAAGGTTCAGGGAAAACTGGGCTATCTGCCTGCCCTGGCCATGGAGCTGATCGCTGAAGCTCTCCAGATTCCTGCCGTTGATGTCTACGGGCTGGCTACATTCTATAACCGATTTCGTCTCAATCCGCCGGGCAAACATCAGATACAGGTCTGCATGGGGACGGCCTGCTACATGGTGGGCGGCGATATCGCCCTGGATTGTTTTGAAAGGCGCCTCGAGATCGGTGAAGATGAGACTACGCCCGATCGTGAATTTAGCCTGGAGCGGGTAGCCTGCGTCGGCTGCTGCACCATGGCTCCGGTAGTGGTAGTGGACGAGCTGGTGGAGGGGCATGTCACCCCCACCAGGGTGGACGGAATTTTGCTCTCTTTTGGCCGGGAGATCCCTAAATCCGCGGAAAAGACGGAGCAGGAGGGAGAAAACAGCCCATGACCGGAGGGAAGTCTGTTCAGGAACGCTATCGCCGGCTTAAAGAGAGCGCTCTACTCCGGGAGGAGGATCTTTATCGCCGGCCCGTTGTCCGGGTGGGGATGGCTACCTGCGGTATCGCCGCCGGCGCGGCGCCTGTTAAGGAAGCTTTCACCCGCTTCATCGAAGAGAAGGGTATCGATGCCCGGGTGGTCGAGGTGGGCTGTATGGGACATTGCTATGCCGAGCCGCTGGCGATCATCTCCAAACCCGGTTTCCCTGCACTCTGTTACGGCTACCTGGATGAGGATCTTGTGGAGCGGCTAGTGGAAGACTTTCTGCTCAATGATGATCCCTGTTATGAATTTGCCCTGGTGGCGCTGGAGACCAACGATGTTTTCCCCACCTTTAGCGATTTTCCCCGCGGCGTACACGAGCAGAAGATCGTTTTGGAGCACTGCGGTTTCATCGACCCCGGAGATATCGATCAATATATCGCCACAGGCGGTTACGGGGCGCTGGCCGGCGCGCTTGCCGGAGAGCCCGCCGCCGTGCTGGAGAGGGTAAAGGAATCGCATCTGCGCGGCCGCGGCGGAGCCGGTTTTCCCGCAGGGCTGAAATGGGAGGCCGCCGTCAGGGCCGGCGGCAGTGAAAAATATGTTATCTGCAATGCTGATGAAGGCGACCCAGGGGCGTTCATGGATCGCAGCATCCTCGAATCCTGTCCCCACCAGGTGATCGAAGGGATGCTTCTCTGTGCCTACGCTGTGGGAGCAGCGCAGGGCTATCTTTATATCCGGGCGGAGTATCCGCTGGCGGTAAAGCGGGTGCAACTGGCCCTGGAGCAGGCCCGGGAAAAGGGCTTGCTTGGAACGGCCATCCTCGGCACTCCCTTCAACTGCGATCTGGAAATATTTATGGGCTCGGGGGCTTTTGTTTGCGGTGAATCATCGGCCCTGGTCCGCTCCATGGAGGGGCTGATGGGCATTCCGGCGACCCGGCCGCCCCGGCTGGCGGAATCGGGTTTTCGCGGTCGGCCGACGGTTTTGAACAACGTCAAAACTTTTGCCTATATCCCGCCGATCATCAACCGTGGCGTGGACTGGTTTAGAAGCATCGGCACGGCGGAGAACCCCGGCACCGCAGTCTTCTCCCTGGTGGGAAAGGTATCCCATACCGGCCTGGTGGAGGTGCCCATGGGGACAACGCTCCGGGAGCTCATCGAGGATGTGGGTGAAGGGGTGCCCAACGATAAAGCATTCAAAGCGGCGCAGATCGGCGGCCCTTCCGGCGGCTGTCTTCCTGAAGCATCGCTCGATATCCCCATCGATTTCGATTCGCTCCAGGAGGCGGGGGCGATCATGGGCTCGGGGGGGCTCGTCGTGCTCGATGAGGATGACTGCATGGTGGCGATTGCCCGCTATTTTTTGGAGTTCACGCAGCAGGAATCCTGCGGCAAATGCACTTTCTGTCGCCTGGGGACGAAGCATATGCTCGATATCCTCACGGCCATCACCGAGGGCCGCGGCGAGCCGGAGCATCTGGAGATCCTGGCGCAGCTCGCCGGGGATGTCAAAGAAGGATCCCTTTGCAACCTCGGTAAAACTGCGCCCAATCCCATTCTTACCACCCTGCGCTACTTTAGAGAGGAGTACGAAGCCCATATCAAGGAGAAACGTTGCCCGGCGCTGATGTGCAAGGATCTCATCGTTTACTATATCGAGCCCAGTCTCTGCAGCAAACTTTGCAGTGTCTGCGTCGGTAGCTGTCCCACCGAGGCGATCTATACCCGCACAGATGGCCTGAAGGCGATCGATCAGGATAAGTGCACCAAATGCGACAACTGCTTGAAGACCTGTCCGCCCGACTACAATGCTGTAATCAAACTTTCACCGCCTGAACTCCTGGCCGAGAAAGAGGGGAAGGGTTCATGAGCAAAAAGGTAACTATAACCATAGACGGCCGTGAAATAGAAGCCCATGAAGGGGAAAAAGTGCTCTGGGTAGCTCTGGATAACAGCATCTTCATCCCCAACCTCTGTGCTCTGAAAGAGAAGGAGCATCCCTCGGGAAGCTGCCGCCTCTGCTACGTGCAGGTGGAAGGCCGCCCCGAACCGGTGACGGCGTGCACCCTGGCGGCCAAAGAGGGTCTCTCCGTGCAGACGCGCAGCCCGCAGGTTGATCGTCTAGTAAAGAGCGCTTTTGAGCTTCTCCTGAGCAATCACCGCCTCGGCTGCGGCCGTTGCCCCCGGCGAAAAAGCTGTGCCCTCTTAAAGATAGCCCGGGAGAGGGGTTTAAAGATGAGGCTCTCCCGCCTCAGCGCCCTGGAGCTGGATGTAGAGATCGACGAGAGTCCGGAAACATTCGCTTTTGACCGCAGCCGCTGCCTTCTGTGTGGCCGCTGTGTCTGGATATGCCAGGAGGTGGCTCGGGTGGGGGCCCTCGGTTTTACCAACCGCGGAATAACCCGCCGGGTCGGCACATTCCGGGAGGTCAGCCTGGCCCAGTCCCCCTGTACCGAATGCGGGCTCTGCGTCGAAGCCTGTCCCAGCGGTGCCCTCTATTTTAAGGAAAAGAGCGACGACAAATGATAGCGATGAGCTGGGCTCAGGGGAGATAGCCCCCTGTCCTAAGTCTCTGCTCGGGTTGGATGATACGGCTATCCTGGATCAAATTGATGAAACCGCGGTTGAGGAGAGGGTTTGCGGAAAAATAGAAGAGCGGCCCGATAATCCCGTTACCGGAGAAGGGCCCCGCGATCCTTCTGTCGGCGAGGGGCCCTAACCGATCGACGAGCCCGGACGCTAACGGCTCGCCGGTGATTATGGGAATGGGCGTGATCATCTCAGCCTCCGCGGTCAAGTGATCGATAGGCCGCTTTTTTTTCTTACTTTTTTGTTTATGGCGCGCTGCTTCCCGATTCAGCTCTTTTTCGGCCTTTCCCACGCATACATAGTATCCCTCTTTGCACAATACTCTCCGGTTATCCTGCGGGGTAATTGTTTTGGGCTCCGCCAGCTCCAGAAGCAGCAGGTAGAACCCCCGGTCCCGCAGCTCATCTTCGATAAAACGATGGGGGATCTTTACCGGCTCTATCGTGATTACCTCTGTAAAATCGGGGTCAAAACCCAAGGCGAAAGCATCTGTCCGGATAAAGTTTTTAACATCGAGAAAGGTTTGGGAGAAGCGGTAATCGATATGGTAGGCAGGAAGAAAGTACTCCACCTGCGGGCTCATGATCATAAAGAGGCAGCCTCCCCCGACGTTCTCCGAGGCGAGCTCTTTGAGGAGACGCAGATGGGCTGCTCCTCTTTCGGTGATGGCACCGGGGAACATCGCTGTCCTGCTTTCGAAAAGGGTGTTGTTCTTGATCTCCAGGTAGAACGGTCTGCCGTTGCGCCGGTGCTCCAGGAGCAGATCAAACCGGTGTCTGCCGTAAGCAGGCTCCCTTTTAACCACGCGGTAGTCCCTGTAGGGCGGGATCCGCCCTTCATCGATAAGGCGGTGGGCGATCTCGTTGGTCAGGTGAGTGTGCAACAGAACGAAGTGAGCCCCTTTTCGGCAGGCCAGCACGGTGTAGGGGAGCTTGCCGCGGGAGAGGGCCGGGCTGAGCAGAAGGGTGGTCCCCGGCAAAAGCAGTTCCCAGAGCCGTCCGGTGTTGGGCAGATAGGCTCTTTCCTGCCGGCCTTCCACCTCTACTTCCACGGCAAAGCGGTTCAGCCTTTTAATCAGCTTTCCGCTGATCTTGGGGAAAGTGAAGGGATATTGAGGCATAGCTACAGTATCCCTGATACCGGCCGCCCCGTCAAATGCTTTCTGCAGTCCGCAGAGGGGGCCCTTCCTTGAATTAATCAGAGAGGTTGGCTATAGTGTAGGAGGGGACTCGTGCTGCCTGCCAAAGCGGCCCTTTTCATAGAAAATAAGCGGGAGTGGATAAATTTATTGATCGAATCAAAGATTGCTTATGTCCTCGATTTCGACGGGACGGTTACCGAAAGCGATATCACCTCAATGATGGCCCGTCATTACGGCGGGGAACACTATCCCGAATGCAGCGCCGCCTATCACCGTGGAGAATTTGGGATGAAAGAATGGCTGGAGCGGATGTCGGCTTACCTGCCGCCGGACCGGGAGGCGATCTTGGCGTTCGCCAAAGAAAGGGCAGCTCTGCGTCCGGGGCTAAAAGGGTTTTTGCGCTCCGTTCATGACAGAGGCTATCCCCTCTATATTGCCAGCGACGGATTCGGCCTTTACATCGAGCCGATCCTGGAGATGCACGGTTGCCGGGAGCATGTCACCAAGATTTTCCGCAATCGCACTTTCGAAGACAGCGGGCGGTTAAAGACGCTGACGCCGTATGCTCACCGCAGCTGCCCCGTTTGCGGTAACTGTAAAGCGTCTCTTGTTACGGGGCTCCTTGAAAAGGGCTGCCGGGTGTACTATGTCGGCGATGGATTCAACGATCGTTTTGCCGCAGCCTATGCTGATATCATCTTCGCCCGCGATCGCCTCGCCGGGGCCTGCTCAGCTGCGGGGATCCCCTTCCAGCCGTGGGACGATTTTCATGATCTGCTCAAGGGTATAGATCTTGCAAACAATCACCGGGAGCACCGCTTTTGCGATCCTGCCGGAAAGGGTATTTTAGATTAAATACAGAAGCGTTAATACTATTTAAGTCGTCAAAGGCGGGTGGATCAGAGGGCGATGGGTCAACATCTCAAGGGTGCGTTGTTTATCCTGCTTTCGGCCTGCGGTTTCGGGGTGATGCCAGTATTCGCTCTCCACGCTTACCCGCGGGGGATCAATGTTCCCACCCTGCTATTGCTCCGCTTTACCCTGGCGGGACTGCTGCTGTTCGGTTTTCTTTTTGCTTCTCCGCGCTACCGCGCTGCCATGAAGATGCGTGCGGTGGATCTTTTTTACCTTTTTCTTCTTGGCATCTGTTACACGCTGCAGTCAACGCTCTATTTCACGGCCGTACGCCATATTACCCCCACCCTGGTGGCGCTGCTTTTCTACACCTACCCCATCCTGGTCGTCGCCCTGAACTGCCTGCTGGAGCGCCGAAAACCGTCGCTATCGACTGCTGTCGCCGGGGCCGTCTCCTTCATGGGTGTACTGCTGATCCTGGGGACAACCTGGGGCAGCGCTGATGGCGTGGGGACTCTCCTGGCTTTCAGTGCCGCGCTGGTCTATGTTGTCTATATTCTCCTTGGGCACCGGGTAATCAAGCAGATACCCCCCCTCATCGCCACCACCTTTATAACCGTTTTTGCCGGAATGGGCGTCCTGGCCACCAGTATTTTCACCGGTCCGCTCGATTTTTCTTTCGAACCTTCGGCCTGGGGGCCTATTGCCGTGCTTGTTCTCTTCTCCACGATAACTGCTCTGCTCGCCTTTTTTCGGGGGCTGGAGATGCTCGGCCCAGCCAGGGCTTCAATACTGAGCATGAGCGAACCGCTCTTCACCGCGTTGGGCGCGGCGATCATGCTTCAGGAGCGTCTCACGGCGGTGCAGCTCATCGGCGGTGCCGCTGTGCTGGCCGGCGCCGTTCTGATCAGCTGGACCGGGAGAGAGCGGCCCTGTCAAGGGAGTGCCCTAGAGCGATAGGTGAAAATTATGCTATAATTACAGGTGAAAAGGGATGTTTTCCCTTAATTGTCTCTGGGAGGGATCTCGATGCAGAAGAAAGTTTCCGGGGTTATCATCGAGTGTATCAGGGGTAATATTGTGGAGCAGCCCGATCTGGATGCCATCGTCAACGCGGCCAATGCACAGCTGCAGCGGGGCGGCGGTGTGGCCGGGGCGATCCACCGGGCCGCCGGGCCGGGGCTGGAGGAGGAGTGCCGCCCTCTCGCTCCGATAAAACCGGGCGAGGCGGTGATCAGCGGTGCTCATAACCTGCCCAACCGTCATGTGATCCACTGCCTGGGGCCGGTCTACGGCCGTGACAAGCCCGAGGCGGAGCTTCTGGCCCGCTGCTATCGCAACGCCCTGCAGCTGGCCGATGAGAAGGGGCTGCAGTCTATCGGTTTCCCCGCCATCTCCACTGGCATCTTCGGCTACCCTGTGGAGGAGGCGGCGGCGGTAGCCTGCCGCAGCATTGCCGAAAGTGCCCCCTCGCTGAAGCATTTACAAAGAGTACGCTTCGTCCTTTTCAGCGAGAAAGACCTGGCCGTGCATCAAGAGGCGCTGGCGCGCCTGTAACGGGTAATCTCCATGTTGCCTGAAGCAGGAGCGATTCAGACAGCACGTACATCCCCCCCCGCAAATCTCCATCACGCCTGAAGCAGGAGCTCAGAAGCGCGTACATCCCCCTATATTGTTGGGGTCGGGTGTACGTCCCCTCTCCCCTGGAGCCCCTGGCGGGAGAGGGACAGGGAGAGGGGGAAACGGGGTTATCGCCAGTAGAACCCCCCTCTGTTAGATGTTATCTCTCCGCTTCAGGCTTATGTCGTGCTTCTTCGCGGGAAAGGAAGCGCCTCAGCAGCAACCTTCTGCCGGACTACCCTCGACATCCGCCTTTCAGGCTTAGTCTCGGCGTCCTGCTCTCGGCAGGCCGGTCCGGCTCCAGGTTTTGCTTCGCCGACCCTTTCAAGCCGCTCAACGCAAATC